>CANPAC010000008.1 GCA_947571975.1 uncultured Clostridium sp. | reverse complement strand
ATCAAAAAAATGCAGATTATAAATTATCAATTTTTAAAGATTTACCAATAAAACACAAATGTATAACAGCACAGCCATTATTAGAGAAAGTAGATATTGAAGAATACCTTGATAATATTGAATTAGTTGTAGTGGGGGGAGAATCTGACATAAATGCTAGGGTATTTAATTATGACTGGGCATTAGATATTAGAGAACAATGTATAAGAAAAAATATTAGTTTTGAGTTTAGGCAATGTGGAACTTATACGATAAAAGATGGAAAACAATATAAAATACAGACAAAGGATTTGTGTAGACAAGCAAAATTAGCCAATATTGATTATAAAAGTATTCGCTAAATTACAATATATGAAGGGGATAGATATGAGAATAATTGAAATACAAGAAAGAACAGAAATGCTAGTAAGTCAATTAGTAGAAGTATGGGAAGATTCAGTAAAGGCAACACATTTATTTCTATCTAATGAAGAAATTAAAAATATAAAAGAATATGTACCACAAGCTATTTCTGGAGTATCGCATTTAGTGATTATAGAAAATGAAAGCCATCAGCCTATTGCTTTTATGGGAATAGAAGATAGAAAACTTGAAATGTTATTTATTAAAAATAGTGAAAGAGGAAATGGGCTAGGAAAAAAATTATTAAACTATGGTATAGAAAATTATAGTGTTAATGAACTAGCAGTAAATGAACAAAATCTAAATAGCAAAGGATTTTATGAGCATATGGGATTTAAAACTTATAAAAGAACAGAACTAGATGAACAGGGAAATCCTTATCCAATTTTATATATGAGAATAGAAAGATAAATTACAATTTCAAGAGGTGTTAGGAATGAGCAAATATGAGCTATTATGGAGATATTTAAAAGAAAACAAGAAAGACAGTTATAAATTATCTTATGAAGAAATTAAAAATATTTTAGGATTTGATATAGACCATTCCTTTTTGACTTATAAAAAGGAATCTAAAGAATATGGATATGAAGTAGGTAAAATATCAATGAAAGAAAAGACAGTAATGTTCAATAAGATATAACTAAAAAATTACAAGTTTTAGAGGTGGAAAATGGAAGAAAGAGAAAAAATAATTAGATTATGGTTTGATATGTGGTTACAACAAAAAGATTTAGGTATAGATGATATATTTGAAGAAAATGTAATTTATGTTGAAAGCTGGAGTCCAAAATATGAAAATCGAAATACAGTAAAACATTGGTTTAATGAATGGAATACTAGAGGAAAAGTATTAAAATGGGATATTAAGCAATATTTTCATAAGGATAATCAAACTATTGTAGAGTGGTATTTTAAAAACACTATGAATAATGGAAAGACAGAAGAATTTGATGGATTATCACTTATTAGATGGTCTAATCATAATAAAATAGCATTTTTAAAAGAATTTGGTTGTAACTTAAATAATTACAATCCATATAAAAATAGTGATATACCAAAGCTTAGAAATGATAATGTAAATTGGTTTTAAGTAAGACACAAATTACAATTTTAGAGGAGATGGTAAAATGAATATTTTTAAAAAGAAAAAAGAAGAAATAAATAAACTAATTGATTATGAAGGTAATGATGGTTGTATGGCAACAAATATGATTACAATAGAGGGATGGAAAGTAGGATATATGTATAGAGATGAACCTAGTACAGTTTTTCCAGACAGTGGGTGGAGATTTTTCAAAGGTAATGAAGATGAAAACTATAGTAACAATTCAAACAATTATAAAATTTATAAATTGAATACTATTTGTAATTATGATGAATCTATTATTCCATATTTAGATATGCCAGTTGGAACTCATCTTATAAAAACAAAGACTAATAAATTTATTATAGATGATGGTAATCAAGAAATATTTATGATAAAGTAAAATTACAAGTTTTTATTATCATAGATGGAGGTGGTAAAAATAAATTATTGGTGGTTTTGGTTTATTATAATCTTTTGTTGTATAATAATACCAAGAAGAAATAAATTATATTTAGGAATAGTTAAAAGAAAAAAGAAAGGTAGGAAAAGAAAAATGCCACAAGAAATGATAAAAGAATTTATGAACAAAGTTTGTACCATTAGTTTATTTAATGAATCTTTTGGAGTAACAGGTAAAATAGTTATGATAGAAGATAACTGGATAAAAGTTGAAGAAAAAAATGGAAATAGAATGATTAATGGAGATATGATTCGAGATATAAAATTAATGCCAGAAAAATATCAAAAGTAACTACAAACTTACAATAAGTAGGGTAGGTTAAATAAAAATTTAATAACAAAAAATTATAAAAAAATTTAAAATCCATTCTTGACAAAATAAAAGAAGATTTTGTATAATGTAAAAGTCATGGACAGCAAAAGAAAGCGTAGAAATCCAACAAAAAAGGATTTCTACGTTATTTTTTTGCTAAAATTTGAGGGAGGTATTAGATTTATGAATGAATCGAACGAAAACTTTTATTTAACAAATGCACCAATAAAAAAACTACTAATTAAATTTTCAATTCCTTGTGTACTTGCAATGTTAGTAAGTGCCCTTTACAATATAGTTGACCAAATATTTATTGGGAATAGTGGTGCAGGAACAGCAGGTATAATGGCAACAACTTTAGTTTTTCCATTTACTGTTGTAGCATTGGCTATCGCACAACTAATAGGAGATGGCTGTGCAACTTTATTTAGTATTTCTCTTGGAGCAAAAGATGAAAAAACAAGTAATAAAAGTGTAGGAAATGCAATTATTACAGTAATATTATTAAGTATTATTTTAGTTATTGTAGGTTTTATTTTTATGAAACCAATACTAGGTATATTAGGTGTAAATGGATATGATGAAAGATGTATATTATTTACACAGCAATATTATAAAATAATTTTATGTGGTACACCTTTTTATATGTTTGCATCAGCAATGGCATCAATAATTCGTGCAAGTGGAGCACCTGGATATTCAATGATTTCAACAATAGTAGGAGCAGTTATAAACTTAATCTTTGATCCAATTCTTATTTTTGTATTTGATTTAGGAGTTCAAGGAGCAGCTATTGCAACAATAGCAGGACAAATTGTATCAGCTTTATTATGTGCAATATATTTTAGAAAGCCAAAACTAATGAAATTAACCAAAGAATGTTTTGGAATTGATACAAAAGTATTAGGAAAGCTTTTAAAACTTGGAATTTCAAGTTTTATTACTCAAGTATCTATTGCAATTATCACTATTGTAGCAAATAATGTTGTAGGAACAATAGGAGGAGAAAATGCAACAGATGCAGGAGGAGCACTAGGAATCGTATTTAAGATATTCGCCATAGTATTAGCATTTAGTTTAGGTGTTGCAGTTGGAGGGCAACCAATAATAGGATTTAATTATGGAGCAAAAAAATATAAAAGAGTATTAGAAACATACAAGCTAATTCTCATTGCAAACATTGTAATTGGTGCTATATCTATGTTATTATTTGAATTTGCACCAAACTTTATTGTAAGTCTATTTGGAGGACATGCGAATAATTTAGAATTTTATCAAGAATATGCTTGTTTATCTTTTAGAATCTATCTAGGAGGAATATTACTTTGTTGTATTCAAAAAGCAAGTTGTATCTATTTACAGTCAATAGATAAACCATACAAAGCAATGACATTATCTCTAATGAGAGATGTTATACTGCTTGTTCCTGGTGTATGTATATTTGGATTATGTGGAAATCTATATACAATGTTATGGGCTGGACCTGTATCAGATATAGGAGCATTTATTGTTACAGTTATATTTGTAAGCATAGAATGTGGTAAGATTAGTAAATTAGCAAAAGAAAATATTGAAGAAAGTAATGCTACTGATAATAAGCCAATAGAAAAAATAAATAATCATTTTGTTATATCTATTGGTAGAGAGTTCGGTAGTGGTGGAAAATATATAGGACAAGAATTAGCAAAAAGATTAAATGTAAAATGCTATGATAATGAGTTATTAGCAAAGGTTTCAGAAAATTATAATATAGATATGGCAATGTTAGAAAAAGTTGATGAAAAACAAAAATCAAGTTTCTGGTATGGATTTGCAACAAACTATGTATTCTCAAATAATAATGAATTATCTCCTATTAGTGCTGATGATAACTTATTCTTAAAACAAGCAAAAGTTATAGAAGATTTATACAATAGTGGAGAAAGTTCTATCATTATTGGAAGATGTTCTGATTATATTTTAAAAGATAATCAAAATGTAATTAAAATATTTATTTATTCATCAGATATGGAATTTAAAGTTAATAGAAAAATTAAATTTGAAAACTTAAATTCTACTATTGCTAAAAAGAAAATTAAGCAAACAGATAAAGAAAGAACAGAATATTATAAACACTTCACAAATCAAACTTGGGGAGATAGAAATAATTATGATTTATGTATTGACACATCAAAAATAGGTGTTAAGCAAACAATAGATATATTAGAAGATTATATTGTAAAAAGAGTTAAATAAGAGTTAAAAATAACTATTCGAGCTTGAATAGTTATTTTATTATATTCATAATTATACTAATTACTTCATCTTGCATAATATCATAATTAATTTTGATATGTTTGTGATAAACTACCTCATGACAGAAATTATCAATCATTCCCCAAAGGATATGAATTTTCTCTCTAGGATTTTGAAGGCAAATATTATTATTTTCTAATAAAGCTACTATTTTTTCAGTCATTTCATATTCAGAATCTTTAAAAATTTTAGCAACATCATCATCTAAATGCGACATAGCAAGTAGTTCTTCGTGAGCTTTTTTAGAAATGTTATGATTTTCAATAAATTTTTTAATCATATTTTTAAAAAGACTTTCTAAATTGTTAATTTCAATTTTCTCTGTTTCTAACAAATTAATCATTGGGTACATGATACGATCAGAATATTGTTTTACACCTTCTATAAAAATATCTTTTTTATCATTAAAATACTGATAAATAATACCAACAGATACATTTGCATATTTAGCTATATCAGGCATAGTGGTATTATAATAGCCTTGTTCACACATAAGAACAAATCCTTTTTCTATAATTCTATTTCTTTTTTCAATCGATCTTTTTTGTGTAGGCATTCTTGTTTCTGACATTTTTTATTTACCTCCTCTTTTTGATTATACAATGATAGAAATAAAAAAGCAATAAATATGAAAAAGTTTTCACATTTTATTGACTATAAAAATAAAAAGAAGTATAATAAGTACGAATATGAATAGATATTCACATTGTAAAAATAAGTTAGGAGGAACTATGGAAAATATAGTAGAAATAAAAAATGTAAGTAAAACTTACAAGATAGGAGAAAAAGAGTTTAAAGCATTAGATAGTATAAATTTATCCATCAAAAAAGGAGAACTTGTAGTAATACTTGGTCCATCAGGGGCAGGAAAATCAACACTACTTAATTTAATTGGTGGAATGGATAATGTAACATCTGGAGAAATTAAAATAGATGGAGAAGAAATTTCAAAATACAGCGAAAATGAACTTTCAAATTACAGAGCAGAAAATATTGGTTTCATTTTTCAATTTTATAATATACTACCAACACTAACCGTATTAGAAAATGTAGAAATAGTAAAAGACATTGTAAAAAACGGAAAAGATAGTAAACAAGCAATTAAAGATGTAGGATTAGAAAACCACATGAACAAATTTCCAAATCAATTATCAGGAGGAGAGCAACAGAGAGTATCAATAGCAAGAGCAATAGCAAAAAATCCAAAGTTATTATTATGTGATGAGCCAACTGGTGCATTAGATTCTAAAACAGGTGTAGAAGTTTTAAAATTATTAAAAAAACAATGTGATGGAAACAATGGGGCAAACACAGTAATTATTGTAACACATAATAGCTTATTTGCTGAAATAGCAGACACAGTTATAAAAGTAAAAAACGGAAAAATAGAAGAAATAACTTCAAATCAAAATCCTAAAAAGATTGATGAGGTGAAGTGGTAAAATGTTAAAAAGAAAAATGCTTCGTGATATAAAGCAAAATTTATCACAGTTCATCACAATATTTCTAATGGTTTTTATTGGGGTTATGGCATATAGTGGAATTGAAAGCTATATGGAAGGAATGAAACAAACTGCTAATAACTTTTATACAGATTACAATTTACAAGACTTAAATACAATGGGAGAACTAACAAAAGAAAATTTAGATACCATAAAACAAATAGAAAATGTAAAAAATGCAGAAAGCAAATTAGTGGTAAATGGTGTATTAGAAGAAAATACCGATATAACTTTACAATTAAGTTTTATAGAATCAAACCAAATATCAAAATTCTATATAGTAAAAGGAAATGAGTTTAATGTAAGTACAAAAGGAATATGGCTAGATAATTTCTTTGCTGAAGAAAATGATTTAAAAATCGGAGATACATTAAAGGTAAAATATGATGGCTATGTGTTAGATGAAAAGATTATAGGTTTTATAAATGTACCAGATCATTTGTATGATGTAAAAGATGAATCACAACTATTTCCAGACCACAAAACATTTGGATTTGGCTTTTTATCAGTAAATGAATTAGAAGGATATATAAAAAATCAAGTAATGCAAGAAATGAATATAACAGACAGTAAAACATTTGAACAATATGTAAGTGATTTTAACTACAAAGACTATTTAAAATATAATTACATTATGGTTGATATAGATAATAAAGAAAGAATAAACGAAGTTAAAAATCAAATAGAAGAAAAAATAGACAATGTAGCTTTAGTAAATATAGAAGATACAGCATCCTATAAAGCATATCAAGGAGAAATAGAAGAAGGAGAAACCTATATTGGTGTATTTTCAGGATTATTTTTATTTATTGCTTTACTTTCTGTTATAACAACAATGACAAGAGTTGTGAAAAAACAAAGAATACAAATAGGAACATTAAAAGCACTAGGCTTTAAAAAGAGAAAAATAATTTTACATTATATAGGTTATAGCTTTTGGATTTCATTAGTAGCAGTAGGACTTGGAATTGTTGGTGGCAGATACTTTATAGGAAATGTATTTATTGGAATGGAAATGAGTTTCTTTGAAATTCCAAATGGTATGCCTATTATCAAAAATGATTCCTATATTGTAGCACTACTTGTTGTTTTATGTGTTTCGTTTGTTACATATTTATCTACAAGAAAAATATTAAAAGAAAAACCAGCAGAAACTTTAAGAAATGAAATTCCAAAAGTTAAAAATAATTCTTTAAATCTTACAACAAGCAAAATATTTAAAAATATGAGTTTTAGTACAAAATGGAACATAAGAGATATGTTTAGAAATAAAGCAAGAACAATTACTGGAATTATAGGTATTGCAACATGTACTATGTTAATTGTATGTAGTTTAGGAATGTTAAATAGTATAAACCACTTTATAGATTTACAATTTAATAAAATATATAACTTTGATTATAAGTTAAGTATAAAATCTGATATTAGTAATTCTTTATATGAAAATTTGACTAATAAATATGGTAACAATACATCTCAAAGTCTATACATAGAAATCAAAGATAAAGATGGAAACAGAGAATCAAATAATATCTTTGTAACAGATAGCAAACACTATGTAAGGTTTATTGATAATAAAGAAAAATTTGTTAGTATCAATAAAAAAGATGGAGTATATGTAACATATAAACTAGCAAAAAATAAAGGATATAACATTGGAGATGAAATAACCTGGCATATCGCAGGAAACAATACTTACTATACATCTAAAATAGTAGGATTTAACAAAGATCCACAAAATCAAAATGTAACAATGACAAGAGAATATTTTGAAAGTTTAGATATAAAATATAAACCAGATTCCTTATATACAAATGAAAATTTATCAGATACAAAAGAAATAGAAGGAATAGATACGATAGCTGACAGAGAAGAATTAAAAGAAGGTATGAATAATATGCTTGAAACAATGAAAACAATGATTGTGTTAATTATTGTTGTAGCAGTTATTTTAGGTGTTGTCATTATTTATAATTTAGGAATATTATCATATTCAGAAAAGCAATATCAATTTGCAACTTTAAAAGTATTAGGATTTAAAGATAAACAAATTAGAAAGATATTTATAAAACAAAATAATATCATATCTTGTATATCAATAATTTTAGGACTTCCAGCAGGATTTTATTTAACAGATTGGTTATTTAAAACAGCTATTGAAGAAAGTTATGATTTTGGTGCTAGTATAAATATAGAAACATATATAATTGCAACAATAGGAACATTTATTATATCTTATATTGTTTCTAAATTACTTGCTAAAAAGATAAATAAAATAGATATGGTATCAAGTTTGAAAGGAAATGAGTAGAATGGATATATTTTGGGGATTATTAATTCCGTTTTTAGGAACAATGCTTGGATCAGGAACAGTATTCTTAATGAGAAATAAAATGAATAAAAAAATAGAAAAGCTACTTTTAGGCTTTGCTTCAGGAGTAATGATAGCAGCATCCATTTGGTCTTTAATAATACCATCAATTAATATGGCTGAAGAACAAGGAAAAGTGGCTTGGATTCCTGCAAGTATTGGCTTTATGTTTGGAATTGTATTTTTACTTGTATTAGATAGTTTAATTCCACATTTACATTTGAAAAGTGATAAACCAGAAGGAATGAAATCAAAGTTAAAGAAAACAACAATGATGGTGTTAGCAGTAACACTTCATAATATTCCAGAAGGAATGGCAGTCGGAGTTACATTTGCAGGAGCAATAATTGGAAATACTGGAATAACAATAGCAGGTGCAATGGCACTAGCAATAGGAATTGCAATACAAAACTTTCCAGAAGGAGCAATTATATCAATGCCACTTAAAAGCGAAGAAGTATCAAAATCAAAAGCATTTTTATATGGTACACTTTCAGGAATTGTTGAGCCAATAGGAGCAATTATAACTATATTACTTACAAATGCAGTTGTTCCAATACTACCTTATTTATTATCTTTTGCAGCAGGAGCAATGATTTATGTAGTTGTAGAAGAATTGATACCAGAATCACAAGTAGGAGAACATTCTAATATAGGTACAATAGGAGTAGCGATAGGCTTTGTAATTATGATGATATTAGATGTAGCATTGGGATAGAAGGGAAGAAAATAAATGGAAAAGAAACATTTGCCAATGTATGGAATTGGACCAATCTATGTATGTATAATATTGTTTATAACTGCATTAGGAATTATATTAACCAATATGAATGTTATTCCTAATCTTAATAATGAAATACTAAAAAATTTTTTCATAATAGTAGGCATATTATTAATTATTTTTGGATTGTATGTATGGGTTAGAGCTGTTATTATTGAAAAAATAGATGAAAGTATAAAAGATAATAAATTAAGAACAACAGATATATATATGGTATAGTAAGAAATCCAATTTATTCAGCATTTTTATTTATATGCACAGGAATATTATTTATTGAGAATAATATATATTTGTTTATTTTACCAGTTGTTTATTGGCTATTTTTACAATACTTCTAAAAAATACAGAAGAAATATGGTTACATGATATGTTTGATAAAGAATATGAAGAATACTGCAATAAAGTAAATAGGTGTATTTCATTTAAAAGGAAATAATTAAACAAGAGAAATAGCATAAAAGGAATAGTTAGGAGTAAAATTGATGAAAGATGTGTATCCAAAACAAATGGAAATAGAATATGATACAGAGTATAAAACAATTCTTACAATGTATGATGAAAAAGGCAATAAAAGAAATCAAATGATTATTTATCATGTTTTTAATGGATTAGATTTGACTTATAATAAATTCAATACTTTTAAATGTCCTGAACCTTCTGAAAATACAGAAAATGAAATAATAGAAATCAATTATTGTAAAAGAGGAGTTTATGAATGTGTTGTAGGAAAAGAAAGAAACTTGTATTTAACAGAAGGCGATATGGCAGCTAATATGAACACAATAAAAAGAAAAATATCTAATATGCCAACAGGATGTTATGAAGGAATAAGTTTCTTGATTGATGTAGATAAATTAAATAAAAATATCCCATCTATGTTTTCAGAAATAATAAATAATATGAAACATTTAAAAGAAGTACTAAAAAAGAATGAACTAGGAATTGTATTAAAACCCATAAAAGAAATGATTCATATATTTGATGAATTATATGTTATAAACCCAGATAAAAACATTATGCACACTAAACTAAAAATTTTAGAATTGTTAGTAGTGTTTACAGCAATTCCACTAGATGATAGAAATAAACAAAAGAGATATTTAGATAAAACACAAATAGATAAGATTAAAAAAATACATGAAGAAATAACAGCAAATTTAGATAAAAAAATAACAATAGAAATGCTATCTAAAAAATATGATATAGGAACGACAACATTAAAAGTATGTTTTAAAGAAATATATGGACAGCCAATTTATACTTATTTAAAAGATTATAAAATACATACTTCTTTACATTTATTAGAAGAAACAGACAAAAATGTAAATGAAATCGCAGGTATGCTTGGATATGATAATAGTAGTAAATTTGCAAAGGTTTTTAAAGATAAAATGGGGTGTACTCCAATAGAGTATAGAAAACAAAAAGTCCATTTGGAGCATGAAAGACTTTTTGGAGTAGAAATTGAATAGAAAAAATGATAAAAATAGGTGTTAGTAAAAGCTAACACTTATTTTTGTATAGGGGGGATTAAAATGTTAAAAGCATTAAAAGAATTAATGCAATATGCAGGAAAACACAAAGTTGTAACATATATAGGACTAATACTTGGTGGAATTTCTGCAATTTTAGCTTTAATACCATTTGTTTATATATGGTTTATTATAAAAGAAGCAATCGAAATAATGCCTAACTTTGAAAATGCTACTAATATGATACATAATGGATGGATGGCTGTGGCATTTGAACTTGCTTCAATGATTATTTATTTTGCAGGACTTATGTGTACTCATAAAACAGCATTTAAAGTAGCAGCAGAAATCAAAATAAAATGTATGAAACACATTTTAGAAATGCCAATAGGCAAAGTAAATGATATTGGTAGTCGGTAAATTAAGAAAGATAGTAACAGAATCAGCTGGAGCAACAGAAGATTTTTTAGCACACAAATTAGTTGATTTTCTTGTCGCTATTGTTACACCAATTTGTATGATTGTTATATTATTTATATTTGACTGGAAACTTGGTATAGTATCACTTGTTCCAACAGTATTAGGATTTTTAGCAATGTCTAAAATGACAGGAAAAGCAATGGTAGAAGATATGAAGAAATATCAAAATTCTATGGAAGAAATGAACAATGAAGCAATAGAGTATGTAAGAGGCGTTCCAGTTGTAAAAACATTTGGACAAACGATTTTTACATTTAACAGATTTAAAAAATCAATAGATGATTATAATACATTTTGTATATCTTATACTAAAAAATGTAGAAAACCAATGCTAATATTCACATTATTTATTAATAGTGTATTTGCATTTTTAATACTGGCAGCTCTAATTATAAGTGCAAATGGAAATATTACAACTGAATTTATATTAAATCTAATATTCTACATTATTTATACTCCAATTATTGCTACAACAATGACTAGAATAATGTTCGTAGGCGAAGAATTAATGACAGTTAATGATAGTTTAGAAAGAATAAATAGCATACTTTCTATTCCATCATTAAGAACAGGCAGAAATCAAAATGGAGTAATAAATAATTCTATTGAATTAGAAAATGTTTCATTTAGTTATGAAAATAATGATGTGCAAGTGCTAAAAAATATAGACTTAAAAATACCAAACAATTCATTAGTAGCATTTGTTGGACCTTCTGGAGGAGGAAAATCTACTATTGCAAACTTAATTACAAGATTTTATGATGTGAATAATGGAAAAATAAAAATTGGTGGAGTTGATGTAAGAGATATTCCAAAAGAGGAATTATCAAATCTAGTATCATTTGTATTTCAAGATAGCAAATTACTAAAAACAAGCATTTTAGAAAATGTAAGAATGGCAAATCCAAAAGCAACCAATAAGGAAGTAAGAGAGGCTTTAAAACTTGCACAGTGTGATGACATTTTAGAAAAATTACCAAATGGAATCAATACAATTTATGGTAGTAAAGGAGTATATTTATCTGGAGGCGAAATGCAAAGAATTAATATAGCAAGAGTTATACTAAAAAATAGTCCTATTGTTATATTAGATGAAGCAACAGCATTTGCTGATCCAGAAAATGAAACAAAAGTACAAAAGGCATTTGAGAATTTATCAAAAAATAAAACAGTAATTATGATAGCACATAGGCTTTCAAGTATTGTAAATGTAGATAAAATTTTTGTATTGCAGGATGGGAAAGTAGTACAAGAAGGAAATCACGAAAAATTATTAAAAGAAAAAGGACTATACAACAAAATGTGGAATGATTATCAAACATCAATTTCTTGGAAGGTAGGTGTGTAGGTATGATAGAATTTTTAATGAAAAAATATGCACTATCAAAACAAGGTGCAAAAGATTTTATAAAAGCTGTTATAGCATGTGTATTTACTGACCTTAGTGTACTACTTCCAGTAAGTATGTTATATTACTTAATTCAAGACTTAATAAATGGAAAAAGTATAAATTATATATTTTACATCATAAGTACAATAGGAATATTACTACTTATTTATATTACTAATTACTTAAAATATAATTTAACTTTCTTTACTACATATAAAGAAAGTGGAGTAAGAAGAATAAGTTTAGCAGAAAGATTAAGAAAATTGCCACTATCGTTCTTCAATAAAAAAGATACAGCAGATCTAACAACAGTAATTCTAGGAGATTGTACTGTATTAGAACACAGCTTTTCACATGTTATGCCACAATTTTGGGGAGCAATTATTTCTACAACATTAGTTGCTCTAATGACATTCTTCTTTAACTGGAAACTATCAATAGCAGCCTTATGGGTATTACCAATTTCTATATTTATTGTACTATTTTCAGAAAAAGCACAGAATTTCTTTAACAGAAAGAAAAAACAAGCAGATTTGATATGTTATGACGGAGTTCAAGAATGTATAGAAACAGTAAAAGAACTAAAATCAATGAATGCAGAAGAAAGCTATATGCAAGAACTAACAAAGAAAATTAGAGAAGTAGAGAAGAAAGCATTGTCATCAGAATTAGGATCAGCAGTATTTGTTATGAGTGCAAGATTATTATTAAAATTTGGAATTGCAACAGTAGCTTTAGTTGGTTCAAATCTTCTAATAAAAGGCGAAATAGATATAATGACATTCTTTATGTATTTATTAGTTGTATCAAGAATGTATGAGCCAATGGGTGGAACTTTAATAAATTTAGCAGCTATTAATGCAGAAAAATTAAGTATTGAAAGAATGAACGAATTTAATAATTATGAAATACAACATGGTTTAGATAAATTTAATCCAAAAGGATATGATATTGAATTTAAAAATGTAAAATTTGGTTACAATGATAAAGATACAGTATTAGAAAATGTATCATTTATTGCAAAACAAGGAGAGGTAACAGCTATTGTTGGTCCTTCTGGTTCAGGAAAAACAACAGCTTCAAAATTAGTTGCAAGATTTTGGGATATTAACAAAGGAAAAATTACAGTAGGTGGAGAAGATGTGTCAAAAATAGATCCAGAAACACTGTTAAAAAGTTATTCTATTGTATTTCAAGATGTAACATTATTTAATAATACTATTTTAGAAAATATTAGAATAGGAAGAAAAGGAGCAACTGATAAAGAAGTATTAGAAGCAGCGAAAAGAGCAAATTGTGATGAATTTGTAAGTAAACTTCCAAATGGTTATAACACAGTTATAGGAGAAAATGGCTCAAAACTATCAGGAGGAGAAAGACAAAGATTAAGTATTGCAAGAGCGATTTTGAAAGATGCACCAATTATTCTACTAGATGAAGCTACAGCTTCGTTAGATGCAGAAAATGAAACAGAAGTACAAGAAGCTATTTCAAAATTGGTAAAAGATAAAACAGTTTTAATTATTGCACATAGAATGAGAACAGTTACAAATGCAAATAAAATTGTTGTGCTAAAAGATGGATTTGTAGCAGAGCAAGGAAAACCAGAGGAATTATTAAACAAAAATGGAATTTTTAAAGATATGGTTGAAAAGCAAAAACAATCTACGAATTGGAATTTAGCATAAATAAAAAGTGCTAATTTAAAATAAACAATTAGCACAAATAAAATTGCTTATTAGAGCAGAAATGCCTAATAATATATAAATGTATAAGAACAAAACTGCAATTTCAAAATTCTTATACAAAAACTATGAAGGGGCTATTATTAAAAAGTAGTTCCTTTTCTTTTTAATAATCTTCTAAACAGCAGTATCTTTCTTCTTTTTCTAAATAACGAATACATAAATCAATGAAATATTTTAAACTAATTTTTCTTCCATCATAATCATCTCCAAAAATGTCATATACTAGATCAGTATGTAAAAAATCTAACATATTATTCAGCGATTTATCCATTGCTGAACGCACTACTTTGTTATTTTCAACATTATTTTTTTCAGAAACTTTTTTTAAAAGAATATTCATATCTTGCAATAATTTTTTATCATTATATGCTAGTAAAATGGCATCCTTTAAATAAATTGTTCCTTTAAAATATGTAGTGAAACCAAGTTTCCAAAGAATAGTATCAATCGTCTTTTCAACTTCTAATGTATCTCTTATCGTGTTAGAAATAATGCTAATAAATTCTAGTAAAGAAAAATTAGATTGTTCTTTTCTCAAGAAAAGATGACTTTTTTCATGATTAATAATATTAGTTGCTGTCTTTAAATCGATTACCAAAATAATGATATTCGACTTATCTGTTCCGATTCATCATATACTTCAATAGATTTAGGTAAAAAGATGTTGAAGTATATGGATCTAATATTATTAGTTTTTCTCTTGGTTTGATTCGACAAATAAAATTCTTTAATTTGTCTTTTGGTACATTTGTTACTTCAATTTTTGATCCGTATTGTAATGTTAAATTAGATAAGCTGTTGAACAGAATATCATTATTATTGGCAATTACTATGCGAATCTTCATAATAATTCCTCCCATAATGAAATTCGTATTTAATATTACCATAAAATGTAAGTGAGTACAAGCAAGTGAAATGGCTATAAAGATTGGTACGTACCACTTACAAAATTCGACAAAATAAGGAGATTTTTGCTGATTTTTTCCGATTATTTACGATTTTATGACAACTAGAAAAAATCGTTGTAAGATTTTTCTAGGAAAAGAGTCTGTAAGATTAAAGAAAGTATATTACTTCACAACAGAAAACAAATAATGAATAACAAAAGATATGTGAATAGATATAGAACTTAATTTTATGGACTTTTTTGTATGGGAGGAAAATTTATGATTTAAAATAGTTTAATAATTTAATAAAGTAAAAGAAAAGTTAATAGCTTTCTTTAATTTTTAGATTTTTGACCAATTTGAAAAGATTGGAGAAATCAAAATGGAAAAGAAAGACTATTTTGAAGATTTATTAAAAGAGGATAATGAATTTTCAGATGATATTGTTTTTGCTAGATTTATAAACTTTATGAAAAAATCATTATTAAATAAAAAAATTGATTATATAAGACATCAAGAATATTTAACTAGGAAAGAAAAAGTTATTACTCATGAGGAATGGAGTGTATTGTCAAATGATGATACGTTCTGTTCCTTTTTGGCTTTTAATTCTAATAATAAGCATAAATTAGGTGATGCAATAAAGCACCTAACAGAAAGGCAGCAAATAATAATTATTTCATATTATTATGAAAAAAAGACATTAAAAAATATTGCTGATGAATTAGAAAGTACAGTTGATTGTATTGCACATAGTAAACAAAGAGCTATTACAAGATTGAAAAAATATATGGAGGATCGTAGTAATGGAAAATCAAACTAAATTTTATGAAATTTTAGAAAAAGCTAAAACAGATGAAGTTTATTTAGTTTTAGTAATAACGAAAATTATGCCACTTATAAATAAATATTCATTAGATACTAATAAAAAAATTGATGAAGATATGAGAAGTGAATTAATTGAACATGCAATAAACATTGTAAAATCAAATGATTTTGCAGATAAGCTAAGAAAAAATAAAAAAATTTAAAAAATTTTACTTTAGACCATCATATTTTTAATTTTCATCCGTTGTTAAAAGTAGAAACTAAAAAATTCTACTTTTGATAGCACTTTGAAAATTAAATATGGATTCGTTAAAAACGTTCTATTATTTGAGCTAGTTAAATTAGGAGAGCAGAACCTAATACTTAAATATAAGTTAGCCACTTATAAGGCAATGAAAATAATAGTTATAATGATACTCCTATTTAGTCCTAGCACGAGCGAGAAAGAACCGTCCCACGCATGGAAAATAGGTCTGGTGTTCCAGATAGGTGCAATTCCTGTGAATGATTTAGCTAATCATTTTTAATGAATATGAAAAAAGGACAAGATTACTTTAATGTAGTTCTTAAATAGATGGAGGTTGTTTAAATGTTAGATAAAATAGCAATGGTAACATTATTGATTTTATATATACTAATGATATTTGTTTCTTTATTTACATATTTAATTGTTAGAGGTGGAAACGAATGTAAAACAGATGAAGAAAGATTTTATGAAGATGAAGAACAAATGAATTATTTGAAAAATTATAAAAATAAAAAATTAGGATAGGCAGAATATAATCTGTCTATTTTTTATGGAAGGATTTGATTAAAATGAATAATAAAAATAGATATTCTCCTAAAGAAAATTTAGGATTATTGCTTTTAGCAAATAAAAATACAAGTTTTAAAGAAATGGATAATTTAATTTTATCTTTAGAACAAATTTTGTTACAAAAGAAAACTAAAAGTGAGATACTAGAAAATATTGATACAAATCTTATTTCTCGAATAGAAAACTATTGGGAATTGAGTAAATCACAAGTAATTGCTTATGGATATTTAGTATTTAATCATTTTAAAATATCATCAGAAGAACTAACATCAGAAAATATAACTAAAAATTTTATCTACCAAATGCGACTTTATTCTCCAGATAACGCAGTAGAGTTTGCAGAAAGAAATTTTAGGGCAAATTTGAATAAAATCAATTGCGAATAAAAACAATTTTTAAAACATAGTATTTGATATGAGGTGTTTTGAAAATGGGAGTGGTTAAAGAATATATAGATGAAAATACAAAAATTAGAATACATAGTGATTACATAAATGAAGATAGTAAAAGTACAAAAGAAATGATTATAAGTTTAGTGATAAATTATTTAAAATGTAAAGATATTTAATTGTAATAAATTCTTAAACATGTTACAATAAGAACATGTTGATAGAAGAGCAATAAATAGAGAAGGGAGGTCTCTTGAATAATATACATATTGGATATTCCAATGATGTTATTATTGACATTGCTAATGGAGAATATTCTTTATATTTAAGAAAATCTAGGGCCGATTTAGAAGCAGAGGCAAGAGGAGAAGGCGAAACTCTTGCAAGACATGAAAAAATGCTAGTCGAGCTTGCTAGAAGATATAGCTTTTCTATTGGTAAAATTTATCGTGAAATTGTAAGTGGAGAAAGTATTGAATCAAGACCAGTTGTGCAAGAACTCCTAAGGGATGTAGAGTCAGGAAAATGGAAAGGTGTTTTAGTTGTAGAAGTTGAAAGACTTGCTCGTGGCGATACAATGGATCAAGGACGAGTGGCAAAGAGTTTTAAATTTTCTAATACTAAAATTATAACACCAATAAAAATATATGATCCCAATGATGAATTTGATGAAGAATACTTTGAATTTGGTTTATTTATGTCCAGAAGAGAATACAAGACAATTAATAGGAGATTACAAAGAGGCAGAGTTTCTTCTGTAAAAGAAGGTAAATTTGTTGGAAGTGTTTCACCTTTTGGATATGATAAAGTAAAATTAAAAAAAGACAAAGGTTTTACATTAATAAGAAATGAGGAAGCAGCAACTGTTGAAAAAATATTTAATTTGTATGCTTATAATGACATTTCAATCAATGAAGTAGTCAGACAGTTAAATATAGGGGGATATAAGCCAAGAAAAGCAGAAGAATGGACTATTTCAGCAGTAAAGGACATATTAAGTAATCCAGTTTACATTGGAAAAATAAGATGGAATTCGAGAAAAACGGTTAAAGAATATAAAAATGGAAAAATTGTAAACACAAGACCAAGAAATTCAGATTATATATTATGTGATGGATTGCATGAACCTATTATTGATATGGAAACATGGAATATTGTTCAAGAAAAAAGAAGTAAACATACTCCAGCAGTAGTACATAATAAAGTGGTACAAAATCCTTTAGTTGGTATTGTATATTGTAGTAAGTGTGGAAAGGCAATGCAGAGGAGACCATATAAAGCAAAAGGATGGGAACCAACTCTTATGTGTCCTAATAAAGATTGTAATAATGTAAGTTCAAAACTTTGTATTGTTGAAGAAAAAATAATTGCATCTTTAAAAGATTGGTTAAAAGATTATCGTATAGATTATGATGATTATATGACCGAAGTAAAAAGCAAAAAAAGAAACACATTAGAAGAAAACATTGCAAATTTAAAAAAAGAATTAGAAAGTCAAAATAAAAAATTATCTAATGTTTATGATTATTTTGAAGAAGGAACATATAGTAGAGAAATGTTTTCAGAAAGATGTCAATTAATATCTGCAACAATAACAAATATAAAATCAAATATAGAAGAATTTGAAAAACAAATAGAATTGGAAAATAGAAAAGATGAAGGTAAGAAGGCATTAATTCCAAAAGTTGAAAATGTACTTGATTTATATCCAAACTTACAAACAGCAGAGCAAAAAAATAATTTGCTAAAAACAATTGTTAAAAGAGTGGAATATCTTAAAGAAGAAAAAGCTATTAAAAAGGATTCAGATCCTACAAATTTTGAATTAGATATTTATCCTAATATAGGATAAGTTATCTAATTTGAAAAGGACAAGCTAATAGATATTTCATATAATCATAAATATTTAGATTTATTAATTACGGAGTTTATTTTTTAATATAAAGTCGCAACCCTGTTTGCGGGATATAAATGGACAGGTGTGAGGATGTGAATCGCAAGTTCACATGCGAGTATATAAATGTGTGAACAAAAAATAAACTTGGGTTGGAATATGAACCCATAGAATGAAAATTCTATAAATGAATATTCAATTTTACATTTGGCTTGGAACTAGCCATTAGATTTTTTCTAAAAATAGTTCCAAAAAATTTTTTTGATAAGGTTTTGGTTCATACGAATTAGCTCACTTAGAAATGGTTGGAACAATTGTACACCAATTAACAGATGGAGCAAGCATTGAAGAAATTGAAAAAGCAGGATTAGCACCATATTATACAGACCATGGGGTGGGTTTGGAATATATCCTAAAAGAATTTAATTAAATAAACGATTTAAAAAATTAAAAATTTCTTTTTTATGAACTTCAAAAAATAAATTAGAATTTTGTTTTCCACTAATTATGTATCTAATATAAATTGTATTGTGTTTTTCTGAAACAACATAAATTATTCGATAATTTCCACATATTCGTTCTCGATAATGCTTGTCCGAAATTTCAGGAACATATCTTCCAATATATGGAGCATCTTTTATCGAGTATATAGTAGAGTATATTTCATTTATAACTCTATTAGCATAGTTAGTGGAAATCTTTAATGTGAACTCTGTGATATTTTCAATATTACTTTGAGCTCTATTCGATATTGAGATTTCCATATTTTTGCATCAACCTCGCTTTCGATTCTTCAATAGTCATAACTCTACCATTTTTTATATCATCTTCACTTTCTTTTAATGATATGAAGAAAACTAAATTATATATAAAATCATATAGAGTATTTTCTTGCGTATTAACTTGACTTAAAGTTTTTTTCATAAAATCCATTTTGATGACCTCCTTTTAATTTGGATTTTTATTTTCAAGCATTTCTTTTAAAGTTTCATAATTAAAATGCTTATCAGTACCTGGAATAATAGTTGTTTCATCTTCACCATACCTTTTAATATATTCCATCATAAGTTTAAATACCATTTCAGTTGGTTCTAAACCATCGAAATAATCTTCTGGTACAGAGTTAACAATATCTAGCATTCGCTGTTTTACATCTGCCATAAAGTTTAGCTCCTTTCTCTTAAATTTATAAATAGTATATCATAAACTTGGGTAAATTACTACAAATTTTATGTGAATAATTTGTAAAATTTATACAATATACTAAAAATTCCAATGAATTACAACATCTTGCGAATTTGTTTTTTTGTTCTTTTCTCCAATTTCAATATAATCTATGAAACTATTTACAATATCATAATTAAGTTCTTTAAAATCTTTAAAGTGATTAATTATTTTTTCTTTTTGTTCTTTTATAAATTTACTATTTAATTCTTTTTCCTTTAAAGTAGATAAATCATTTTCAATTTTTGTTAGTTCTTTTTGATTGATAGACTTATCAGATAGGAAAGAGGAGTTTAAATCTTCAAATATATCTTCTGGAACTTTTCCATTTACCTTGTTCAAATACAGTTCTTTTATCGCTTTATTAATGCTTTCCATATCTTTAGATAAAGTTTCTTTTTTGTTTTCTAGTAATTTTGTTTTATTTAAGTTATCATTAGAAACAAATAAATCATCAGAAATATTATCAAAGTCATAAAATGCTAAAATTTTCTCTTTAATTTTTTGAGTTACTAAATTTTTGAGATTTTCATAACCAATAGAATGTGTAGTGCAAGTACCATATAATTTTTTTGAGCCTTTACAAGAAAAATAAATATAACCTCTATCATTTTTACATTTATAAAGTTTTGTACCACAATCCAAACATAATAACTTATTAGCAAATATATGAACTTCGCCATTTTTACATCTTCTTGTTTTACTTTTAAAAATTTCTTGAACTTTGTAAAATTGTTCTTTCGTAATAATAGGTTCGTGAGTATTTTCTACAATAATCCATTCTGATTTAGGCTGATTCACCATTTTTTTAGATTTATAGCTTACTTTTTTATTATATCCTTGTACCAAATTACCAATATAAACCTCATTTTTTAGAATTTTGTTAACTGTAGATTCACACCAATAATCAATATTTTTGCCTTGATTTTTGAAGTTAATCCCTTGTGATTGTTTATATTTAGTAGGTGTTAAAATTCCTTTATCATTTAATATTTGAGCTATTTTTGTAACACCGATTTCCTTGTTCATAAAGATTAAATATTAATTTAATAACTTCAGCTGCTTCTGTATCAATAATAAGTTTATTTTTATTTTCTGGACTTCTTTTGTAGCCATAACATACAAAAGAGCCAATATGTAATCCTTGTTTTCTTTTACTATCAAATGTCTCTCTAATATTTTCTGATAAATCCTCTAAATACCACTCATTAACTAAACCATTAATCTGCCTTGATTTTTTATTTCCTTTATCTAAAGTATCAACATGATCTACAAGACTTACAAATCGTATGTTCCATTCAATAAATTTGTTATGTAAGTATCTTTCAACAATTTCCATATCACGAGTAAATCTACTTTGTGTTTTACAAAGCACAATATCAAATTTATGGCTTTCGCTATCAGCTAATAATTTCTTAAATTCAGGTCGTTCACTGTCGATTCCAGAATAGTCCTCATCACAGTAAATATTATAAATATCCCAGCTCCTTTCTATTGCATAATTGATTAGCATAGATTTTTGATTTTGGATACTTTCGCTTTCATCGTTTTCATGAAGTTTGTCATCATCTTCACGAGAAAGTCTGCAATATATAGCAACCCTCATAAGTTTACCCTCCAATCGGTAAACTACTCATTTCGTACAAGCATATTATACAAAAATAAGTAGACTTAATCAATACAATTAGTAAATTCATTTACAATTAGCTTATTAACAATTGTTTCTATACTTTTTACAATATCTTCTATATTGCTATTTTTATTTTTTTCTATTACATTAAAATTCACTTTTTTACACATACAAAATCCTCCTATTTTACTGTATTCTAAAGGACTTGTATTTGTGAAAACAAAAAAATAAAGCCCTTTGGCTTTAATAAAAAACTTAATATTTTATTACTTTAGGAAAACAATAAGGAGCATTGATAGATTTATCTAACTCAAATTGTTTTTTATTACTATTATAGTTATATGCACTAGAGTTGTATTTTCTAAAATTAATTTTATAAATAATCGAACTTTTAGATTCAATTTTTGAATCCATTGCTAATTGATATTGTAAAATTTCATATTCTTCTTTTTGTGAATGTCTAAATTCTTTTATATAAGCAATAGTTTGCTCTTTATTCTTTTGTTTATTAAATTGTTTTCTTTATTCTTTTTCTATTTGGTATCTTTCATCTTGTTAAATGATATGAGTCTTTTATCTTATCAAATAACTTGTCATAGGACATTGTTGCTTCTTTTAAACTATAATTCAAATGTGATTTTGTTTTATCTATATTTTTATTAGAATAGTTTTTGTTTTTTTTCGTTCATTGTGTTTATAAATTCCTTTCAAATTTTCTCTTTTATATTTTTCATTTCTAATAGTAGCTTCAGATGTATGTGTATTTTTCTGTATTGTTTTATAAGTACCTATGAACATATTTGTACTTGGATGAGTATTATCTAAAATATACTTTAAAATAGCGACTTGCTTATTTTCGATACCATCTAAAACATGAATAAAATTACTTAAATATAATTTCCAAAAGTTCTTTTGACCGTAAACTTTTTTAGTAATTTGATCAACTTCAATAATCTCTCTAGTTTATTTATCTATTAATTCTTTTCTTTTTGTACTAATTAAGGTATCTGCTTTCTATATATTCAATTCTTTTCATTGTTAAAACCTCCAAAATCTAAAATAAAAACACTACACTATAGTAAAGTATTGAAAAAGCCCATAAATGCTAAAATATAAACACTTATAGACTTTTTATGAATTTGTTACTCTTTTCTTAGTATTAATATAAATTAATTTTCACAATTAAATTTAAACAGAATATTATTTTATAATTTCTTGTACAGAAATGAGTAGTTATAGTATATTTTATATGTAGTTAGTTGCTTATAAAGCAACTAACTAAGATATCTGTAAAAATCAAAGATTTAACAGCTATCTTATATTGGATAGATAACAAACACACACCACATGGGGTAGACGTATACCCAGCATCAGCTCAAGGAGTACCATTTACAGCATCATATATTGCTTGTAAAGGTGACCCAATTGCAAATTTACAAGAAGATTTAGCTGCAGAACAAAAAGCAAGAGCAACGTATGAAAAATTAATCGACCTTTGTCGTGATAATCCAGATGTTTTAGATCCATTAAGATATTTAAGAGAAAGAGAAGTAGTTCACTTCCAAAGATTTGGTGAAGCTCTTCGTGGTGTTCAAGACAAATTAGCAGAAAAAAAGTTTTATATGAATGATATGAAACCTTGCGAATAATAGAATAAACGAATAGGGGATAAAATCTCCTATTTTTAGTTTTGTTCAATATATAGTTCATTACAAATGTTTTTTAAACGGTTCATAATAGCAATACCTAGCTCTACTTCTTCAACACCTTCTATTAAAATAATATCAGGATGAAGACTAGCAGCTTTTCGTAAATAAGAAAAAAGATTTTTTGAATAATTTTCTAAATCATTTCTTGAAGCAATTGACATCACATTTTTGTTGGTATAAAAATGGCTGTTTTCAGTACAACAAATAACAACTGGATTTTTAAAATTATTACTTATTTCATCTATTTTATTTACTATTTTTTGATTATCTTTATAATATATCAAACAAGAAGGAATATTTAATTGATAGTGTTTCAAATTAGAACTTGGTAATAAATCATTTTTTGGTTTTTCTAATACAACTTTTTTTGAAATAGCCATTATTTGTTTTGGGGTAATACTACCAGGTCTTAAAATATGAGGAACATTATTTACAACTCTAACAATAGTCGATTCCATTCCAATTTTACTTTCACCACCATCAATTGCAAAATCAATAGATTCAGAAAATTCATCTATAATATCATTCAAATTAGTTCCACTTAAACATCCTGAAATATTAGCACTAGGAGCAGCAATAGGAACACCAGCTAATTCCACTAGTTTTTTAGCAATAATTCCATTGGGCATACGTATTCCAACAAAATCAGAATTAGCAGCAACAATATTTGGAACAATATCTTTCTTGTTCAAAATAATAGTAAAAGGACCAGGAAAAAAAGCTTCCATTAGTTTATATTCAAGAGGCAAAATATTTTGTGTAATTTTTTCAATCATAGCAAAATCACTTACTAACAAGTTAATAGGATTATTTCTATTTCTATTTTTTACTTTATAAATTTTCTCAACTGCCTTTTCATCTAAACCATTAGTTCCAATTCCATAAACCGTTTCAGTAGGAAATAAGCATAGTTTTCCATTTTTTATCTCTTTTGCAATTTCTTCTAATTTGTTTTCATCTATCTTTTCTGTTACATTTAAAATTTTCATAAAAACCTCCACTTTAGTAAATACTATTATACAATGATTTTAATTAGATTGCAAATAAAAATAATGTTAAAATTTTGTGAATTTTATTCCATAAAGAAATTTTTTGTGTTATAGTAGTAAAAAAGATTTCAATATGTAAAAAAGATTTATATAAATTAATTTTATTAAAGAAAAAGGAGTGCAAAATGGAAGAAATAAAAAAGAAAAAAGGTAGAAGAATGGCAAGAGAAGAAATAGAAAAAAAGAAAAAAAGGATTATAAAAATATTTTTTATTTAGAAGATAATTTGGGGTAATGTGAATTAGTTTATTAATATTTGTTGGACTAATTATTAATGATTACATTGTTTTAGATGATAATAAAAAAACAAATCTTGTAATAAATAACAATAATATTACTGCAAATTTAAAAAATGATATATTAATTGAAAATAATATTATATATTTATCAAAATCGGATGTGGCTAATTTTTTTGATAAATATATTTATGATGAAGAAGATACTAAACAAATTATAACGACATATGATAAAAAAATAGCAGCTATCGGATTCGAAAAAAATTCAATAACAATAAATGGTTCAACTAAAAATATATATGCTCATGCTATTAAAAGAGAAAATGAGGAATATTTGCCAATTTCGGAAATGTTAGATGTATATGATATAGAGATTCAAAATATAGAAAATTCTAATGTAATTACAATAGATTCTTTAGATAGAGAACAAAAAAGAGCAATTGTATCTTCAAATTTACCAGTAAAAGCAAATACTAATATAGTAGCTAAGACTGTAGATAGAATAAAAAAAGGAGACAGTGTTATTGTTGTATCTTCTGATAAAAAATATGCAAAAGTTAGAACAGAAAATGGAAAGATTGGATATGTAAAAGCAGATAAATTAGAAAATGAATATATAGTTCGCGAAAAGATGGAAACAGAAAAGCAGATAGATGGAAAAGTAAACTTGACTTGGGATTATTATTCTAAATATGCTTCTGCTCCTGATAGAAAGGGAACAACAATAGAAGGAATTAATGTAGTATCACCAGCATTTTTCTACTTAGATGATAAGGGGAATTTTAAAGAAAATATAGGTAATAAAGGACAAGCTTATATTGAGTGGGCGCATTCAAATGGATACAAGATATGGCCAATGTTTTCTAATGCAGAAGCTGCTACAAATGGAGGATTATCAGTCACCTCTGGAATTATGAATAGTTATGAAAAAAGACAGCAGTTAATAGAAAATGTAGTAAATGCATGTGTTAAATATAAATTAGATGGAATTAATATTGATTTTGAAAATATGAAAAAAGAAGATAAAGATATGTTTTCAAGATTTATTATAGAATTAACCCCTAGACTAAAAGAGATGGGATTAGTTATTTCTGTTGATGTGACTGCACCAGATGGAGGAGAAACCTGGTCATTATGTTTTGACAGAAATGTAATAGGACATGTAGCAGATTATATTGTGTTTATGGCATATGATCAATATGGTGTATCTAGTACAAAACCAGGTACAACGGCAGGATATGATTGGGTTAAATTAAGTTTAAATAAATTTTTGCAAACAGAAGCAATAGAACCTGATAAGATTATCTTAGCAGTTCCATTTTATACAAGAGTTTGGACAACAGACAAAGAAGGTAAAACATCAAGCAATACATTAACTATGAAAAATGTAGATAAAGTATTACCAGAAGGAATAGAAAGAAAATGGGATGACAATTTGAAACAAAACTATGTGGAATATACAGAAAATAACAATAAAAAACAAGTTTGGCTAGAAGATAAAGATTCTTTAAAACATAAAATTTCATTAATTACAGAAAATAATCTAGCTGGAATCGGCTCTTGGCAAAAGGGAATGGAAACTGATGATATTTGGGAATTTATAAAGAATGAGTTAAAATTATAGATTATAAGAATAATTGCAAAAAAGCAAAAAAACTGCTTGACAATGCAAAAATTGACATATATAATGGTAAAAAAGCACATTTTGGAGGAGACAAGACACATATGCAAAATAAAAATGTATATTACACAACTAATCAATATCAAAATTTAACAGATGAGCAAGTTGTAGAGCAAATAAAAGAAGGAGACGAAAAGGCTTTATCCTATTTATTAGAAAAATATAAAAATTTAGTCAATGTCAAAGTAGGCAAATATTTTATGATTGGAGCAGAAAAAGAAGATATTGTACAAGAAGGAATGATAGGATTATTTAAAGCAATAAAGAATTTTAACCAAGAAAAGCAAAATACCTTCAAATCATTTGCTAATATTTGTATAGAAAGACAGCTAATAACAGCAATAAAGAGCTCTAATAGGAAAAAGCATATGCCATTAAATTCATATTTGTCATTAAATACAGCAGCATATGATAATAATGAAGAAGATAGTGTCGAATTAATTGATACTTTTGACAGTAAAACTGTAGAAGATCCATTAGAAACTATTATGAAAGAAGAATATTATAAAGAAGTAGAAAATGCTGTTAATCAACACTTAAGTAAGTTTGAAAAGCAGGTATTAGATAGATTTATTAAGGGAGAAAGCTATATAACTATTGCTCAAAAATTAGATTCTCCTGTAAAATCAGTAGATAATGCAATACAAAGAATCAGAAAAAAGGCTATTAAAAATATGTTTAATGAGACAGAATAAATAAAATATAAAACAAAAAAACTGCTTGTTGCTAAAAAGCTAACAAGCAGTTTTTTGTTTCAAAAATTTAGTTTTTATATACTAAATTAAAATTTGATTAAATTAGTTTCATGGGGCTTCCAACGGGAATTGAACCCGTGACCTCAGCCTTACCAAGGCTGCACTCTACCAACTGAGCTATGGAAGCATGTGAAAGTAGGGACGTTTCTTTTCAAAATACTTGTTTATTATATAACATCATAAAAAAAAAGTAAATAATTTCTATTGACTTTTTTTAAAAAATATTTTAAAATTGAATTGTTAAGTAAATTAAGCTAAAAACGAGTAAGAGAAAAGTAGGATATGTTATATCTTAATAAGAGAGAATTAGTCATAGGCTGAAAACTAATTTAAAGTAAAACTATCACGAAAACTACCTCTTCAAAGTTCCTGGTGAATAAACTAGGCGGAAAAGAACCGTTATATTCTAATAAAATTAAGTTAAATTTAGGATGGAACCGTGTAAATAGAGCACTCCTATGGATAGTTTATTATCCATTGAGTGTTTTTTATATTCTAGGAAAATTATCATGGTATGATAACTTTCCATAGAAGATAATTATGGCGAAAATCTTAGTTTCGGTTTTTTAGTTAGTATAATCAATTAAAAAGGGAGGAATTTATTATGATTAAGGTATGTTTAAAGGATGGTTCAATTTTAGAAGTACCAGAGGAAAGTTCAATTTTAGAAGTAGCAAAACAAATTAGTGAAGGATTAGCAAGAAATGCTACATGTGGGGAAGTAAATGGAGAAATAAAAGATTTAAGATATAAATTGCAACAAGATTGTAATTTAGTTATCCATACTTTCAAAGAAGATGATATAGAAGGAAAGAAAGCTTATTGGCATACAACTTCACATATTATGGCACAAGCTGTAAAAAGATTATTTCCAAATGCTAAAATTGCAATAGGACCTGCTATTGATGAAGGTTTCTACTATGATTTTGATGTAGAAAAACCTTTTACAGATGAAGATAAAGCAAATATTGAAGATGAAATGAAAAAAATTATTAAAGAAGATTTATTGATAGAAAGATTTTCTTTACCAAGAAATGAAGCACTTGAATTAATGAAAAATGAGCCTTATAAGAAAGAATTAATCGAAGATTTACCAGAAGGAGAAGAAATCAGTTTTTACAAACAAGGTGATTTTACAGATTTATGTGCAGGACCTCATTTAGAAACCACAGGAAAAATAAAAACAGTTAAAATATTATCTTCATCAGGAGCTTATTGGAGAGGTAGCGAAAAGAATAAAATGTTACAAAGAATTTATGCTATTTCTTTTCCTAAAGCAAGTATGTTACAAGAACATTTAGATTTATTAGAAGAAGCAAGACAAAGAGACCATAGAAAAATAGGAAAAGAACAAGAATTATTTATGACACATGAATTGGTTGGCTCTGGGCTTCCAATGTACTTGCCAAATGGAGCAACAATTAGGAGAATTTTAGAAAGATATATTGCAGATAAAGAAATAGAGTTGGATTATAAACATGTTTATACACCATCGCTTGCTAATGTCGATTTATATAAAACAAGTGGTCATTGGGATCATTATAAAGATGACATGTTTCCAGTTATGAAAATGGAAAATGAAGAAATTGTTTTAAGACCAATGAACTGCCCACATCATATGTTAATTTATAAAAACAAATTACATTCTTATCGTGATTTACCAATTAGAATAGGTGAATTAGCACACGATTTTAGGTATGAGTCAAGTGGTAGTGTTTGCGGACTAGAAAGAGTTCGCGAGATGTGTCAAAATGATGCCCATATTTTTGTAACACCAGAACAAATAAAATCTGTATTTGGAGAAGTGGTAAAGCTAATTTTATCAGTGTATGAAGATTTTGGATTTGATAATTATACATTCCGTTTATCTTTAAGAGATAAAAACGATAAAGAAAAATATTTTGATGATGATGAAATGTGGGAGACAGCAGAAAGCCAATTAAGAGAAATTTTAACAGAACTAGGAATTAATTTTTATGAAGCAACAGGAGAAGCAGCTTTCTATGGACCAAAATTAGATGTTCAAATAAAAACAGCAATTGGACATGATGTTACTATTTCAACTTGTCAACTAGACTTCTTATTGCCACAAAGATTTGAACTTGAATACATTGGAGAAGATGGTCAAGCACATAGACCAGTTGTTATACATAGAGCAATTTTAGGAACTTTTGACCGTTTCTTATCTTTCTTAATTGAAGAATATAAAGGAGCATTTCCAGCTTGGCTTGCGCCAACACAAGTAAAAATATTACCAATTACAGATAATCAACATGAGTATGCAAAACAAGTCAAAAATCAATTATTTAGAAAAGGAATTCGCGTAGTGCTAGACGATAGAAATGAAAAAATAGGTTATAAAATTAGAGAAGCCCAACTTGAAAAAGTACCATACATGCTAGTAATTGGGGATAAAGAAGTAGAATCAAATAGTGTAGCTATTCGTTCAAGAGCAGAGGGAGACATTGGAATAATGAATATAAATGATTTTGAGGCAAAAATACTAAAAGAGGTAGAAAATAAAGTAAATTACTAGACTTTTAGAGAAGAAGGAGATGGTGTAAAGATGAAAATAGGAATTGTAGGATTACCAAATGTAGGGAAGAGTACAATGTTTAATAGTATTACAAAAGCTGGTGCAGAGTGTGCAAATTATCCATTTTGTACAATAGAACCAAATGTAGGAGTTGTTGGTGTTCCAGATGAAAGATTAGACAAGTTAACTAAAATGTATAATCCTCAAAAAACTACACATGCTATTATTGAATTTGTAGATATTGCAGGGCTTGTAAAAGGAGCAAGTAAAGGAGAAGGATTAGGAAATAAATTCTTATCACATATTCGTGAAACAGATAGTATATGTGAAGTAGTAAGATGTTTTGAAGACTCTAATGTAGTTCATGTTGATGGAAATGTTGACCCTGTAAGAGATATTGAAACAATTAATTTAGAATTAATTTTTGCTGATATTGAAACAGTTAATAAAAGATTAGATAAAGCAAGAAAAAATTTAAAAGCTGATAAAAAATATCAACAAGAAATTGATTTACTAGAGAAAATAAAAGAAAATTTAGAAAATGGAATTTCAGCAAGAGCAATTGATTATATAGAAGAAGAGCAAGAAATGGTAAAAGAAATGTTTTTGCTTACAACTAAACCAATTTTATATATTGCAAATATATCAGAAGAACAATTAGAAAATGCAGAAAATGACGAATTAGTAAAAAAAGTAAAAGAATATGCTGCTAAGGAAAAAGCAGAGGTAATACCATTATGTGTTAAAATCGAAGAAGAATTATCTGGAATGGAAGATAATGATAAGCAAGAGATGCTAGAAGCATTAGGATTAGAAGAATCTGGATTGGACAAAGTAATTAAGAAAAGTTATGATTTATTAGGTTTGATGTCCTTTTTGACAGCAGGAGAACCAGAAGTAAGAGCATGGACAATTAAAAAAGGAACAAAAGCACCACAGGCTGCAGGAAAAATTCATTCTGACATTGAAAGAGGTTTTATTAAAGCTGAAGTCGTCTCTTATAATGATTTGATAAAAGAAGGCTCTATGATTAATGCAAAAGAAAAGGGATTAGTGCGTTCTGAAGGAAAAGAATATGTAATGCAAGATGGTGACATTGTATTATTTAAATTTAATGTGTAAAAAATGTAATATTCTTGTAATGTAAATGTAAACTAAAAATCGAAAAAAAGTATTGACTTATATAATTTTTGAGTATACAATAAGGATGTAAACGAAAGATATTAGTATTTATATGTTTTTTGTAAATGTCATTCAAATTATACATAAAAAGAGGTATAATTAGAGGCGATTAAAAGAATACTAATAAAAAATGTATAAAAGAAAAGGAGAGTCAAAAATGAAAAAATCAAATTTGGTCAAAGTAGTTTCAATTTTAATAATTAGTGTAATGGTAATGATATTTAGTACCAACGTATTTGCAGCAGATAATACAAATGGATTTACTCAATTAACATTAGATGGTAGTAACACAGCTGCTAATAATACAAATACAAATAATACAAATACTAATAATACAAACACTAATTCAAACAAAGTAAACAACACAAGTATTTACAATAATACAAATTTACCAAAAACAGGTGTAGCAAGTTCTATACCAGTAGCTATGTTAGTAGTAGTATTTGGAATTTCAGCAGTTTATGCTTATAAAAAAATTAAAGATTATAGAAATATATAATAAATTGATTAGAATAAACTAATGGCAAACGATAGAAGCTTATGTCGTTTGCTTTTGTTTTGCCCTTACAATAATTCTATTAGAAGTAAAATTGTTACATGTAACAAGGGTCAAAGTTTTTTCGTTTTCTTCATAATTTAAAATAGGGGAAAGGTCAGTTTCTGCTACCTCATAGATACTATAAATACTATAGATATATTTAATACTATTATTATCAAAAATAAATATTTCATCATTTGTAGACAAAGTAGAAATTTTGCTAAAAAATAAAGAATTATCATAATTATGGCCTGCAATACAAATATTTCCATTTAACTTAGGATTCTCACCATAAAATTTACAAGGAGAGACTTTTAGCAAATCTTCTGTTAGAGAAGAAAAGACAGGATAATATAAATTGATTTTAGGTATTTCTATAATTCCAAATATGCCATTAGAGTTTTCTTCGTAGGTAGTATTATTAGAAGAACTATATAATCTATAAATATTATAGTTAGCAATTAAATTATTTGAGAATTTTTCTTTTTTACCTAAATAATATAAATAATAACTTCCGCAAATTATGAACATAATAGTAAAAACAATAGAAAAACTAAATTGGATTTTAAACCAATTTTTCTTTCTATTTGTTTTATTATTATTTGCATTTAAATTTGTATTTAAAATCTGATTCATAATAAATTTAGTTTGTGCAAAAAAAATATACTTTATTCTTAAATATACAACTCTTGATTTTATGTTAATGGCTAAGTTGGGACAGGCACACTTTAGCCATTAT
>CANPAC010000007.1 GCA_947571975.1 uncultured Clostridium sp. | reverse complement strand
TAAAGAATTTGTAGACGTTATGAAAGGAAGCCGAGGAATTTATGAGAAATTTATAAAATACTTAGTTTTGCCTTGAACATCCCTCATTTTATAGGATAAGAATTTCTAAATATTTTCCAGTTACATTCGAATTTTGAATAAATATTTTATATAAATTATTTGCTATTTATTAGATATATCTCACTTACAAATCAAGGACCGTATAAGGTAAACATAATAATCACTAAAGTGTGCCTGTCCCAACTTAGCCATTAACATAAAATTAAGAATTGTAGCAGAAAAATGTCAATCTAGTGATACTAGTTGACACTTTTCAGAATGATTGATACAATACAAGTATCTTAAAATCTATACTATAAATAAAAAAAGTAAACAATAGTAAACAGAAGAAAAGGGGAATTATGTATGAGTATAACAAAGTTAAAGAAAAAAGAAAATATCAGAGGTATTACATTAATTGCACTAGTTATAACAATTATAGTGTTATTAATTTTAGCTGGAGTAAGTATAGCAACTTTAACAGGAGATAATGGAATTTTGACAAAGGCAAATGATGCTAAAACAGATACAACCAGAGCAAAAGCAGAGGAAGAAATAAAATTAGCAGTGATGGCAAGCTATAATGAAGATGGAAAGTTTGAAGTAAATACTTTTAAAGAAGAAATAAAAAAAATAAATGCAACTATTGTATCAGAAGATGAAAATACAATCGTAGTAAAAAAAGATGAGTATACAGCGACAATAGATATAAAAACAGGAAACATAATAAGTTTTGAAAGTGGTGAAGTAGATAATAAGGAAATATTGTATTTAGTAGAAAGTGGAGTAATTAATGAAAAAATAATAGGTTCATGGCAGGCAATTCCTTACTATGATAGAGAAGCTGGAATTATTACACAAGGTGATGGGTATATAGAGTATAAAGGTAATGACGAGAATACTATTTATAAGATGGCAACTTTAAATAGTGTTAATTGGAAAGAATATTCAGGAATTAGATTAGAAGGAACAGTATATCAAATATTGTCTGGTTATGAACAATATGGTGCTGTAACAGTAGGTATAGCTAAGGGAAAATTAAATTATACAGATAATTGGAATTCTTTAAATGGATTGTATCTGAAACATGAAAACCCTAAACTTAATGAAAAATTTAGTGTAGATTGTGTTTTAGAAAATTACGTAGAAAATACATTTCCTTTTTTTGGAATTCATAGGTGTAATATACATATATATAATATGTATTTATATAAATAGTATATACCTAAACGTTTGTAATGTTATTAATGTCGAAATTTGCGATGAGCAATGATAAAGGATGGTATAAAGATAATTATAATTTAACAACAAATGGAAATACAACAACTAATCTAAATCATAAAGCAGGAATAGATTTGATTTTTTGTAAGACTGAATGCTGTGAAAACGAGGTTAAAAAAATAAAAAAAAAGTAGATTTAAAAGTAAAAATTTTTCTGGCAAAACGCCTATGACGGGGTGTTTTTTGTACTTAAAAAAGCAAAAAAACGCTAGAATAAATAAAAATATGATGAAAAAAATAAAAACAAAATTATTAGAAAGAAACAGTAATTGTTATTTATATTCTAAAGGAACTAAAAAAATAGATGAATATATGTTTTTTTGTAGGAAAAATCATAAAAAAACATTGATAAAATTGAATAAAAATGTTATAATTAGAAAGGAAAAAAATCAAAAGAGGAGTAGAAATGAAAGTAATATTGCCAGAGAAAAAAACATTTAGAAAGCGAGAAATAGCAATTTATATTATAATTATGGTAATATGTATTATTTCAATCATAGTAGCATTTTATTTTCAATTTTATTCAACAACAGATTTTAAAAACATGCTAGGAATTGAAACTAATATACAAATAGGAGACAAAACAAAAGAACAAATTGAAATAGAAAAAGTTGAATTTGAGCAAATATTTACAAACAAAATAGAGAACGAAGAAAATCAAGAGAATAAAAGAAAAGAAATAGACAAACCTCTTATTTATACAAAAGTAGAAAAAAAAGAAAGCAAAATAAATAGCTATGATATAGAAGTACATATACCTTACATTAATATAGATAATCCTAAAATAGACGAATACAACCATGAGATTGAAAGTTTTGTTGAAAAAACAAATAGTGTACTAGCAAGCCAAAATAGAAACACAATTTACACAGTAGAATATACAGCTAATATTTATAATGATATATTATCTTTAATAATACGTTCAAATTTGAAAGAAGGGTCAAGTGCACAAAGAGTAATAATAGAAACTTTTAATTATGATTTAAAAAATAATAAAGAAGTTACATTAGAAGAAGTATTAAAAATAGAAAATTTGGAAAAATCTAAAATACAAGAAAATATAAAAAGTGAAATTCAAGTAGAGCAAAAGAAAGTAGAAGATTTAAAAAACCTTGGATATAATATTTATAGTAGAGATGTAACAAGTAATATTTATAACATAGAAAATACAAAGGAATTCTATCTTACAGCTAATACTTTATATGTTATATATGCTTATGGAAATGGGACTTTTACAAGTGAAATGGATTTGATTGTTATATAATAATATTAAATTGCTAGTTCTGTGACTGTCCCAGAACTAGCAATTTTAGATTTTAAACTCATAAATAAAAAGAAAGAGAAGTAGTATCTAGCAAAACTTCTCTTTCTTTTTTGAAAATAAAAGGGGATGTTTTTAATTTCAAGTAAGTAGTATTTACTTACTATGCTAGCATTTTAACAATGAATTTTGTCCATTGTGTGAACTGAAAGTGAAACTTTAAAATTTTAAGGTTGCTCACCTAAAATAATAGTTAAATCTTTTTCTTGTCCATCACGATTAACTTTAATCTTCAACTCATCACCAATTTGATGAGAATTTTTTATTTCATTTAATTCATCCATTTTAGTAATTTTTCTACCATCTGCTTCAATAATAACATCACCAATTCTAATACCTGCTTTCTCACCAGCAGAAAAATCATCAACAGCTTTTACATAAATACCAACAACTAATTTATTAGCTTTAGCTGTACTTTCAGTTAAATCCATACCAGAAATGCCTATATATGGTCTTTTTACTTTACTATATTGAATCAATTGAGAAGAAATATCTGTAGTTGAATTAATAGGAATTGCAAATCCCATTCCTTCAATACCAGTTCCAGAAAGTTTTAAAGTATTAATACCAACAACTTTACCTTCACTATTAACTAAAGCACCACCACTATTACCAGAATTAATAGCAGCATCAGTTTGAATTAAAGTAAATTTCTTTCCATCAGAATCAGTAACTTCTCTATTGACTGCACTAATAACACCACAAGTAATACTACTTTGCATTCCTAGAGGATTTCCGACAGCCATAGCAAATTCCCCTACTTTTATATTATCAGAATCAGCAAATTCTGCTTTAGAAAGACCAGTTTTTTCGATTTTTATAACAGCTAAGTCTGTTTGCTCATCAGTTCCAATAATTTTTGCTTCATATTCAGTTTCATCATTAAATAAAGAAACTGTTATTTTAGTAGCTTCTGATACAGAGTAATAAGACTCAGATGAAGATGTAGCTACAATATGATTATTTGTTAAAATATAACCATCATCACTCATAATAATACCAGAACCAGTAGCTTTAGCTGTGCTAGTTTGAGTTTGTCTACCAAACATAGAAACAAGAGAATTTACATTATATTCTACAGTGATTCCTACAATAGATGGTAACACTTTGTTAGCAGCAAATACAGCAGTATCTGAATAATTAGAAAGTGAAGTTTGACTTACATATCCAGAATTTTCTGATGGACCTGTATATTCTGTGTTTTGTGTTACTTTTAGTATTTGAGAGCGAATAGACGGAACACCAAAACAAGTTCCTAGTACTACTGAACAACCAACAACGCCACTAAGAAATGGTAATAATATACTTTTTCCAAATCCTATTTTTGCTTTTGGTTCAGATTGATTTTTTAATGTTGCCTTGTATGTATTAGGATTCTGAACTGCTTTAAAATTTTGATTTTTTTCATCTTTCTTTTCGTTTTCTTCCATTTTGTTTAACCTCCTAAATTTAAATGTACTATTAATATAATAACCTATTGTAACGATATAATACAATAGGTTTGTGAAATTTATGTGAAAAAAATTTGCCTTTGTATTGAAAATATAGAAATAAAAATATATAATGTAAAAAAAGAATGTAGAGAATAAATGTTGAGAATAATTACATTTTTTTTAGCTTTAATTTATGATTTTAGAAAGGAATGGGAGTATAATTGAAAAATAAGGTAGAAGGTGTAACATTAGTAGCTTTAACAATAACAGTAGTTGTACTAATAATTATAGCAGGAATTAGTTTTTATAGTGGAAGAGAAACGATACAAAAGGCAAAATTAGAAGAATTAAAAACAAATATGTTGTTGATTCAGGCAAAAGCAAGAGAATATGTAGAAGAAGTGAATTTTAAAATGGGAATTGGAACAGAAGAGCAAAAAAATGAACGAAAAGTAACAGCAAGGCAAGAAGTATATGAGCAACAACAAGGATTACAAAAAGCTAGTAATGTTCCTGATTATATAACAGATGCTGACTCTTGTTATGAATTAACACAAGAAACTCAAGAAAAATGGGGATTAACAAAAATGGAGTTAGGAAAAGATGAAAGATATTTAATTCAATTTGATGAAACAAATATAAGGGTGGAAATTTATAATACAAAAGGATATGATGGTAGGTATTCTTTGACAGAAATTGATGGGCTTGAATAAGACTAAAAAAATAGAAGGAATAATAAATGAAAGAAAAGGAATTAGAAAGATTAACAAAGTTAAAAGAAATAGAAAAGGATTTATATCAAAAAGGATTTCAAAAAATATGTGGAATAGATGAAGCGGGAAGAGGACCTTTAGCAGGTCCTGTTGTTGTTGCTGGGGTAATTATGCCACAAGATTCAATGATAGAAGGAGTAAATGATTCAAAAAAAGTTTCAGAAAAAAAGAGAGAAAAATTATATGATTTAATTTTAGAAGAAGCAATTAGTTATTCTGTTGCTATTATTGGTCAAGATGTAATAGATGAAATCAATATTTTAAATGCTACAAAGCAAGGTGTTACAAATGTAGTAGAAGGATTAGATGTAAAACCAGATTTAATTATAGTAGATGCATTAACAGGTATTAATACAAAAGGAATTCCATATGATTCTATCATAAAAGGTGATGCTAAATGTTATAATATAGCAGCTGCATCTATTATAGCTAAAGTAACAAGAGATAGAATTATGAGGCAATGGGATGAAATTTATCCACAATATGGATTTATAGCACATAAAGGATATGGAACAGCAAAGCATATAGAGGCAATTAAACAATATGGATTATGTCCTATACATAGAAGAAGTTTTACAAAAAACTTTATAAAATAATAGCACGGAAAGGGTGTTATAGAATGAGAATTATTGATATAATTGAGAAAAAAAGAAATAAGCAAGAATTAACTAAACAAGAAATAGAATATTTTGTAACTGAATACACAGATGGAAATATAAAAGACTATCAAGCAGCTGCATTAGTTATGGCAATTTATTTAAATGGAATGACAAACCAAGAAACAACAAACCTAACACTAGCAATGGCGAATTCAGGAGAAATATTAGACTTATCCACATTAAATGAAACAATTGTGGATAAACATTCTACAGGAGGAGTGGGGGATAAGGTTTCATTAATTTTATTACCTTTGGTAAGTTCTGTTGGTATAAAAGTTGCTAAAATGTCAGGAAGGGGGCTAGGTTTTACGGGCGGAACAATTGATAAATTAGAATCAATACCAGGATATCAAACAGGAGTTGAAACAGAACAATTTATAAAAAATGTAGAACAGGTTGGAATTAGTATTATTTCACAAACATTAAACTTAGCACCTGCCGATAAAAAGTTATATGCATTAAGGGATGCTATTTCTTGTGTAGAAAGTATACCATTAATTGCCTCTAGTATTATGAGTAAAAAAATAGCAAGTGGAGCACAAAAAATTGTACTAGATGTAACTGTTGGAAAAGGGGCTTTTATGCAAAATATAGAACAAGCAAGAGATTTAGCAAACATGATGATTGCTATTGGAAAATTAGCTAAAAGGGAAACAGTTTGTGTATTAACTAATATGAATGAACCTTTAGGATTTGCTGTTGGTAATAGTTTAGAAGTAATTGAAGCTGTTAGATTCTTGCAAGGTCATATGATAGAAGACTTAAAACAAGTAGTATTAGAATTAGGAGCATATATGCTTAAATTAGCTAGAAAAGGTGAAGATTTAGAAGAAAATAAAATTAAATTATTAGAAAATATAGAAAATAGAAATGCATATCAAAAATTTTTAGAATTAGTACAAAAACAAGGAGGAGATATTTCATATATAGAAAACCTTGAAAAATTGCCAAAAGCTGATTATATTGAACCAATTTATAGTGAAAAAGAAGGATATATACAAGAAATTAATAGTAAAGAAATAGGAAAGTTAGCAGGATTTTTAGGTGCAGGAAGAGAAACAAAAGAAGACGAAATAGATTCATCTGTTGGAATAGTACTTTCTAAAAAAGTTTCAGATAAAGTAAGAAAAGACGAGGTATTAGCATATATTCATGCTAATAATGAAGGCAAGCTAAATGAAGCAAAATTAAAATTAAAAGAAATTATTAAAATTTCTTCTAAAAGGGTGGAAAAAGAAAAGGTAATATTAGAAATTAGACGCTAAACTAAGGTCTGTAGTTCAAAGAATTTTAGGGATAAAATTTTATATATTGAATAAAATTGCAAAAAACATTGACAATCGGATAAATATAATGTAAAATACAAACAATAGTTCTACAACAATAAAGAAAGATAAGTGGTAATAAATTTTGAAAAAGCTAAATCTACTATTAATGAACATATAAAGAATATATATAAAGAGGGAGAATTAGTGGAAACAGAAACAATGACTAAATTCGGAAATTCCGAATTTGCTGATAAACCTACTAAGTAATAGCAGAGTCAAATCCAAAAGAAAAAGATGTAATTATAGATTTAGTAATGAATTTTTTGAATAATGATTAAGATTACATCTATTCGACAAATACATAGGTTCATCTACTTTATTAAAAACTGTCTAAAGATTTTGCAACTTCTAAAGGATACGAGGATGTAACTAGTACATTGTGTTATGGAATACAATGGGATACAACAATGCAATTTATTGATGGTAATTATGATAATGGAATTTATGATAAAGACTCTTATGTAAAAAATAGTACTAACAAGGGTTGGTATAATGAAAATTATAATTCTACAGTTAATGGAAATACAACAACTAATCAAAACAATAGGACGGGAATAGATTTAATTTATAAAAATAATCCTAATATTATTGCTAATAAGCAAAAAAATATTTATGACTTAGGAGGAAATTTAAGGGAATAGACAATGGAAAGCTATGGTACTATTAAGCGAATTGGTAGAGGGGGTACTACTAACTTAAAAGGTAACGATAATCCTGCATCTGAACGTCGGAGAAAGGGAAGCTACTTATAAAAGTCAAATTTTAGGATTTAGAATAGCTTTATATATAAATTAACAAAAATAATTATAGAATTACGACAAAAAGAATTGAAAATTTGACAAGATATGTTATAATAGTAATTAGTAAGTAAGAAAAAGAGAGGATGAAATCAAATGAAAAACAAAGAAAAAAAGACAAACTATGATAAAGGAAAGATATTTGTAAAAATCATGGCAGGAGTATTAGCACTATTAATGGTAGCAGGAACAGGAATTACGCTTGTATATGCTCTAATGGCGTAAAAAAGGAGAAACAAATGATAATAAATTTAGGAATGAATTGGGAAAATTTTTATAAAGACAATATAATGTCATATATAAAGTCATTACAAGCAAACCCGCTAGAACTAATAACATTAATAATAGACTTAGCTATTGTGCTATTTTTAATATATTGTTTTTTCAAGGTTGTAAAAGGTTCAAGAGCATGGCAACTAATCAAAGGAATTGCACTTTTAATTATAGCAACATGGGTAAGTGGACTATTCAATCTAAAAATTTTAAATTGGATATTAACAGGCATTATGAACCTAGGAGTTATTGCAATAATCGTTATATTCCAGCCAGAACTAAGAAGAGGATTAGAGCAACTAGGAACAAACAAATTAGCTCGATTTTTTGGAATAGATAAAGATGTTTTATCAAAAACAAAAGAAGATATTTATAAAGTAGTAATTGCAGCAACAGAACTTTCAAAATCAAAAACAGGAGCTTTAATTGTATTAGAACGAGATATAAAAATACAAGATATAATATCAACAGGAATACCTATGAATGCAGAAGTCTCACCACAGTTATTAGTAAATATCTTTGAACCAAAAACACCATTACATGATGGAGCAGTTGTAATAGCAGGAAACAAAATTGCAGCAGCAGCATGTGTATTACCTTTAGCAGATGATAAAGATATTGCAAAAGAATTAGGAACAAGACATAGAGCAGCAATAGGAATATCAAAAGAATCGGATAGTATTGTTGTAATTGTATCAGAAGAAACTGGTAAAATATCAGTTGCAAAAGATGGTACTTTAATTGCTGATGTAAGAGAAGATGTATTAAAGAAAATTTTAATTAGTAATATTGTGACAAAAAGATTTACAGCAGAAAGAAAGGAAAGAAAAGAGACATTAAAAAAAGTAAAAGAAAGTATGAAAAAAGAAAAGAAACAAGAAGAAAATAAGTAAGTCGCTAGTATAAAGCGACTTCATTTTATATTATATCTCTTGAAGGGAATGAAATTAAAGATGAGAAATATAAAATTAACAATTGAATATGATGGAAAAGAATTCAATCGGTTGGCAAAAACAGCCTAATAAATTAAATATACAAGGAACTATTGAAAAAGCAATTGAACAAATAACAGGAGAAGAAATAGAATTATTAGCATCAGGAAGGACAGATGCTGGAGTCCATGCACTTCGGACAGGTCGCAAATTTTAAAACAAATTCAAAAATCCCAATTGAAAAATTTGCTATTGCTATTAATAGTAATCTAAAAAAAAGTATTTTAATTAAGTCAGCACAAGAAGTAGAAGAGAAGTTTCACAGTCGATTATCTTGTAAAAGAAAGACATATCGTTATATTATAAATAACTCAAAAATAGGAACAGCAATTTACCGTAATTTAGAAACACATATTCCTATGAAATTAAATATTGAGGCAATGAAAAAAGCTATCAAATATTTTGAAGGTGAACATGATTTTAAAGCTTTTAAGGCTAGTGGAACAAGTGCTAAAAGTAGTGTTAGGACAATTTATAAAGCAGATGTGTTAGAAAAAGATAATGATAGAATATGGATTGAGTTAACAGGAAATGGCTTTTTGTATAATATGGTAAGAATTATTTCAGGAACACTAGTAGATGTAGGATTAGGAAATGTTAAGCCAGAACAAATACCAGTTATAATAGAAGAAAAAGATAGAGCTAAAGCAGGGAAGACATTACCTCCTCAAGGTTTATATTTAGTAAGTGTAGAATATGATAGAGCTAATTAACAAATAAAATAGGTGAAGCATATAATAGAGTAAAAAAGAAAGAGGAGAAGAAGGTTGAAAAATAATTACAATTTTCGCTACGTCAAATTTTATTTAAAACGCAGTTACATACACTACGTATGCGCCCTTGCCTTTTAAATAAAATTTTCCTTGCCAAAATTTAATTCTTTTCCAACCAGGTTTGTGCCTTGAGAGAGGAATGTGATTTAAGATGAACAATTTACTTATATTTTTTGCTTTACCTATTGCAGTTATTATAATATCTATTGCTTTACAGAAAATTTTAAAATGTCCTATTTTAGTAGCCGCTATTATATTTGCTATTTTCTTAATTGTTACTTTTGTTGTTAATAATTTGAACTTTTTGATTGCTGCTATTGTATATGCAATTATTAGTTTTATCACAGCATACATAGTCTGCATAATAAGAAGAATTTTAGAAAGAATAGGAAATCAATGTGGCTGTGGTTGTCAAAGAAATAACCAAAGTAGTTGTTGTTGCAATGAAAATAATAATTTGCTAACAATTAGTAACTTATCTGATGGAAATAATGGATGTGGATGTAACCAAAATCAAGAGGGATGTACGTATCAAATTACTAATTCAGATGGATTAAATGCTAGAATAAATATTATTCCTAATACAAATAGCAATTGTGAAAATAATAATAATTGTGGTTGTAGGAGAAGATAAAATAATTTCAAGTTTCGACTTTGCAAATTAATGTATAATATATTATTTTTGAAATACCGCGTAAGCGACCAAACGAACGAAGTGAGTGCGATTGGAGCAACCGACAATTAATTTTTATTTTGTAGGTTGCGACACACAAGGTATAAAAAAATAATATATTATACATTAATTTGCAAAGTCGAAACTTGAAAAGATAATATCTTGAAATGCAAGAAAAGATATGCTATAATAGGGGAACAAAAGAAAAGGAGAAAATAAATGATAGATGTATTATTAGATGCTATCATAGATAGTATAAAACTACTTCCATTCCTATTTATAACATATTTGATTATGGAATATATAGAGCACAAAACAAAAGAAAAAACTAAACGAGCAGTTAAAAAATCAGGAAAATTTGGTCCCCTAATAGGAAGTATATTAGGGGTATTTCCGCAATGTGGATTTTCTGTTTCAGCAACAAATTTGTATGCAGCAAGAGTTATTACATTAGGAACATTAATAGCTGTGTACCTTTCAACTTCAGATGAGATGTTGCCTATATTTTTATCAGAGGCGGTACCAATTTCGACTATTTTAACAATATTAGGAATAAAACTAGTAGTGGGAATGATTGCAGGATTTGTGATTGATTTAGTTATAAGATTAAAAAATAAAGAACAAGAAGAAGAAAAAATTGTAGACTTATGTGAAAAAGAGCATTGCCATTGTGAACATGGAATTGTAAAATCAGCATTAAAACATACTTTAAATATTTTTATATTTATTTTGATAGTTACTATTATAATAAACCTATTAATTTACTTAGTAGGGGGAGAAGAAAACATTTCTCAATTTTTACAAAACAAACCGATTTTAGGACCTGTTATAGCAGGTATAATAGGACTTATTCCTAATTGTGCTTCTTCTGTTATTTTAACACAAATGTATTTGGAAAATATAATATCAGCTGCTACAATGATTACTGGTTTATTAGTTGGAGCTGGTGTTGGACTAGCAGTACTATTTAAGATGAATAAAGATGTTAAACAGAATTTAAAAATAGTTGCTTTATTGTATGGAATTGGCGTGATTACAGGAATTTTAATAGAGTTAATAGGGATTATGATTTAAAAAAATAAAATGAGGTTAAAAATTAATTTTAACCTCATTTCATTTTTGAACTATTTATTAGGATTTCCTTTTTTCAAATTAACAATAATAGCATCTTGATTATCAAATAAATATTTTGAATCTGTTACATCAGTTTGAACAGGGTCAAACTCATTTTTTTCATCTATAAAGTTAACATGTTGAAAATCAAATTTTTTCTTAGCGTCATTATTATCTTCTGCTGTTGTAGTTGCATTATTAGAAAATTTACCAAAGTCATAATTTCTAATTTTTTGTGGTTCTTTATATTTAGAAGGTAAGAACTCTAAAAGCCCACATCCACATTGTTGGAATCCTTTATCACCTTTGATTTTGTATCCACATTTTCCTAATGTTAAGCCTTGAAGTTTTCCTTCTTTTAAGATAGTAACATATTTCCATGATACGTTGCCATATTTAGAATCATATTCAACTTTTTCTGTATCAATAGTATTTGTATATACCCATTCCCTACGGCTACTAAATTCTTTTGACCACCATTCAAGTTCGTTATATTCAGCATTTCCAGTAAAGATTTTATTAGCACAATTTGACAAAATAAGGTTTTTGTAATTTTCTTTTTGTCCATGAAGTTCTAATTGTGATAAACTTTGTATTGATATTGTACAACCAACTTTAAATTTTCTATATAAAGTAAACATTGGCTCTGTTGCTTTACCAATAAAATCAGCAAATTCATCAATATATAAGAAGTGAGGAATACGAGAAGATTCGTTTCCTGGTCTTCTTAAAACAGCATCTTGCATAGAAATTAGATAGAATAATCCAAATGCTTTATGACCAGCAGCCCCTAAATCACCACGTCTAGTACAAATAAAGGCAACTCTTCCTTCTTCTAAGAATTTATCAAAGTTTATATTATTATGTCTGTTACATAAGATTGGTTTAATTCCAGGAATTCTTAGTAAGTTATCTAATTGACTGACAGCTGTATAAATATATTTTTCGATTTCTGTTCTTCCAGGAGCATCTTTATAAAAATACTTTTTAAAGTAAGTAAGTTGTATAGAATATTTTTCTTTTAGTTCCTCATCATAAGCCATAATTTCACACATTTTTTCGATTAATTCAAAATTTGTAAATAATTTTAGCAAATCTTCCATATTAGGAAGTGCACCATCATTCATTCTTGGGTACATTTCTTTTAATAAAATAGTGACATTTTCAATGGCTTGAGTTGAAACATCTGCACGATAAGATTCTTCTGGGTCATCATGACTTACTAAAAACATAGTTTTTAAAACAGAAGAAATTGTAACAGCAATTTTTGCTGGGTCATCATAAATAAAAGGATTTAGACCAATAGAAGCATTTGATGATGGGTCGATTATGTCATAGTCAATTCCAAAGTTTTTGCAAACTGATGTCATATGGTCAATTACTTCACTATCTGGAGCCATTAAAGTAAGTCCTAAATTTCTATAAACTGTTTCACCACTGCAAGTACCTAAAATCATTTTCTTTAAGTAAGTGTTAAGTAAGTTTTCTTTTCCAGGTGCAGGTTTTAACATGTTTAAATTAAAGTTTTTATTTAAATAATCATTATTATATGGTTTTGTTAAAGTAGCAATTCCTGTTTTTAAAGCTGTAAATCCTAATTCTTTAGCAGCTTCACCAAAGAAATATTTTCTTTCAATATCTTTAGCAATTAAAGGTTCATAAACTAAAGATGTCTTTCCTGTTCCAGAACCACCACATACTAACAATGATTGATACCTAGAGGTTTCTGGCATAATGATTTTTTTGTTATAATCATCATCTGTACAAACGTAAACTTCACATGTATATGGTCCGTGACCTTCTTTTTTATCAGATAAATCAATACCACGGAAGTCCCAAATAGAACGGATTTTTAACGGGTCATCCTTTATTTTAAAGTAAACAAATTTAAAGAAAGGATAAACAGTAACTAGTGGTAAATATAATGAAAGACTAATAAAGGCAGGTGTTACTAAATCTGAAAATTCTGTAATTAGTTCAGTATAGTTTGGAACAGATAGTAAAAATAGCCAAGCACCCATATTAAGCCATTGTGCAAGCATAGAAATAGCTACTACATAAAAGGCTGTTATAAATACATAAAATAATGTTACTTTATAACCTTTGTTTTTTGCAAATTTCGATTTTGGACAAAAAGCAAAAGCAAAACAAGGGCAAGCTAGAGCTAAGGTATATTGAAGTGGTCCCCAGTAAGAATAAGAAACACCTGTAAATATCATAAGTAACATTTCTACTATTCTATCAACTACAATGTAGATGGTAAGTAAAGTTAATATATAGGTAGCGAAGGTATTTCTATTAGTATTTAATTTTTTCAAAATTTTATCTATATATTTCATCAAAGATATCCCTTTCTAAATTATAATCATACATATATATTATCCTACAAAATGGCGAAAAAAACAAGGCTTTTTAGCAAATTAATTAAAAAATTCACTATGTTAATTAATGATAGTTTATTTTTACATATATATTTTGCTAAAATAGAAAGTTGATATATTAATATTTTTTAATTCTCGGCTGCCTTACATACACTAACAAATTATAAAAATAAAATCATAACAAACCCCGAAAAACAGGACCCTTTATGATTTTATTTTAACAATTTGTAAGGGTATTACAGTTGCATTCGAATTAGAAAAATATTAATATATCAACTTTTTATTTAAATAAAAACATATATATTGAAATAGAACTATCACTAATTAACAGTTATTTTAACATTTTAGAATAAAATTTTAAAATTAGAATATACTAATGGAAAAGATTAGTAAAATGGAAAAAGGTTTAAAAGCATCTAAATTATTTATAACTATAGTAAGCCTTTAGGAAGGAATGAAAATAATTATGCAAAATGACTATTATGTAAAAGAAGTGAAAATTATAGAAAAGACAGAAATGGAGAAAGAAATCGAATTAATTAGAAGCATTATTAAAACAAGGGAAGAACTAAAGGTAGCAAACCGAAATTTTGAATATGCTCGGTGATGATTTAGTAGATTATTATATTTATCAAATAAAAGCAGATCAAGCAAAATTAAATTATTTAATTAAATTAGCAAAGGCAAAAGGTATTCAAGTTGATATGATTAGTGATATGAAATTTTCTTTATATGAAGAGGAAGAAGTAGGCTAGTAATATTTGTCCTATTAAAAACATACAAATGGTAATAAGAAATTATTACCATTTTTGTGTTTTGATAGGAGAGAGAAGAAATGGACCAAAATGTACTTACATATTTAGCATGTATTTGCTTTATTTTTATATTAGGAAGAATTTTTATATTACCATTAAAGAAGATATTAAAATTGATTTTTAATTCTATTTTAGGTGGGATTTCCATTTTTGTTATTAATTTAATAGGTGGAAGCTTCGGATTTCATATAGGATTAAATTTTTTTACTAGTATATTAATTCGGGATATTAGGCTTACCAGGTGCTATTTGCTTGATTGTTGTTAGATTATTGCTAGGGTGAAAATTGCAATTAGAATAAAAATATAGTATAATAAAGAAAATTCACTAAATAGTGAAAAGAAAGGAGTTTGTTATGAGGAATGACAACAAAAAGTTAAGGTTACTAGTAATCGACGACAACGAGTGCAAAATCCTGAAAGTTGAAGAAGGCGCAAAAATCTTGGGAATGGAAATAATTGCTTTCCAAGTTTTAGAACTAGCAGTTAAATTTCTACAAGAGGAAAATGTAGATGGTATTATCACAGATATGGATTTTCCAATTTATGAAGGGAAAAAAACATTGTGTGAGCCTTTAGCGGGAAGAATGCTGTTGGATTGGTTGACAGAAGAAGGAAAGGAAATTCCAGTGTTAGTGAATTCAACCACATTTAGTAGTATAAAAACAGATTATAAGTACTGCTATGAGGAAAATATGCCAGGCTTTTTTCGAATGGATATTTTTGAAAGGTTCGTGTCTTCAATAAAAGCTCGCCAATAATGGCGAGCTTTTCTATTTAATTAGTTGATGTAGTTAAATTATATAATATAGGCATACATAATGTTGACTTTTTATGTAAAACATGCTATAATAAAATTAGCTTTAAAAAAATCAGAAAGGAGAGCTCCAAGCTTATTGGGGCGAGGCGACATTATGAGTAAAAGGGCAAAAGAAAGAATAGAAGAGATGCGGGCAATAATGAAAAACGCAGGAGCAAAAGAACTAACACCAGAGGACGGTGTTATATTAAGAAGAAACTTAAGAGGAGAATACTTTGTTGAAGAAGCGAGATATATAATAGCCTGTTTAGAAGCGCATCTCTTCATGTGGGATGTATTTCCACAAGGATAAAACGGCAGTATACTGCTGTTTTCCTTTTGACAATTAACAAAACACAAAAAAGCTACACCGAAAGGCATAGCTGTTTTTTAGTTATTCAACCGTAACTGACTTTGCAAGATTTCTAGGTTTATCAACATCTAATCCCTTTTCCTTAGAAATATAATAAGCAAGCAATTGTAAAGGAATAATAGACAAGATAGGAGAGATAAAAGTATTTGTTTCTGGAATTTTAATTGTCATATCAAACATATCCTCATCAATATCTTGATTTGTAATTACTAAAGTTTTAGCACCACGAGTAATAACTTCCTGAATATTACTAATTGTTTTTTCAACTAAATTACAATCTGTTAGAATACTTACAACAGTAATACCATTTTCAATTAAAGCAATTGGTCCATGCTTTAATTCACCAGCAGGGTAACTTTCAGAATGAATATAAGAAATTTCTTTTAGCTTTAAAGAACCCTCTTTAGCAATAGTTTCATCAATTCCTCTACCTAAGAAGAAAATGTCTTTTTCTTGATAAATCTTTTTAGCAAAAGATTCAATTGTTTCTGACAACTTTAGAGTTTCTTCTATTTTTTTAGGTAAATCTATGATATCCTTTTTTAATAAATTAATAGTATTAGTATTTAGTTCTAATATTTCTGCAAAGTAAATAGCTAGTAAAACAATCAACATTACTTGAGAAGTGTAAGCTTTAGTAGAAGCAACAGCAATTTCAGGTCCAGCATGTGTATAAATAGAATAATCAGCTTCTCTTGTAATAGAACTTCCAATTACATTACTAATAGCAAGCGTTTTTGCTTTCTTTTCCTTACAAAGTTTTAAAGCAGCAATCGTATCAGCAGTTTCTCCAGATTGAGAAATAAAAATACATAAAGTTTTCTCATCAACTAAAGGATCACGATATCTAAATTCAGAAGCAACATCAACTTCTGTAGGTATTTTGCAAAGCTTTTCAATTGCATTTTTACCAGATAATCCAGCATACATTGCTGTGCCACAAGCAACAATATAAATTTTACTCAAATTAGACAAATAATCTTTTGAAAAATTCAATTCATCAAATTCAAATTTAGTAGATTCATTAAACTTAGTACCAATTGTTTCACGAATAGCAGTTGGTTGTTCATGAATTTCTTTTAGCATAAAATCATCATAGCCATCTTTTTCAGCACTTGAAGCATTCCATTCAATTGTTTTAACTTCTTTTGGAATAACATTTAAATCCTTATCATAAAAAGAAACATTATCTTTAGTTAAAACAGCTAAATCAAAATCATCTAGTAAATAGAAATCTTTAGTAAAAGAAAGAATAGCAGGAATATCAGAAGAAATATAATTTTCGCTTTCTCCTTTTCCAATTACAAGAGGGCTATCTTTTCTTGTTACAATCATATTATTAGGATAATCTTTACAAATAATTTCAATTGCATAACTTCCTTTTAAATCGTGACATGCATTTTTAACAGCACGTAAAAATTTTAATTCATCTGTATTTTCATCTTTATGATAATAATAGTGAACTAAATTAGGTATTACTTCTGTATCTGTTTGAGAATAGAAAGTATAACCATTGTTTGTTAAAAACTTTCTTAATTCATGATAGTTTTCAATAATTCCATTATGAACTACACTAAATGTTTTGCTATTATCCATATGAGGGTGAGAATTTTCCTTAGCTGGCTTTCCATGAGTAGCCCATCTAGTATGAGCAATACCAATTGTACCAGATAAATCATCAATTCCATCTAAATTATATAAGTTTTTGACTCTTCCTTTATCTTTCATAATAGAAAGACCGCTTTTTTCGATTGTTGAAATACCAGCTGAGTCATAGCCTCTGTATTCTAATCTTATTAGCCCATTAATCAAAATTGGGCTTGCTTTTTGGTTTCCTATGTAACCTACAATTCCACACATTTTTAAATCCTCCTAAAAATTGATTTTGGAATTGAAAGTATGCAAATAAAAGCTTAAACGCATTATCTTTTGTTACAATATCACTATTGCTTTTTAAGATTAATCCTATGACCTTAAGCAAAAGCCACTAGAGCATCCGCCGAAACTTTCGATAACCCTAGACCTCGTCGACACTTTAATAAAGTGTTCAGGCGCTAAATAAAACAAATAATACTCCTTTCTAAAATATTTTTTGCATTTCTTTCAATTTACTTCTATTATATTACACTAAAAAGCAAAAAGTATCAAGTCCTAAAGAAATATTTTATACCATCCTTGAATTTAAGAAGAATTTAAGATATAATTTAGGCACAAGAATAATGGGAAATATAATAATTAAAAGGAGGAAGAAACGCATGAAACAAATAGGAATTATTGTAGCTATGGATGAAGAAAGAGAAGCTATTATAAAAATTATGACTGAAGTAAAAACAGAACAAGTTTATAATCTGAAATTTTTAAAAGGAAAAATACAAGAAAAGGAATGTATTTTAGTAAAAAGTGGAATCGGAAAAGTAAATGCTGCAAGAACAACGCAAGTAATGATACAAAACTTTGACTTACAATATGTCATTAACTTAGGAGCAGGAGGCTCTATTAATGGATTATTAAACATAGGAGATGTATTAATAGGAAAGCAAGTAGTACAACATGATTTTGACATTACTGCATTTGGACACAGTAAAGGTTATATAACAGGGGTAGGAAACAGTATTATCTGTGATAGAAGTTTAGTAGATGAATTAGAACAAATAATAAAAACCATACCAGAAAGAAGCTATCAAATAAAATTAGGAATAATTGCAACAGGAGATATATTTTGCACAGAATCATGGATGAAAGACAAAATTCGTGCAAAGTTTAATGCTGATGTAGTAGACATGGAATGTGCAGCTATTGGACAGGTATGTTATTTAGATAATATACCTTTTATGGCAATAAGAGCTATTTCAGACACACCAAACGGAAAAAACGCCTCAACTTTTGACGAAAACTTGAAACTAGCATCAAAAAGATGTGCAAACATTTTAAAAGAATTTGTTACATAGGGGACACGGGAACACGGGGACGTTTCTTTTTGCACATTTTTGTGAAATTTGGGACACTTCTGTTTTTAAATATATATTTTAGGACAGAACTGTGCTTTTTTATATGGATTGTATAAATTTTTGAAAATAGTATATAATTTAGATAAAAGAAAGGTGTGATTTTATGAGCGAAAAAATCAAAGTAGTTCAATATGGTGTTGGAAAAATGAGTGTATATACGATGAGATATGTATATGAAAAAGGAGGAGAAATAGTAGGAGCAATTGATGTTAATCCTGATGTAATAGGAAAAGATATTGGTGAAGTTATGGGTACAGAAAATAAAGGCGTAAAAGTAGTATCTTTAGAAGATGCAGAAAACATGATGAAACAAACAAAGCCAGATATAGCAATTGTTACAACAATGAGTTTGATTAGTGATGTAGAAGATGCTTTAATGTTATGCGCAAAATTAGGAGTAAATGCTATTACAACATGTGAAGAAGCTTTTTATCCAATGAATTCTAATCCAACCATAACTAAAAAAATAGATGACTTAGCTAAACAGACAGGATGTACAATAACAGGAAGTGGATACCAAGATATTTATTGGGGACAATTAATTTCTAGTATTGCGGGTTCAACTCAAAGCATTAAAAAGATAAAAGGAAGTTCTAGTTATAATGTAGAAGACTATGGAATTGCTTTAGCTAAAGCCCATGGAGCTGGATTAACATTAGATGAATTTGATGAACAAGTAGCATCTGTTGATAAAATTTCTGATGAAGAAAGACAATCTATGATTGATAAGGGAGAATATTTACCATCTTATATGTGGAATGTAAATGGTTGGTTATGTGCTAAATTAGGATTAACAGTAAAGAGCCAAACACAAAAAACAGTTCCACAAACTCATACCGAAGATATTGAATCATCTACTTTGGGAATGACTGTGAAAGCGGGAATGGCGACAGGGATGAGTGCTGTTGTTACAACAGAAACAGTAGAAGGAATTACGATTGAAAGTGAATGTATTGGAAAGGTATATTCAAAAGATGATTTTGATAAAAATGAGTGGACTGTTATTGGTGAACCAGAAACAACACTAGTTATTAATAGACCTGCAACAGTTGAATTGACTTGTGCAACAGTGGTGAATAGAATACCTGATGTGATAAATGCAAGGACTGGCTATGTTCCTACTGAGGAAATGGGAGAATTGAATTATAAAAAGAAAATATGTTAATTAAGTTAAAAATAATACTGTCAAAAATTAATAATGGCAGTATTACTTTATCTATCTTTTTATTAAAGTATATCATAATTTTTATAAAGTGCAATAGTAGTAATTTTGAGCAAACAATAAAAACACCACATTATGCTTCGTCAAGCTATGTAGTGTTTATCATTTTTATTTGGTAGCGAAGATGTGATTCGAACACATGACCCTTCGGGTATGAACCGAATGCTCTAGCCAACTGAGCTACTTCGCCATATCTAATTAACGCTATTTATTATAAAGGTAGTTTTCCCATTTGTCAAGATAAAAATACAAGAAATTTTATTTTCTTGCATTTTTATTTTGTTAAATCTTGTTCTATATCTTTTTCATTTTTTACTAGTTCTTCTTTATTATTAGACTGTGATTTGCCTTTATTCTTATCTAGTTTTGTTTGAAGTTCTTTTTCCATTTTTTTTCTGTCTGAATTTTTATTCTTATCAAGAGAATCTCCGCCACTAGTTGGCACTACTATAGTGTCAGCTTTTTTCATTGCTTCAATTAATTGCTTTTTTGTTTCAGAAGATGCTACTTTATCTGAATATTGTTCAATTTCTTCTTTGCTATCAATTGATTCTAAATCTTGTTCAACAAAGCCTTTACTTACTTCTAAAAGACCTGATTTTTCAATAGGAAGTATATCTGTTGTTTCTGAGTTTTCTAAATTTTCCTTTTTTTCCATTTTCCACCTCAAAATAGTTTATTTACTAATTTCTTCTTTATTATACCATAAAGAAACCTTAAAAATCAAGCTATTTTTGTGACTTTTGTAAAATAATAAATTAAAGATAATAAAAACGTCAGAGTTTATAAAAAAACTAAAAATCTTATACGAAAATTGAGGGAAAGTGAATTTTTATGGAAAACATAGGTGGTAATATAAAGTTCTATTAATTTTCGTAAATAAAAAACGATATTTTGTAAAGAAAAACGCAAGATAAAAATTTTCAATGATAAAATTCGATTATCGAAACGGGGTGAGGAAATGATAGATAAAATCTGTATGTTTCTAACCAATCGAATTAGAAAAGAAATGCCAGATATAGATGATGAAAGAGCAGAAATTATTAATTATGGACTCCAAAATGTTATTGGTGAGATTCCAAAAACGTTTTTAGTATTAGCAATTGCTTATTTTTTAGGAATCTGGAAAGAGACACTAATTACATTTTTATTATTAGCACCATTTAAAAGTGCTTCTGGAGGATTTCATTTGAAAACTCATCTTGGTTGTATTTTAGGAACGACTATATTTTATTGTGGTATTCCAATATTATCAAAATTTATAATATTGGGTGGAACATTGAAATATATTATATTAGCAAGCGTATTTATTTTTGGAATGTGTATGATTAAATTATATGTTCCAGCAGATACAGAAAATGTACCGATTTTAGCTAATGCAGATAGAAAAAAGAAAATAATTTTGTCTTATATAACTTTTTTTGCTGGATTATTCATAGCTGGAATTATAAACTATAATGTTATTTCAAACATTATAATATTTGGATATTTTATGCAAAGTTTAATGATAACTAAATTAGCTTACAAATTAACAAATAATAAGTATGGATATGAAGTATATGGAAATACTTCAGTGCAAAATGCTTAATGCAAAAGCATATACCGGTAATGCTTTTGTGTTATATAAAATTACTAAAGAAGGGATGATAGTATTATGTTAAAATTTTTAGCTAAAGTAGCAGAAAAATATGCAAAATCAACTAATACAGCTTGCTTTATGTATTGGGCATTCCACCAACCAAAAATGCCAGCAAGTTTAATTAAAAAAGATTAATTTATAAAAATATATTGGCAAAGGTAGGACGAAAAATTATTTTTGCCAATGTTATAACTTAAAAGTTATACTTATACAATCTAGCAAAAAACAGCTTTATTAAAAGCTGTTTTTTGTATACATTAATATTTTAATATAATTCTATCTGCTGAGAGAATAATTTATCTGTTTTAGAAGTATATAAATTAGCATTATTGTTCTTTTTTATGATTTTTCTAACTTCCCATAGTCCTAATCCGTGAATGATTTTCTTTTCCTGAAAAGCCTTTTTCAAATATTTCATCAATATTAACATCTTTATTTTTATAAGTATTTTCAACTATTATAATTTGTCTATTATTTTTAGTGTCATTTCTGAAAGTTAAATTAATAATTTTTTCATCACAATCTTTACTTGCTTCAATAGCATTATCTAATAAAATACCTAAAATTCTTGCAAATTCATAAATTTTCATATTTAAGGTGTTAAAATCTAATAAAAATGTCATGTTCATAGTGATATTTTTAGATTCTGCTTCATTGTATTTATGAGCAAGTAAGTTGTAAATACCGAGGATTATTAATGATTTCTGGATTTAATAAGTATAAATTATTTACTTTTTGACAATCATCTTCTAATTGTACATAATAATTTTTTAAACCTTCAATATCATTTGTTCTTACATAACCACCAATAGTAGTTACAATATTGTCAAAATCATGTTTAAATCCTCTGACATTATCATGTAAAATGTGTAAAGTTTTATTATATTCTTCTGCACTTTGTAGTTTTTTAGTTGTAAGTGTTAATTTCATAATTCGAGTTAAACTATAGGTACTAATCCAAAAGTAAATGAGTAAAGATATAAAACTACACAAAGTAATAACTAAAGGTAAAACATCAACATAATAGACTGTTACAATAGATTGTACTGCTAAAGTAAAAAAACCTAAAAATAAATTTGCAAAAATAATAATTTTATTTTTAGTGCTCATATCATCTATAAAGTTTATGTTTAAATTACAAATTTTAATAATGAAAACAACTAGTAAAATAAGTGAGTATACAATGATACTATAAATGATTCTGTGAATAGGAACAGTAGCTAAAGCTTCTGCTGTAATATGTGCAATTGATACATATAAATTACAAATTAGCATACCTATTAGTGAAAAAATCACAGATGGAAGTATAGCAGCAAAAATACTTTTTAACCAACCTAGATTTAATAATTTATAAACTAATATAGTTATAAAAATAAAGTTAATAAAAGTATTGAATGGAATTGGTAAAAAGTTTATACTAATAATACCACCCAATGAAGAAATTATTACATATAAAATTTTTTGTTTTCTTGTAAAGCTTAAGTCTAAAATAGAAGAAAATATTAATATAGCTAAGTAATTTTCTATAAAAAGTATAGGCAAAGATAAAGAACTAATTATATTCTCATTAGGAACACTAATAGCCATCCAAATATTATTTAAAACTTCCATAGTTTTTCATAACCTCCATAAATTCTTTCTTATATTTAGGTCCAATATCGCAAGTCTGACCATCAGCAAAAGTAATAGTGCCAGAAACTGGTTCAACATCCTTTATTTGATTCAAATTAGCAATATAAGATTTATGACACCTTATATAAGTATCAGGCAACTTTTCTTGAAACTTATTAAAAGAGCTATATGTATCATAATCACGTGAAGAAGTATGAAAAACCAACTTCATACCATCTCTTTTAATATATTGAACTTCAGCTTCATCAACAATAGTATTTTTATTATCAATCTTAATATAGTTTTTACTAAGTTCATTAACATCCTCAAATAATCGATTAATAGTATCTTCTAATCTCTCATATACAATAGGTTTTGGTAAATAATCAAAAGTTTTATATTTATAAGCTACCATAGCATATTCTAAATGACCAGTAGTAAATATAATGTAAGGATTTTTCTTCTTTTTTCTAATTTCTTCAGCTAATTCAAGACCACTTTTACTAGACTTTAAATTAATATCTAACATTAAAACATCAGCAACATTAGAATCAATATAATTTAAGACGTCATCTGCATTATCAGATTTATAAACAACAGAAGCATCATAATTATTTTTAGTAAATAAAGTTTCTAACATTTTTTCTAATCTGTCTAATAAATTTTCATTATCATCACAAATTACAAAATTTAACATGGTACATCTCCTTTTATTTTTGTTTAAAAAAGCAGGAAAACAAGAAGTGACAAGAAACATCAAATTACCTTAATTTTCCATGCATAACAACAATATAATCTAAAAAATTAAACTTGTCAATACTAATTTACAAAATTATCCATAAAGGTAAAACAATTTGTGTTACTCAAAATTTAAAGTAAATTAATAAATATTACAAAGTAAAAGGAATAAGATAAAGTAGTACAATTAGTTAGATATGCTATTTGTTGTAGAAAAAATAAAACTAGTGTATGTGAAAGTTTTGTGAATTATATAAAAAGGTATTGTTTTTTATATAATTCGTGATATGATAAAGTAGATAATAAAATTTAGTCAAAGTTAGTAAATATATCTAGATAATATTTTCAATAAAATTTAAATCTAAAAATATAAATCCATGTATAAAAATAATTAAAATTAAGAAAAGCGAAGAAAAAACAAGTAAAATTTGCAATTTTACTGTGAAATAAATTTTGACAAAAGCATAAAAACAATGTAATATTAAAAGGAGGAATCAAATTGAATTTTATAACAAGGAAAAATTATTTAGATTATATGAAAAAGATTACTGCAACAATGCTAAAAGAAGAAAGCGATGAATATGTATTAGAAGATTTTAAAGGAACAGAGTATAACTATCAAAAAGTGCAGGAAATCAATAAAAAACATGATAAAATATTTAAACTTATTTTTACTAGAAAAAACGAAGTAGCAAATTTTTTAAATCAATATTTACAATTAAAAGAAGTAATAAAAGAAGAACAATTAGTAGAATGTTCAACACAATTTATTAAGGAGGAAAAATCTATGAGTCCATTAACTAAAATGCTATTTGATTTAGAATTAAAAGGAGAAAAGCGTGGAGAAAAAAAAGGCGAGAGGAATGGAATTATCAAAACATTGCAAGAAACAGCACAAAAAATGATAAAGAAAAATATGAAGATACAGGACATAGAAGAAATTACAGGACTAAGTAAAGAGGAAATACTAAAACTTCAAAAATGTGAATAAATAGTTACAATAATAAATTAGTTCAATATTTTTTATAAAATTGCAGAATAAATGAAAAAAATGTTGAATAAAAAAGAAAAATATTATATAATAAAATTAGAAAGTTAAAGGAGAAAAATTGAAAAATAGTAAAACTATTTTTCAAATTATTTTGCGCCTAGAAAGGAATGGAAGAATGGAAAAAAGTTTCAGCGAAAGCTATAAACAAGCAGGAGTGGACGTAACAGCAGGATATCAATCAGTAGAACTAATGAAAGAAGCAGTAAAAAGCACTTATAATGAAGGAGTTGTATCAGACTTAGGAGGATTTGGAGGTCTGTACGCTTTAAATACAGAAAAAATAAAAGAACCAATTTTAGTTTCAGGTACAGATGGAGTAGGTACTAAATTAAAGTTGGCTTTTTTAATGGATAAACATGATACAATAGGACAAGACTGTGTTGCTATGTGTGTTAACGATATCATATGTTGTGGAGCAAAACCACTATTTTTCTTAGACTATATGGCTTTAGGAAAGAATGTACCAGAAGTAGTAGCAACTATTGTAAAAGGAGTAGCTGATGGGTGTAAAATGGCAGGATGTAGCTTAGTAGGAGGAGAAACGGCAGAAATGCCTGGATTCTACAAACAAGGCGAATATGACTTAGCTGGATTTTCAGTTGGAGTAGTAGAAAAAGAAAAAATGATAGACAGTAAAAATATTGAAGTAGGAGACGCTGTAATTGGAATTGCTTCTTCGGGAGTACATTCTAATGGATTTTCACTAGTTAGAAAAATATTTAATATAAATGAAGAAACAATTAATGAATATAAAGAAGAATTAGGAATGACTTTAGGAGAATCACTACTTACACCTACTAAAATATATGTAAAACCTGTTTTAGAATTGCTAAATACTATACAAGTAAAAGGGATTTCACACATTACAGGAGGAGGATTTTACGAAAATATGCCACGTATGCTAAGAGATGGTGTATCTTTAAAAATTCAAAAGAGTTCTTATCCAATATTACCAATATTTAAATTAATTCAAAAAGAAGGAAATATTCCAGAAAGAGACATGTACAATACATTTAATATGGGAATAGGAATGGCAATTATAGTAAAAAAAGAAGAAGCTAGAAAAGCAATTAGCATTTTAGAATCACAAGGAGAAAAAGCATATATAATAGGAGAAGTAGTTGAAGGAAATAAAGATATAAAAATAATCTAATATTTAGTATTAAAATCTTAAAAGCTAGGATTAAAAATAAAATGGAGGTCTAAAATGGAAGTAAAAAGAATTTATGTAAAAAAGAAAGAAGGATTTAATGGAGAAGCAAAAGACCTATTAGCAGATATTCAAGAAAACTTAAAAATAAAAGAACTAAAAAATGTAATTATTTTAAATAGATATGATGTAGAAGGTGTAAGTGATAAAATATTTGAAGAGGCGAGAAATACTGTGTTTTCAGAGCCACAAGTAGACGAAAGTTTTATAGAAAAATATCCATTTGAAGAAAAAGACTATGTATTTGGTGTAGAATTTTTACCAGGTCAATTTGACCAAAGGGCAAATGCACTAGAAGAATGTTTACAAATTTTAGCAGCAGGAAATAGACCAACAGCTAAATCTGCAAAAATATATATATTACAAGGTGATTTAAAACCACAAGACAAAGAAAAAATAAAAAAATACATGATAAACCAAGTTGATTCTAGAGAATGTTCATTAGAAAAACCTGAAAACTTAAAAACTAAAATGGAAGAACCAGATGATGTAGCGACAGTCGAAGGATTTATTAACATGACAGAAGAAGACTCACATAAATTTTATGAAAAATATGGATTTGCCATGGATTTTGCTGACTTAAAATTTTGCCAAAATTATTTTAAAGAAACAGAAAAAAGAAATCCAACTATGACAGAAATGAAAATGATAGATACTTATTGGTCAGACCATTGTAGACATACTACATTTTTAACAAAACTAGAAGTTTTAGACATCAAATGGGATTTACTAAAAAAAGTATATGAAGATTATCTAAAAGCAAGAGACGCTGTTTATGAAAACAGAAAAGCAAAAGATATTTGCTTAATGGATATAGCAACAATTGCTGCTAAAGAACTAAAAAAAGCAGGATATATGAAGGAATTAGATGAAAGCGAAGAAATTAACGCATGTAGCATTAAAGCTGACATTTTAGTAGATGGAAAACCAGAAGAATATTTAATAATGTTCAAAAATGAGACTCATAACCACCCAACAGAAATTGAACCTTTTGGTGGAGCTGCAACTTGTTTAGGAGGAGCCATTCGTGACCCACTATCTGGAAGAGTGTATGTATATCAAGCAATGCGTGTTACAGGATGTGGTGACCCAAGGAAAACAGTAGATGAAACATTACCTAATAAACTACCACAAAGAAAGCTTACAAATGAAGCAGCAAGGGGATACAGTTCTTATGGAAATCAAATAGGTTTAGCAACAGGACAAGTAGCTGAAATTTATCATGATGGATATGTTGCAAAACGTATGGAAATAGGAGCATTAGTTGGAGCAGCACCAAAAGAAAATGTAGTTCGTACAAGACCAGTACCAGGAGATATTGTTATTCTTTTAGGTGGAAAAACTGGTAGAGATGGATGTGGAGGTGCAACAGGTTCATCAAAAGCACATACAAGTGAATCACTAACAACTTGTGGAGCAGAAGTTCAAAAAGGAAATGCACCAGAAGAAAGAAAAGTACAAAGATTATTTAGAGATAGTGAAGTAACTAAAATAATAAAAAGATGTAATGACTTCGGAGCAGGAGGAGTATCTGTTGCAATTGGAGAATTAGCAGATGGTTTGGTAATTAACCTAGATAAAGTACCTAAAAAATATGAAGGCCTTGATGGAACAGAACTTGCTATTTCAGAATCACAAGAAAGAATGGCAGTAGTAGTAGCAAAGGAAAACGCCCAAAAGCTAGTAGACTTTGCCGAAAAAGAAAACCTAGAAGCAACAATAGTTGCAGAAGTAGTAGAAGAACCAAGAGTAAAAATGTATTGGAGAGGAAACTTAATTGTTGATATTTCAAGAGAATTTTTAGATACTAATGGTGATGTGAAAAATGCAACTGTAGAAGTGGTAAAACCACAAGAAGAAAAATCTTATTTTAAACCAGCAAAAGTGGATAATATCAAAGAAAAATGGGAGAAAACAATTACAGACTTAAATTGTTGTTCACAAAAAGGATTAGTAGAACGTTTTGATAGCACAATTGGAGCAAATACTGTAATTATGCCATTTGGAGGAAAATATCAATTAACACCAGCTTTGGGAATGGTAGCAAGAATTCCAACATTAAAAGGATACACAGATAGTGGAACTATTATGACTTATGGATATAATCCATATTTAGCAAGCTGGAGTCCATTCCATGGAGCAGTTTACGCAATTATAGAATCAGTTTCAAAATATGTAGCAATTGGTGGAGACTATAAAAAAGCATATTTGACATTACAAGAATACTTTGAAAAATTAAGAAATGAGCCTACTAGATGGGGAAAACCATTAGCAGCAATTTTAGGAGCATATTTAGTACAAAAAGAACTAAAAATAGCAGCTATAGGTGGAAAAGACAGTATGTCAGGTTCATACAATGAACTTGATGTACCACCAACACTAGTATCTTTCTGTATTGGAGAAACAGATACTGCAAAAGTAGTTTCAAATGAATTCAAGAAAACAGACTCAAAAGTGGTATTTTTGAAAACTAAAATGGGAAAAGAAGATATTTTAGATTTTGAAGATTTAAAAGAAAATTATGAAATTATACATAACTTAATTAAGCAAGAAGAAGTATTATCAGTAAGTACAATTACTCATGGTGGAATAGCAGATGTTATCACAAAAAGCTGTATAGGAAATAAGATTGGATTTACATTTGAAAATAAAGATTTAGATTTATTCTATCCTTATTATGGTTCTTTTGTTATAGAAGTAAAAGATGGAGTAGAAATAGAAAAAGCAGAAATTTTAGGAACTACAACTAAAACAGAAAAAATTATAGTAAATAACGAAGTATCATTTGAATTAGATGATTTGATTGAAAAATGGGAAAGACCATTAGAAAAAGTATTTCCTACAAAAACAAAACATGAAGGAAAAAAGGCAAATAATATATTAAGTGATAAAACTTGTAAAATTACTCGCAAGATGCCAATAACTAAGCCACGTGTATTTATACCAGTATTCCCAGGAACAAATTGTGAATATGATGTAGCTAAAGCATTTGAAGATGCAGGTGGAATGACAAACATGGTTGTATTCAAAAATTTAAAACCAGAAAATATAGCAGAATCAATTGAGCTTTTTGCAAAAGAAATTGAAAAGGCACAAATTATCATGTTACCAGGTGGATTTAGTAGTGGTGATGAGCCAGATGGTTCAGGAAAATTTATTGGAGCAGTGTTCAGAAATCCAAAATTAAAAGACTTAATTAATAAACATCTATATGAAAAAGATGGATTAATGTTAGGAATTTGTAACGGATTCCAAGCATTGGTAAAATTAGGATTATTGCCTTATGGAGAAATTAGAGAAATGGATGAAAATTCTCCAACATTAACATTTAATAATATAGGAAGACATATGTCAAGAATGGTAGAAACAAAAGTAGTATCAAAAATGTCTCCTTGGTTTAGTAAAGTAGAATTAGGAGAACAATTTACAGTTCCAATTTCTCATGGAGAAGGAAGATTTATTGTTTCAGAAGATTTAGAAAAACAATTAATTGAAAATGGTCAAATTGCTACTCAATATGTTGATTTAGCTGGAAATGCTACTTATGATATTGCTTATAATCCAAATGGTTCAATTGACGCAATAGAGGGAATTACTAGTCCAGATGGTAGAATCTTAGGTAAGATGGGACATTCAGAAAGAAGCTATCGAGAAATTGTAAAAAATGTACCAGGTAGAAAAGACCAAAAGATTTTTGAAGCAGGAATCAATTATTATAGAGCATAACTAATTATTACATCTTTTTGATTGAAAATATAAATAAAATAAGAGGAGAAATAAATGGAAAATAATATTTACAAAACACCATTATCTGGAAGATATGCAAGTGAAGAAATGAACAAATTGTGGTCAAATGACAGCAAATACACAACATGGAGAAAACTATGGATAGCACTTGCAGAAACTGAAAAAGAGTTAGGAATAGATATAACAGAAGAACAAATAAAAGAAATGAAAGCTAATGTAGATAATATCGATTATGAAATCGTAAGCCAAAGGGAAAAAGAATGTAGACATGACGTTATGGCACATGTATATGAATTTGGATTAAAATGTCCAACAGCTAAACCAATTATTCACTTAGGAGCTACCTCATGTTATGTAACAGACAATACAGATGTTATATTAATGACTAAAGCTTTAGAAATTGTAAAACAAAAATTGATTTTAGTTATAAACAATTTAAAAAACTTTGCACTTCAAAATAAATCAGTAACTTGTTTAGGATATACTCATTTTCAGCCAGCACAATTAACTACAGTAGGAAAAAGAGCAACTTTGTGGTTACAAGATTTACTTGAAGATTTAGAAGAATTAGAATTTGTACAAAGTCATATGAAACTATTAGGATGTAAAGGAACAACAGGAACACAGGAAAGTTTTATGAAACTATTTAAAGATGAAGAAAAAGTAAACAAAATAGATGATAAAATAGCTGAAAAAATGGGATTTGAACAAGTATATGCGGTATCTCGGACAAACATATACTAGAAAATTAGATACAAGAGTTTTAAGTGTATTATCACAAATAGCTGGAAGCTGTTCTAAATTTGCTAATGACATGAGATTATTACAACATGAAAAGGAATTAGAAGAACCTTTCGAAAAAGGGCAAATTGGCTCATCTGCTATGGCATATAAAAGAAATCCAATGAGGAGTGAAAGAATTAATTCACTAGCAAGACATGTAATGACATTAACTATGGATCCAACTATTACAGCAGCAACACAATGGTTAGAAAGAACACTAGATGATTCAGCTAATAAAAGAATTTGTGTGCCAGAAAGCTTTTTAGCAGTAGACGCTATCCTAATTTTATATGCTAATATATCTAAAAACATTGTAGTTTATGAAAATGTAATAAAAACAAATATGATGCAAGAACTACCATTTATGGCAACAGAAGAAATTTTAATGAATGCTGTACTAAAAGGTGGAGACAGACAAGAATTGCATGAAAAAATTAGAGTTTATTCTATGGAAGCAGGAAAACAAGTAAAAGAACTTGGAAAACCAAATGATTTAGTAGATAGAATAGCAGCAGATGAAACTTTTGGACTAAACAAAGAAGAAATTATGCAAGCTTTAAATCCAGACTATTTATGTGGTAGAGCACCAAAACAAGTGGAAGACTTTATACAAGATAGAGTAAACCCAGTTTTGGAAAAGTATAAAGATTTAATAAGTGATGAAGAAGTAGAAATTAATGTATAGGAGAAAGATATGAAAAAATGTTTATTGTTAGGAAATGGTGGACGTGAAGCGGTCTTAGCAGAACAAATTGGAAAAGGTTTTGAGCTATATGCTATTTTACCATATGCTAATCCATCAGTTGTTCAAGATGTTGAAAAATCAAATGGAAAATATATTATAGGAGACCCATTTGATAAAGAACTTGTAACTAAATTTGTAAAAGAAGAAGGCATTGAAGCATGTGTAGTAAGTCAAGACAATTTACTACAAGAAGGATTAATTGATTTAGCAAAAGAACTTGGATTAAAAACATTTGGACCAACTTCTAAAGGGGCTAAAGTGGAATGGAGCAAAACGTATGCTTTAGAAATTGTTGAAAAATTGGCACCTGAAATGATTATAAAAAATGAAAGAATTTGTGATTTAGCAAAATTAGAAGAAGTAATGAAAAGTTATGATGATGATAGTTTTGTTGTAAAACCAGAAGGATTGACAGGAGGAAAAGGGGTAAAAGTAGGAGGCATTCACTTTAAGGGCAAGCAAGAAGGTTTTGAGTATGCTAAAGAATGTTTAGAATCTGATGGAAAAGTAATTGTACAAGATAAAATAGAAGGTAGAGAATTTACAGTTATGGCATTAACAGATGGTAAAAACATTGTTGTAACACCAACTACATTTGATTATCCTTACCGTTTTGATGAGGACAAAGGACCTGGTACTGGAGGTATGGGATGTTTAAGTTTTGAAAATGGATTATTACCATTTTTAGAGCAAAAAGATGTAGAAGAATGTAGCAAATTAATCCAAGATACAATTCAATATGTAAATAAAGATAGTTTAGAATTTACAGGTGTTATCTATGGTGGATTTTTTAAATGCAAGCAAGGAATTAAATTTATTGAATTTAATGCAAGGTTTGGAGACCCAGAAGCAATTAATGTATTAAACTCATTAGATACACCATTTGCAGAAGTGATGGAAAACATCTGGGAACAAAAACTATCAAATGAAAATTGTAAATTTAAAAAGAATTATACTTTTACAGTTTATGTAGTAAGTCCAGATTATGCAATTAGAAAAGCTGAACCAATAGAATTTACATTAAATACAAAAGCAATTAAAGAAAAAGGAGCAAAAGTTTACTTTGCAAGTACAAAACCAAGTGAAAATGGCAAATACAAGTCAGTTGGAACTTCAAGATTATTTGCTATTCATACAAGTGGAAGTACATTAGAAGAGGCAAGACAAAAGGCATATGCAGCTATGGAAAATAATATTGATGAAAAATTAGACTATAGAAATGACATTGGAGAAATTTATGAACACTAATGTAAAATAAATTATAGGGATTTAATGCAAAAATACCTAAATCCCTATATAAAAATTATATTTTGTGATTAACGAAGCGGTTTAATACATTAATTAATTGAATTTTCTCAGCAGCTTGTACTTTTTGAGAAACTGTTTCGGCAGTATCACTAGGTAAAACTTCAACTTTAGTTTGGCTAATAATATTACCTTTATCATACTCACTATTTACAAAATGAATAGTTGCACCAGTATATTTTTCACCAGCTTCTACAACAGCTTCGTGAACATGCATACCATGCATACCTTTTCCACCAAATTTAGGTAGTAAAGAAGGATGAGTATTGATAATTGTATAGTCTCTAAGTAAATGTGGACCAATCATTTTTAGATAGCCAGCAAGAACAATTAAGTTAATTGAGTATTTAGAAAGTATTTCTGATAATTCTAAATCTCGTAATTCAAATTTTTTATTTTGAATAATATAAGTTTCTATATTATTAGTTTCTGCTCTTTTTAAAGCATAGGCATGAGGATTATCAGAAACAACTAAATCAATTTTAGCTTCTAGTTCATGGGATTTAATGCTATCAATTATAGCTTGTAAAGTAGAACCATTGCCTGAAGCAAAAACAACTAAATGATACATAAAATTACCTCCTAATTTATATAAGTAGTTTAGCATGAATATGGTAGGAAGTCAATAATTAGGAAAGGTTGTAAGTGTAAAATTATTAAAATGTAATTATAATATAATAAGAAAAGATTTATATATAACTATTTATCGAAAAAACATAGCTAAGGTGTAACAATCAGGGTCTTTTCTTCGAATAGTTATATATAAATCTTTTCTCTGTTATAATATAAATTAGAAAGGATAAAAGGAAATGTTTGATAAAGTAAAAGAAGAATGTGGTGTATTTGGAATTTATTCTAAAGAAGCGAAAGAAGATTTAATAGGACAAGTGTGTGTAGGCTTGTCAGGATTACAACATAGAGGAGAGGAAAGTTGTGGTGTTGCTATAAATACAGATGGAGTGATTCACTTTCATAAAGATGTTGGACTAGTTTCAGAGGTTTTTACAAAGGAAGTTCAACAAGACATGCCACAAGGAAAAATGGCAATTGGACATGTTCGTTACTCAACAACAGGTGTTAGTAAAAAAGAAAATGCACAGCCAATGGTAGTAAGACATAAAAAAGGAAATTTAGCAATTGTGCATAATGGTAACTTAACAAATGCAGTAGAGCTAAAAAGAAAATTAGAAGAAGAAGGAGCAATATTCACAACAACAAGTGATACAGAGATTATTTGCCATATTATTGTAAGGGAAAGATTAAAAACAGATTCAATAGAAGAAGCAGTTAAAAATACTATGAAAATTATAAAAGGAGCATATTCACTTTTAGTATTATCTTCACAAAAATTGATTGCTGTAAGAGATCCACAAGGATTCAAACCTCTTTGTATGGGGCACTTTGGAGAAGAAATTGTATTAGCTTCTGAAAGTTGTGCATTAGATATTATGGGAGCTACTTTTGACCGTGACATTGAACCAGGGGAAGTGGTAACTATAACAAATAATGAAATTACAAGTGAGAAGTTTTTACCAGATGAAAATAAAGGAATGTGTGTATTTGAATATATCTATTTTGCTAGACCAGATTCTACAATTGATGGTATTAATGTTCATCTTTTCCGTGAAGAAGCAGGAAGATATTTAGCAAGACAAGCACCAGTAGATGCAGATATTGTAGCATCTGTACCAGACTCTGGAAATGACGCAGCATTAGGATATTCAAAAGAATCTAAAATTCCATATGATATTGTATTTATTAAAAGTAAATATGTAGGAAGAACTTTTATCCAAAATACACAAAATAAAAGAAAGAAATTAGTAAATCTAAAATTAAATCCTTTAAAACATACAGTAAAAGGCAAAAAAATAGTTTTAGTAGATGATTCAATTGTAAGAGGAACTACAATTACTAGAATTATTAAATCTTTAAAAGATGCTGGAGCAAAAGAAGTACATATTAGGGTAGCTTCACCAGCTTTTGTGGATGTTTGCTATTTTGGTACTGATGTTGATAAGAAAGAGAATTTGATTGCTTATAATAAAACGGTTGAACAAATTAGACAAGAAATTGGCGCAGATACTTTGGAATATTTGAGTTTAGATAGCTTAAGGGAAATTACAAAACCTTGTAAGGTAAAAGGATTTTGTGATGGTTGCTTTACTGGCAAATATCCAATTGAAGTACCTAAAAATATTGATAAAGATAAATTTGAAAAGATACAGTTTTAGGAAAGAGAAGATGGCTAAGTTGGGACAGTCCCGCTTTAGCCATTATTGTTTTAATTATCTACAACTCTTGATTTGTAAGCAAGATAAATTTGATAAATAGCAAAGGATTTATATAAAATATTTCTTTAAAATTCGAATGCAACTGAAAAATATTTAGAAATTCTTATCCTATAAAAGGAGGAATGCTCAAGGCAAAACTAAGTATTATATAAATCTCTTAAAAATTCCTCGG
>CANPAC010000006.1 GCA_947571975.1 uncultured Clostridium sp. | reverse complement strand
AGAGCAAAGATGCTAGATAACGTCTAGTGAGGGTGACCTTAAGGAAAGTGCAACAGAAAATAACCGCTAACATTATTTGTTAGTAAGGGTGAAAAGGTGAGGTAAGAGCTCACCGCCACTATGGTGACATAGTGGGCCAGTGTAAACCCCATCTGAAGCAACACCTAAATAGAAGATTAAGCCTGCTCGGCGCCTTCTAACTTGCGTGGCTTGAGGTATATAGTAATATATATCCTAGATAAATGGCTATTTTTAACGACAGAACCCGGCTTACAGATTTGCTCTTTTTTTGTTGCTAAAAAATAAAGATGGCTAAGTAGTGCCTGTCCCACTTTAGCCATTAATGGTCAAATTGGGACAGGTACAACTTGACCATTGATACAAAAAATAAAAGTGGAAATAAATGCGTATAACATATAGACATAATTCACATTTGTGATAAACTATAAATGTGAAAAGTGTCTATTTTTTGTGCTAATTATATGATAATGTAAAAGTTTTTTTAATATCTAATTAAATTTTTAAGCTAAAGAAAAGAAAACACAAGTAAAAGGCTTTAATATATTGAGATTTAACATTATTAAATTAATAGTATTTAAGCCTTTAGGAAGGAATGAGAGAAAAGGATGAAAGTAAAAAATGAAAAAGGAATAACAATGATTGCTCTAGTAATTACAATTATTGTATTAATAATTTTAGCAGGAGTAAGTATAGCAGCTTTAAGTGGAGATAATGGAGTGGTACAAAATGCAAATAAAGCAAGTGATGATACAAAAAAAGGAAATTATCAAGAAGAACTAGAATTAATAGGAATTACATTACAACGGAAAATCTAAAAATTGGGATTCAGAAGAATTAATGAATCAATATGAGAGTGAAATAAAGAAAAGTAAAACCTTTAAAAAAGCAAAAGAAATTGCAAGAATACAAGGAAGAAAGCCAATAACTTTGCAAGTAACAACAGAAGAAGATTGGATATATTGGGTAACAGAAGATGAAGTAGACTATAGAGGATTAAAAGCAGAAAGAGGAATTTATGTATCGCAAAATGGAAGTGTTTTAAGTTTTTTTGATAATGAAGAAGATGCTCTAAATAACAAGGACAGTGAAGAACATTACTATGGGGACATATCTAAAACAGATATGGGAAGAAATAATCCATGGAAAAGTGAAAAAGAAAACATAGAGAAAATAGTAATAGTAAATGAAATAGAACCTACAAATATGTCGTATTATTTTGCAGAATTAAAAAATTTGAAAGAAATAGAGAATATAAATAAAATCAATACAAGTCGTGTAACAAATATGCAGAGGCTATTTTGGGGGTGCAATAATTTAAGTAATTTAGATTTAAGAGAATGGAATACATCAAATGTAACAGATATGAATAACATGTTTTTTGCATTAAATAAATTAACAGAATTAGATTTAAGTAGATTTGATACATCAAAAGTAACCAATATGGCAAGTATGTTTAATAGCTGTAACTCATTAGTTAGTGTGGATGTAAGCAAATTTGATACATCTAATGTGGAAAATATGGGAGCTATGTTCTTATATTGTAGAAAACTAACTGATTTAGATGTAAGTAAATTTAATACATCAAAGGTAACTAACATGTGGAGTATGTTTAATTGTTGTAATTCATTAGTTTATGTAGATGTAAGCAAATTTGATACATCTAATGCAAAGAGCATGAATAGTATGTTTAATGCTTGTAATAATTTAACTAATATAGATGTAAGTAATTTTAATACATCAAATGTAACCGATATGGCAGTTATGTTTTGTCAATGTTATAGTTTGAAAAATATAGATTTAAGTAATTTTGATACATCTAAAGTAACCAATATGTATCAAATGTTTTATGATTGTAGAAGTTTAACTAATTTGGATTTAACAGGATTGGATACTTCTAAAGTAACAGATATGACAAGAATGTTTTATAAATGTGGAAAGTTAAATAATATTTTAGTAGGGCCAAATTGGAAAGTGCCAGAAGACAACCCTGTAGACATGTTCGAAGGATGTGGAGTAAAAGAGGTAACAATGCAAAAATAATATCAATGGCTAAGTTGTGCCTGTCCCACTTTAGCCATCGCAATTAAATTAAAATTAAAAAATACTTGACAAAACAGAGTTACAGTTGTAAACTATAGATACGGTTTACAACTGTAACTTTTTAATAATACAAAAAAAGAAAAAATGAGAAAAGAAATAATTTGATAAGCAAGGAGGAAAAACCAAAATGCCAAATAGGAAATACGAAATAACAGATGCAGAACTAGAAATTATGAATATTTTGTGGAAGGAAAGCCCGTTAACATTAAATGAAATAGTAAATAGGCTAAGTAAAAATGAAACTAAAAACAAAAGCACAGTAAAGACATTATTATATAGACTGATAGAAAAAGAAAGTGTGAAGTCAAATCCAATTGAAAACAAAAAAGAAAACGTATATGAGCCTAATATTTCGCAAAAGCAGTATCAAAGAAGGGCAAATGAAAACTTTTTACAAAAGTTATACCATGGTAGTACAAATAAATTGTTATTGAATTTTGTTGAGGAAAAGAAGATAACGAAGAAAGAGCTACAAGAATTATTAGATTTAATAGATGATAAAAACAAATAAAAACAGATATAAAAAACTAAAGAAATTATAAAAGTAAAGCAAATACTAGTAAAAATCAAGAAAGCAAATAGAAACAAAAAAGATAAACAATAAAAGGAGAAAATCATGGGAATAGTACAACAAATATTTAGTAATATGATGTATTTAACAGGCATATCAAGTATAGTAGCTATAATAATTTTGTTATTACGAAAAATATTTGACAAAAAAATATCACCAAAATGGAAATTAGCAATGTGGGGATTATTACTAATTAGTCTAATAATTCCATTTCGTATAACATTATATGCTAACAATCAAGAGTTTTATACATTTAGTACAATAATAGACAAATTAGAAAAGTTAAGAAATTTATTAGCTACTAATCAATTAGGAAAAATACTAACAACAATATGGATAATTGGAATTGCTATTTTAATATTAATATATTTAATTAACAGCATATTAATGAGGAAACAACTAGGAAAAGAAGAAATAAAAGAAGAACGAATCTTAAAAATTTTAGAAAAAGCAAAAAAAGAAATAGGTGTAAAACAAAACATAAAATTAATTAAACAAAATAGTAAAATAACACCATGTATCTATGGAATAATACACCCTAAAATATTACTAACACGGAGAAATTTTAGAAAAACAAAAAGAGGTTTTAGAGCATATTTTTATGCATGAATTAGCACACTATAAAAGAAAAGACATTTTACTAAATAAAATATTTTTGATAATTACTAGTATTTATTGGTTTAATCCTATTTTATGGTTTTGCTTCAAACAAATTAGACAAGATATGGAACTAAAAACAGATGAAATAGTATTAAACAAATTGCCACAAGAAAAACAAAAAGAATATGCTAAATCTTTAGTAGGAATATTACCAATTGCACGGAGAAGAAAAGATGTCAACAAGAGTATTATATGTAACAGATAATAAAAAAAATATGGAAAGAAGAATTAATATGATAAAATTATCAAAACAATTTAAAGAATATAAAACATTAATTGGAGTTACAACTTTTGTGTTAACAGTATGTATTGGTATTTTAATATTTACACAAATTAAGCCAGCAGACCAAGAAGTTAGTAATGTGAAATATTTTGAAACACCAGACAGAATTATATATAAAGTAAAAAATGAAGATAAATACTATGTTTATACTCCTAGCTACACAGACTATAACGAATTATTAAATCAACTTACAAAATGTGTTGATGGGATAGGAGAAGGAGCAAGATTATCACAAGATGAAATGAAAAAAATTGAACAAGAAGAAAACTATATTGAATTAGATTATGAGACAATTAGCAAAAACTATGTAATAGCATATGAAAAAGAAAATTGCAATGTAATAAAAAGAACAGACGATGGAGGGACTGTTATTCGAAATAATATAAAACAAAAGAAAGCTTTAGGAAAACTAATAGAAAAACAAACAAAAAATAAGAAAGAATGCTATGAAATGTTAGATACTAAAGAATATAGAATATTAGAACCAATTTATTATCAGGTGCCAAGTTGGTCTAATGAATTAAGAAAATACGAACAAGGTATTTATAGTGTAAGATTAGGAAGTCATGACGCATTCGAAAAATTTAAAGAAAACCATAATATTAATATGTCACAAGAAATACCAAAAGAGCAATTTGAAAAAACAAATGTAATAGCAACTATAACTAAATATCAAATTGATAAAATAGAAACTAGAGTAGGAGGAGCAACTTTATATTTTAAAGGAATGGACATACCTAATCAATACTATGTAAATATATATTGCCTTAGCAAAGCTGTTAATGTAAATTGTATCTATAGAAATTATAATGCTACAACACCAAATAATTATTACTACTATGAATTACAAAACTAAAAATAACAAATATCCACATGATAATATTAAAAGGAGCGATTGTAAAATGGTGAAATTAGAGGAAACTAAAATAGAAAATTTAAGTGAATTTGATTGGGTAAATTATTTTGAATATAATAATTCACATTTGTTAAAACTAGATTATTCAATAAATAACGAATTAACTGAAGAAGAGATAAAATTGATTACACCATCTATTAGAGCATTCCAAATAGGAGAAGGTTCGGAAGGAATACATTTAAAGAAAGTAGTAAAGAAGTTTAGTGAGAAAACAGAAGATTTTTCATATCAAAAAGCAATGGATTGGTTTATATTAGAAGAAAACAGACATTCACAAACACTAAAAAAATATATGGAAATCTATAATATAAAACTAATTAAAGAAATAGGGTTAGACAAAATGTTTCGTTTTTTAAGAAAGATGATGGGGCTAGAATGTGAAGTAATTGTATTAGTAACAGCGGAAATGATTGCATTATCTTATTATACAGCTTTATCAAATTGTACAAGATCTGAATTACTAAAAACAATTTGTACGCAAATGCTACAAGATGAACTAAAGCACGTAGTATTTCAATCATATACATTACATAAAATTAGTAGAAAACGAAATCAATTTGTTAATAATAGAATTCGAAGTTTTAGAAGATTTTTTATGAAAGTAACAAGTAGCATTGTATTTAATAAATATAAAGATGTGTTTTTAAAAGGCGGTTATGATAAAGTAAAATTTAAACAAGAAGCTATATCTTATTTAGAACAATCTATCAAAATTGAAAAAGAGGGAGATATTAATTAATGAAAAATAGAAAAATATTAATAGGAATCATAACAATTATTTTACTGATAATAGCAATAGTAGTAAGCATTATAATTAATAACAAGCAAAACGAAGAAAAAGCAAAACAAACACTTCAAGATATAATTGGGCTTATAAATGAAAAAAATTATGAGGCAATGTATGAAAAAGTTGCATCTATAAATATGACTAAAGAAGATTTTATTAATAGAAACAAAAACATTTACGAAGGAATTGACAGCGATAATATTAAGATAGAAGTGCAAAAAATAGAAAAGCAAGATAATAAATATCAAATTAGCTATCATGAAAAAATGTTTACAGCAGCAGGAGAAGTGGAGTTCGATAATCAAGTTATTGTTAACAAAGAAGAAGGAGAATATAAACTAGAATGGTCTTCTAAATTTATTTTCCCTCGGATTAGAGAATAATCAAAAAGTAAGAATTTCCACAATTAAGGCAAAAAGAGGGGATATTTTAGATAGAAATGATATTAAATTAGCAACAGATGGAAATATACTATCTTGCCGGAATTGTACCTAATAAGTTAGGTGAAAATAGAGAGCAAAATATTAGCAAAATAGCAGAACTAACAGGAGTAACTGAAAAATATATTAATCAACAATTACAAGCTTCTTGGGTAAAAGAAGATACATTTGTGCCAATAAAGAAAATTTCACAAAATAATGTTTCTTTAAAAGAGCAATTACTTCAAATACCAGGTGTTCTACTAAATAAAGAAGATGGAAGAGTATATCCATTTGGTAAAGAAACAAGCCATTTAATAGGATATGTACAAGCAATTAATGCTGAAGAATTAGAAAACAAAGAAGCAAAAGGATATAATACAACAAGTATGGTAGGAAAAGCAGGAATTGAAAAAGCATATGAGGAAAAATTAAGAGGAATAGACGGAACAGAAATCTATATAACAGATGAAAATGGGAACAGATTAAATCAAATAATAAAACAAGACAAAAAAGATGGTCAAGATGTAAAACTTACTATTGATAGTAAGTTACAAAATAAAATATATAATCAAATGGAAAAAGATAAGGGATTTTTTGTGGTAATGCAACCACATACAGGAGAATTATTGGCATTAGTTAGTACACCAACATTTGATTCTAATGACTTTGTAGTAGGTGTTACAACTAAACAGTGGGAAAGCTTAAATAATGATGATAGCAAACCTTTATATAATCGATTTTTACAAAAATATTGTCCAGGTTCTACATTTAAACCTATTACAGGAGCAATTGGTCTAACAACTAATAAAATAAGTTCAAATGAAGACTATGGATACACAGGAACAAGCTGGCAAAAAGATAGTGGATGGGGAAATTATAAAATAACAACATTAACAGGATATAATGGTGCTAAAAACTTATTAAATGGAATGATTCATTCTGATAATATCTATTTTGCACAATCAGCTCTAAAAATAGGAGCTAAAGACTTTGCAGAAAACTTAAATAAAATAGGATTTAATGAATCGATTGATTTTCCACTTACTTTAGCAAAATCACAATATGCAAATGAAAATAAAAATGCAATAGAAGGTGAAACTAAATTAGCAGACACAGGCTATGGACAAGGAAGTGTTTTAGTAAACCCTATTCATATGGCATCAATTTATTCAGCTTTTGCAAATGAAGGAAATATGATAAAAACATATCTAGAGTACGATGAAACTAAGGCACAAAACAAAAAAGGAGAAATTCTAAAAGAATCAGTTTTTTCAACCGAAGCAGCAAATACTATAAAAGAAGCATTAGTACAAGTGGTAGAAAATAAAGAAGGAACAGCAAACGATATGAAAATTGATGGTGTTACAATAGCAGGAAAAACAGGAACAGCAGAATTAAAAACTTCAAGTGAAGATACTAAAAGCGGAACATTAGGATGGTTTGACTGTTTTACAGATGATTGGCTAATAATTAGCATGGTAGAAAATACACAAGATAATCGTGAAGGTGGAAGCCATTATTTGATTAAAAAAATTAGGGACGTTTCTTTTTGAACATTTTTGTGGGATTTAGGGACAGTCCTTGCTTGTTAGCAAAATAGATTTCATTTTTAGGTATATAGAATTAAATAAATAGCAAAGACTTTATATAAAATATATTTTTAAAATTCTTGGCTGCCCTACAAATATTAACAAATTCTAATTCTATAAAATGAGCCTCTTTCACGTTCAAAACTAAGTATTATATAAATATCGCAATAAATGACGACTGCGACTAAAATAGTCTTACAAATTCTAAACAAAAGTCACAAAGGGTCCTGTTTTTCGGGTATTGTTGTGACTTTTGTTAAAGAATTTGTAGACGTTATGAAAGGAAGCCGAGGAATTTATGAGAAATTTATATAATACTTAGTTTTGCCTTGAACATCCCTCATTTTATAGAATAAGAATTTTTAAATATTTTTCAGTTGCATTCGAATTTTAAAAATATATTTTATATAAAGTCTTTGCTATATATTAAAGTATATGCCTATTAAAATGTAAATTTGTAGCTAATGTATTAAAGGACTGTCCCCTAATCCCTAAAACAGGGATTTTAAGGAACGTCCCTAAATTTCACAAAAATGTGCTAAAAGAAACGTCCCTAAAAAATATTTTTGTTTTTCTATAGACTTTTTCATTTTTTTTCGATATAATAAGAAATGAAAAAAAGAAAGAGGGAAACGAAATGGAAAAAGAGAATACAATAAACCAAAGAATTTACAATTTTTCGGATAAAATAGATAAAATACAAGCCATTATATTAGGAATAATTGCTTTTTTAGTACCTACATTTTTAGCACAACTAATTAAAGCAATATTTGGAGCACAAAGTGTAATTACAGCTAATTCACAAATTATAGTAGGCTCTATTGTAAACATGGCATTAGTTGTTTCTGCTATTAATATAAAAGGATGGAAAAAAATAATAGGAATTGTAACAATGCCAAGTATTTCTACTATATTAAGTGGATATGTATTTAGAACGGCGTCAACTTATATGGTTTATATGATACCAGCAATATGGTTAGGAAATTTTGCTTTGGTTTATGCCTATAAATTTATTATGCTAAACAAAAAACAAAATTATTTCTTAGCAGGAGTAATTGGAGTTATAGCTAAAGTATCTGTAATTTTTGGATTTTTTGAAATATTGAATTTAGTAAAAGTATTTCCTGATAAATTAATTAGCAATTTACAAAATGCTATGGGAATGACACAATTGATAACAGCTTCAATAGGAGTTTTAATAGCATTTGCTATATATAAAGTAGAAAAAATGAAACTTGCGAAAGAAAGTGAATAGAAATAAATGTAGAATTTTGGAGGTTACAGCAAAATGTATGAAAGAAGTGCTATTGTTTTAGAGAGATATATGGAAAAAATCTTAAAACTTAATAAAGACTATAACTTGAAGAAAAATAGTGAAAACTACAACGAACTAATTCAAGAAATAGAAAACTATCAAAATGTAACAGAAAAAGAGTTAGAAGTAATACAAGAATTTGATGACATAGCAAAAGAAATAGAAAACTTACAAGAAGAACAATCAAAATTGTACAAAGCTAATAAACGTTTAGAAGAAGAAAGAGCCCAACTATTTACAGAATTAGGAGAAGAAGCAGAAGTATTAGAGATTAAATTAAAGAGAATAGAAGAAACGATAGATAAAAACCAAGAAAAGTTAAAAGACATTAGAATAGATTTTATTAAGTATTTAGCAGATTTTTCAAGAAAACAAGTAAATAGAAATAAATGTGAAAAAGCAAGAAGAATTGGAGAAGCAAATCATATTAGTTATATTGAAAAAATGAATGCAGAATTTGAAGAAATTGATGTAAAAGATGTAGTAAGTTTAAAGGATTTTATTAATTTTGAAAAAGAACAAATTAAGCAAGAAGCACTAGCTATAATGATTAAAAACGGTAAAAATGAAAGAGTGAAGTTTAATCAGGAAGTCTTAAAAAGAGCAATAAAAGCAAGAATTGACATTGCAGAAAAAGAAGCAGAATGTTATATTCAAGTATATGACAAAATGAAAAAGTTATTAGCAGAACCAGATAGTGAAGCAATTCGATTAAACAAATATCAAAAAACATTCCGTGATACAAGTGTAAAATTAGCTTTTCTAAATGCAGAAAGAGAATATATTGTAGCATTTTTAGACTATGAAAGAATGACGTCGATAAGTGGAGAAAGAGCACATAAAAGAATGATGATAGATGCTTGCAACAATTTTGAACTAGACATTATGCAAATTGAAAAATTATATGAATTAATTATGAGAGAAATCAACAATCGTTCTACAAAAAAAGGATATAATCAACTATATAATAAAACATATTTACAACACATAGAAGATAAAGAAAAGAACTTTGAACAAGAAGTAAACAATGTTAATATCAGCATGGGAACTGTAATAAACTCAAATTATTGGAGAATAGAAGGAATAAAAAATATATATAATGTATTCCAAGAGGAAGTTTCTAAAAAATTCAATAGAGACTTGTCAGAATATAAAATTGAGGAAGTTGATGAGGAAGAAGAAGCAGTAAAAGAAGTTAAAAGATACAGCAAAGAAAAGAGTGAAGAACAGTTTAAACAAATCAAATATGATGAAAATGGTAAATATCAAGAAGCTGATTATGAAGAAGAAGACTATGACGAACTAGAACAAGAAGAATATGAAGATGAAGACGACTATGAAGAAGAAAGCAAATATCATCAATATAAAATCGAAGATTACAGGGAAGAAGAAAATAATGATGAGCAAGAAGAATATTATGAAGATGACAACGAATTAGAGGAAGAAGATTACGACGAAGAAGATTATGAAGATGACGAAGAATACGAAGACGAAGAAATTGAAGAAGAAAATAAAGAAGATGATTATGAAGAAGACAAAAAGGAAGAAAAAATAGAAAAACCTTCATATAAAGAACCTAAAGAAGAAAAAGCAGCTGTTTATAATAAATATAAAATAACTAATAAAGAAGAAACAGAAGAGGAAGAAGATGATTATAAAGCTTATAATCATGATACCTTTAATGATAAATATAGAAATACATTTTTAGATGATGATGATGACTATGAAAATGTATATGAATATAAATATGATGATGACTATGAAAGACATAGAAGAATAGCTAGTCCAACAGTAATTTCTTTTGATGATGAAGAAAGCTTAGATGCATTAATTGCAAATAGTAGAAGAAAAGCAGCAATACAAAGAGCAAATAAAAGAAATAATAAAGGAATATTTAATAAACTATTTAAAAAGCCATAAGTAAGAAAAGACTTTTATAAAATTATTCATATTAGGCTAACTTTAAAAGAATATAATAAAAGTGGGATTAGAAGGGAGGATTGTGCCCTAAAATCCCACTTTTAGGGATTTTAAGGACGTAACAAAAGGTATTACTTAGCTGTAATTTATTTAAAGTTAAAAGATTAATGAAAGGAGAAAGATAATGTTAAAATTAGAAAAAATAACTAAAGACTATTTATCAGGAGATACAGCCGTAAAAGCTCTAAAAGGAATAGATATTGAATTTAGGAAAAACGAATTTGTATCTATATTAGGTCAAAGTGGATGTGGAAAGACCACATTATTAAATATTATAGGAGGGCTAGATAGATACACATCAGGGGATTTAATTATAAATGGAAAATCTACTAAAAAATTCAAAAACAAAGATTGGGATGCTTACCGTAACTATTCAATTGGGTTCGTGTTCCAGAGTTATAACTTGATACCACATCAGACTATTTTATCAAATGTAGAACTAGCATTAACAATTTCTGGAGTATCTAAAAAAGAAAGGAAACAAAGAGCAATTAAAGCTTTAGAAGATGTAGGACTAAAGGAGCAAATTCATAAAAAACCAAATCAGTTATCTGGTGGTCAAATGCAAAGGGTAGCAATTGCAAGAGCATTGGTAAATAATCCAGATATAATTTTAGCTGATGAACCAACTCGGAGCATTAGATACACAAACCAGTGTACAGATTATGGAAATCCTAAAAGAAATATCAAAAGACAAATTAATTGTTATGGTTACACATAATCCTGAATTAGCAGAAAAATATTCTACTAGAATTGTAAAAATATTAGATGGTGTAATTACAGATGACTCTAAGCCATTTACTAAAGAAGACCAAGAAAAAGAAGAAACAAAAGCTAAAACAGGAAGAACATCAATGAAATTCTTTACAGCTTTACGATTAAGCTTAAATAATTTAATGACTAAAAAAGGAAGAACTTTACTAACATCTTTTGCAGGAAGCATTGGAATTATAGGAATAGCGCTTATTTTAGCTATTTCAACAGGAGTACAAAACTATATCAACAAAGTAGAAGAAGATACACTTTCCTCTTATCCTATTACAATTGAAGAATCAACTATTGATATGTCTAGTATGATGCAATCTATGATGGGAACTTCTGAAAAAGCAGAAAATCAAGAAGAAGGAAAAGTCTATTCAGCAGATATTATGAATGAAATGATAACAACCCTTTCTAATAAAAAGGAAAGCAATAATTTAGCAGAACTAAAAAAATATTTAGAGCAAGGAAATAATGAAATTACAAACAATAGTAATAGCATAGAATATGGATATAATTTAAAAATAAATCTATACAAAGAAAATACAGATGATGGAATTGTAAAGGTAAACCCAAGTACTGTAATGAACGCTTTTGGCATGGGAGAGATGATAGAAGCTTCTAACAACTCATCAGTTGCTTCTATGTTTGGAAGTTCGATGATGACAAATACAGACATATGGATTGAAATGTTAGACAATCAAACTTTATTAGAGTCACAATTTGATTTAGTAAAGGGGAGTTGGCCTAAAGAACATAATGAAGTAGTTTTGATTTTAAAAGAAGATGGTAGAATTGATGATTATACTTTATATTCTTTAGGATTGAAAGACCAAAAAGAATTAAAAGACAAGTGGAAAGCAGTAGAAAACGGAGAGAAAATAGAAGAAGTAGAAGATACTACATCTTATACTTATGACCAATTATTAAATTTATCTTTTAAACTATTATTAAATTCAGACTATTATAAAAAAGAAAATGGTTTATGGATTAATCAAGAAGACAATGATGATTATATAAAAGAAAAAATTAGAGAAGCTGAAAGTATTAAAATTGTAGGAATTATAAAACAAAATGAAGAAAGTGTTGCATCAACTGCTGTAACAAGTGGAATAGGATATACTAAAAAGTTAAAAGAATATGTAATTAATAAATCAAATGAATCTGAGATTGTAAAAGAACAAAAAGAAGATGAAGAAACTAATGTATTTTCTGGTTTGAAATTTCCAACTGAAGAAGAAAAAGAAAATTACAGTATGGGAAATTTAAGTCAAGAACAAAGAATGGCAATGAGCAGATTAAGTAGTGAAGAAATTGCTAAAATGATGGAAACATATACAGCTAACAAAGATGCAAGTTATGAAAAAAACTTAGAAAAATTAGCAGCTATAGATATAGAAAATCCAACATCTATTAAAATTTATCCTAAAAACTTTGAAGCAAAAGATAAAATAGCAGATGCTATTGAAAATTACAATCAAAAGCAAAAAGATGAGGGAAAAGAAGCAAATGTTATTAATTACACTGATATGGTTGGAATAATGATGAAATCAGTTAGCCAGATTATTGATACTATTAGTTATGTTTTAATTGCATTTGTTGCAATTTCATTAATTGTTTCTTCTATTATGATAGGAATTATTACTTATATTTCTGTATTAGAAAGAACTAAGGAAATTGGAATTTTAAGAGCAATAGGAGCGTCTAAAAAAGATATTTCAAGAGTGTTTAATGCAGAAACGTTTATTGTAGGTTTAATATCTGGTATATTAGGAATAGGAATTACTGTTTTGTTGACAATACCAATTAACAGCTTGATATATAGTTTAGCAGGAGTTACTGTAAATTGTATGGTTCCACCTGTTGCTGGCGTTGTTTTAGTTGTTATTAGCATGCTTCTTACTATGATAGCGGGATTGATACCATCAAAAATGGCTAGTAAAAAAGACCCAGTAGAGGCATTAAGAACAGAATAATTGTAAGATATAATTAGATTAAAAAATAAAGTGGAAATAAGAGCGTACACTATCTTGACATAATTCACACTTATGATAAAATATAGGTGTGAATTGTGTCTATTTTTTTATGACTAAAAAGAAAACGAATATAAGAAACAAAAAAGGAAACAATAAACAAAAGAAAAAACGGAGAGGTAGGAAAAGAAATGAAAAAAGTTTCTAAAAAAGAAAAAGGAATAACACTAATAGCATTAGTTATAACAATAATAGTTTTATTAATATTAGCAGGAATAAGTATAGCAAGTTTAATTGGAGATAATGGAATCCTTCGGAAAAGCAAATACAGCAAAAGAAGAAACAATAATAAAAGGATATAAAGAACAATTAGAACTAATATGGCAAGGAGTAAAAACAGAAAATTACTTAACAAATAAAACATTAGAAGAACAATTAGAAGAATGCAAAGAAAAAATTAAAATAGATGATAATTTCAAAGATGCTCAAAAAGTAGAAAGAGAAGAAACCGTAATAGAAGTAATAACAAAAGAAGGATATACATTCCATGTAACAGAAAAAGAAGTAGTATATATAAGAAAAGCAGGAGAAAAATTAGAAGATATAGTAGTAAATATAAGTGCAGGAGAAATAAAAGATAAAAAGGTAAGCATAACAGCAGTAGCAAACCACGTACAAGGAAGAACAATAGAATATGTTGTATATGTAGAAGGACAAGAGGTAGAAAGAAGTAGCAAAACAACAAAAACAAATTACACATATGAATACACAACAATATTTGGAGAAGTAGACGCTTATGTAGAAGTAAACTATGATACAGAAAAAACAAGTAAATCAAATGAAATAACAATAGAAGATAATACAATAAAAACAAAAGCAGAACTAGAAAAGTTTAGAGATAATGTAAATAGTGGAAATAATTATGAAGGAAAAACAGTTTTAGTAAAAAGTGAAAGTATTGACTTAGGAAGAACAGCATGGACACCAATAGGAACAGCAAGTAATAGTTTTAAAGGAGAGTTTGATGGAGAAGGAAATGTAATAGACAATTTATATATAAATAGTAATGAAGGAAATCAAGCATTATTTAGAACAAATGAAGGAACAATAAAAAATGTAACAGTAAAAGGAGAAGTTATAGGAAATGGCGAAAACATTGCAGGAGTATGTGCAGTAAGTAGAGGAACAATAGAAAGTGTTACAAATTATGCAACTGTAACTAATAATTCTACAGCAGAAGTAATATCACTAACTAATGTAGAGTCAACAGGAGGAGTAGTAGCAAAAATAGAAAATATACAAGGAGTATCAGTAACAAAATGTGACAATCATGGACAAATTACTGGAAGTGTACCTGTTGGAGGAATTATAGGTGAATCAGAAGCAAATGACATTACAATAGATGGATGTAATAATCATAATAAAATAACAGGTAATTGTATTACAGGGGGAGTTATTGGGTGGCAAAAAGTTCAAGGAACTGTACAGAATTGTAATAATTATGCAGAAATTTCTTCAGTTTCTAGTGGTCGTGGTGGAGGAATTATAGGATTAGCAGGAGATTTTTCAGAAGTCACAGGTACAATGGTAATTAGCAATTGTTTAAATAAGGGAATTATCAATGTGTCTGGAAAAGCTTGTGCAGGGGGAATTACTAGTTCTATATATAATATGAATGGAAACATAAGTGAATGTAAAAATGAAGCAAGTGTAATATCAACATTTGGATCTAATGTGGATAGTGCTCAAACTGGAGGAATAATTGGTGGTATTAGTGCTAGTGAAAAGATTACACCACAAAAATCTATTACTATAGAAAAATGTGTTAACAAAGGAGATGTTAAAGCTCCTGGAATGTCTATAGGTGGTATGGTTGGCTTTGTGCGCAATGGATATAAGGTTACAATAAATAATTGCTATAACACTGGAGAAATAAAAACAGACAATAGAAGGGCAGGAGGAATGGTTGGTGTCTCAAGAGATGATAAACAAGATGAAGAGCCATTAACACAAGTGATTATTAATAATTGTTATAACAAAGGAAATATTCAAGGAAGTAGTCAAGCAGGCCAAATATTAGGATATGATGATAATAATAATAGAAGTATAAATAATTGTTTTTATTCAAAAGCTTGTATAGGAGATAATACTTATGGAGGAACAGGTGCAAATGATGAATCTTTAAAACAACAAATAGCAGTAGATACTTTAGGAGAAGCATTTGCTTTAGATAAAAATAATATAAATAATGGATATATAATTTTAAAATGGGAATTAGAAAAGGAATAAAAAATAAGCTTTGAAATTTGACATATATTTTTATATGTTAAAATAATTCTAGTAAGACTTAGGTATGGTAGCTGAATGCTAAACGTATGTTAAGTACGTTGTCACCTAGGCATTTTTTATTTCATAACTCTTACATTATACTTGTATTTTAATATTTATATTATTTATTATACATTCTTTTTCAAAAAGTCTAAACTTGAAATTTTCTTGACTTTTTTTACAAAAAATGCCATAATAGTATATATTAAAACAGCTAAGAATTTTCTAATCAACTAGTGTGTATACCTTGAAAGGAATGGGATTAAAATGAAAAAATATTACTTTACATCAGAAAGTGTAACAGAAGGACATCCAGATAAATTATGTGATACAATATCAGATTCAATATTAGATGAATGTATAAAACAAGACAAAAATGCTAGAGTAGCAGTAGAAACATTTGCTTCTAGCAATAAAATAACATTAGCAGGACAAATTACCTTTAAAGGTGAAATAGATTACGAAACAATTGTAAGAAAAACTATAAAAAACATTGGTTATGGTGATAGCAATATTGATATTGACCCAGAAACCTGTCAAATAGATATAAATATAACAAAACAAAGCCCAGACATAGCAATGGGAGTAGATGTAGGAGGAGCTGGAGACCAAGGAATTATGTTTCGGGTTTGCTTCTGATGAAACTGAAAACTATATGCCATATGCCATTAGTCTAGCACACAAATTAGCTAGAAAATTGACAGAAGTACGAAAAAACAAAATAATTTCATATTTGCGACCAGATGGAAAAACACAAGTAACAGTCGAATATGAGGACAACAAACCTAAAAGAATTGAAACTATATTAATTTCTACTCAGCATGAAGCAGAAATCAAACAAGAACAAATAAAAAAAGATATTATAGAAAAAGTAATAAAACAAACAGTACCAGAAAACATGATAGACGAAAATACAAATATCTATATTAATCCAACTGGAAAATTTGTAATAGGTGGACCTTTAGGTGATACAGGATTAACAGGTAGAAAAATTATAGTAGATACATATGGTGGATATGCATGTCATGGAGGAGGGGCTTTTTCAGGTAAAGACCCAAGTAAAGTAGATCGTAGCGGAGCATATATGATGCGTCATATTGCGAAAAACATTGTAGCAAATGGATATGCTAAAAAATGTGAAATTCAAGTTTCTTATGCTATAGGAATGAAAGAACCGTTATCTGTATGTGTTAATACCTTTAGAACAGGAACAAAAACTGAAGAAGAATTAGTAGCACTTATTAAAGAAAAATTTGATTTAACACCAGATGGCATTATAAAATATCTTGAATTAAAACAACCAATATATTCTAAAACAACTAATTATGGACATTTTGGAAAAGAAGAGTTGCCTTGGGAGAGAATAATCAAAATGTAAAGGAAGTAAATGAAGATGAATTTACACGATTTAAGAGAAAAAATATATAATTATAAACCATATAACAACCAAGAACAAAAAGATAGAGAAATTATGTTAAAATATATTGATACATTTGACAATATATTAACAAGAGAAAATGAATTTGCTCATTTTACAGCATCTATTTGGGCAGTAAATCCACAAAAAACAAAAATATTAATGTGTTATCATAACATTTATCAATCATGGGCTTGGACAGGTGGACATAGTGATGGGGAAGCAGATTTACTAAAGGTGGCAATTAAGGAATTAAAAGAAGAAACAGGAGTAAAAAATATAAAAATATTAAAACAAGAGCCATTTTCTCTTGAAGTATTGACAGTAAATGGACATATAAAAAGAGGAAAATATGTGTCTTCTCATATTCATTTAAACCTTACATATTTAATAGAAATAGACGAAAATGAAGAATTGCATAATAAAGAAGATGAAAATAGTAATGTAAAATGGATACCAATAGAACAAATAGATAAAGAATCAACAGAAGAATGGATAAAGAAAAACATTTATACAAAAGAAAAGGAAAAGCTAAAATCAATGTGACAGTATTAAGAAAAAGGAGAAAAAATGTACAAAATCGATAAAATTCAAAAAGAAAAACAAAGGATTAGTACTATAACAAGAGTAATAAGTGCTATAATTTATATTATATTAATTCCTATGATAATATTTAACTTTACTTTAATTATAAAATCTTTTATCAATCCAAACAAAACACCAGATTTTTTTGGATATAAAAGTTTTGTAATTATGTCAGGAAGTATGGAACCAACAATATTAAAAGGTGATGCTATTTTTGTAAAAGAAGTACTAGAAGAAGAAATTAAGGTAAATGATATTATATCTTTTGAAACTACACAAAATCATACTAATGTAACACATAGAGTAGTAGAAATTACAACAGAAAATGGTGTGAAAAAATATACGACAAAGGGTGATAATAATAATACAGAAGATAAAGAAAAAATAACTTATGAGCAAATAGAAGGAATATATCAGTTTAAGATAAATCAATTTGGTATTGTTATTAACATTTTAAAAAGTAAAATCACATTAGTTTTATTGATTGTAGTTATTGTTATTATTTCTTGCTATAAGGGAAGAATAGAAAAGAAAAAAGAGAAACGAAGAGAAAAACGAAAAAAATATGAAAATGATAAATAATTGTAATGGAACTAAGATTTTGTAGCACATTCCTACTTTATACAAAATCTTAGTTTTGTTTTTTTATATTCTAGGAAAGCTTATCCTAATATGATAACTTTCCATAGAAGGAAATTAAATTTTTTATTAAAAATTGTTACCTTTTGTTTTTTTAAATCAATATATAAGTATAAGATATCTTAAAATAATAGTTACAATTTAAGTGAGATTAAGTAATATTGTAACATAAATAAGGAGTTTAGATCTAAAATGAAAAAAGAAATAAAACAATATAAAAGTAATAGAGAACTAAATTTAGAAAAAATAGTAAATGACTATAGTAGATATATAAGCAAAATTATAGAGAATATGGCAAGTTACTACTTAAGTAAAGAAGATAAAGAAGAAATACTATCAGACACATTTTTTATTTTATGGAAAAATAAAGAAAAACTAGAAGATAATAAAGCTTTAAGTTCTTATTTAGCAGGAATTACTAGAAATTTAATAAAAGAAAAAAGTAGAGTAATTAATATTAATTATGATATTCAAGATTATGAAAATAGTATTTATGACATAAAAAATTTAGATATGCTATGTGAACATAGGGAAAAGACTAGACTAATAAAAGAGATGGTAGAAAAAATGAAAGAAGAAGACATAAAGATATTTAAACTATATTATTATGGTGCAAAAAGAATAAAAGAAATAGCTAAGATATTAAGTGTTTCAGAATTTAATGTAAAAACAAGATTATATAGAATTCGAAAAAAAATCAAAAAGGAATTAGAAGAAGGAGGATATGGTGATGAAAAATAAAATATTAGAAGATGTAAAACTAAAGATTGCTGTATCTTCATTTTATGAGGAGGAAAGAAAAAATATGAAAGAAGTAAAAAAGAATGTGCTTAAAATAGCAAGTGTTGCATGCTTAATTTTAATTTTAGTTACAGGAGGAGTTATGGCAAAAGATATAGGAAATTTCATTAAAAAGCTATTTGGAGCTAATACTAGTGATGGTGTAGATATAGCAATTGATAATGGTTATGTATCAGAAGTAAAAAGTGAAATATATAGTAGCGAAGGTATAGAAATGAATATAGATTCTATTATTATGGATGATTTTAATTTTGCTATTAATTTTAATATGACTTTAGACGAAAAATATAATATAGATGATTTTAAAAGTTTAGATTTATATGATTTAAAAATTGTAGATGAGACAGGAGAAATTGTATTTAATAGTAGAGGATATCATTTTGATACAGAAGAAGAAATGAGAGAAAAGGGATATGAAGGAGCATATAGCTTTTTAGCAGAAAAAATAGAAGAAAGAAAACTTAAAGTATCATTATCAGCTACTGGAAGTACAAAGTTATTTCCTAAAAGTAAGCATTTAACAATAACATTTTCTAAAATTAATACTTGGGAATTTAACGAAAAAGATGAAAGAATTGAAAAGTTTTATGAAGGAAATTGGAATTTTGAAGTAGACGTACCACAAGAATTTTATGAAAGAAAAACTATTGAATATAAAGCAAGAAGTTGCAATGAAGATACTATAGATGTTAGTAAAATTACTGCTATTTTATCTAATACTGGTTTTAGATTAACAATTCCATCAATACGGACCAACTGATAAAATAGATTATAAACTAATTCATGATAGTACAAGTAATATGTTTGATAGGTCACCATTACAAAAAGAATATATTGAGACATTAGATGGAAAGAGATTTGAACCAGCTGCAAGAAGCGATGGAGATGGATTAACAAGTTTGTCATCAGAAAATGTGATTGATTATTACCAGACTTTTAACTTAACAACTTATGATGCGACTAACGAGATTACATTTCATATTTTTACGAATAGAGGAGAAGAAATTGTAATAGATTTAGAAAAGTCTTAAGAAACTATAATAAATTCTAAAAAGAGTAGATAAAATTTAAAATTATCTGCTCTTATGCTATTATAAAAATTAAGAAAATCTCTATTCATTTTTTACAAAAAAGTGATATAATAGATAAAAAAGAAAAGAAAATCTCCTTTATGTTATGATAAAAACAAATAGAAATAGATAAATTAATTTAAGTTTTTAAGAAGGGAAAAATATTAGAAATGAAAGATATAGAGGAAAAAGCAATGAAATTAGCAATTGAAGAATCAAAAGTAAATAGTCAAAATAATTATCAATCAGGAGGTCCTTTTGGAGCAGTAATAGTAAAAAATGGGAAAATAATAGCAACTGCACACAACACAGTAGTTGAAAGTAAAGATGCTACAGCACATGCCGAAATAAATGTTATTAGAAAAGCTTCTAAAGTGCTAAACACAAATGACTTATCAGATTGTACTTTATATGTTAACGCAGAGCCTTGTCCAATGTGTTTATCTGCTATCATTTGGAGCAATATAAAAGAGATATATTATGCTAATAGCCGAAAACAAGCAGGAGATATTGGATTTAGAGATGATATTATATATGATTATTTAGAAGGAAAAAGCCAAGATTTACTAAATAAACATCATGTTTCTAGTCAAGAAGCTTTAGAAGTTTTTAAAGATTTTGAAAAAACAGAAGGAAAAGTTATATATTAAATAAAATATATAAAGAGTTAATAGAAGGGAAATGTTGAAAATGGAAGAATCAAAAGAAGAATTGAAAGTAGAAACAAGAACTATAGAACAATTGCTAAAAGATTTAAGAGAACAAAAGCAATGGACATATTTACATGTAGTAGAAGAACTAAATAAATTAGGATTAGTAGTAGATGAGAAAAAAATAAAAAAATGGGAAATAGGATTAGAATATCCTGAAATAGATGAAATCTATAAATTATCAGAATTGTATTTTATACCAAGTGAAAATTTTGTGGTAGCTAAAAGCAATAGCTATAAAGAAGGTTTAGCATCAATCCATGCAACTTTAATAAAATGGGTTTGCTATTTTACAGGAATTTCTTTAAAAATAGGATATATTGGGTTTTACATTATTTTTGCAATAGTAGTAATATGGGCATTGATGTTTTTTGTTGGAAATTTGAATAGAGTAGTAGAAATGGGTAAAGAAAACATATAAAAAATGTAACAAAATTATTTTGAAATTTGTCTAAAAATGTTGCAAAAAATTTTTTGTTAATATATAATCAACTTAAATAAAAAGCAATAAAGGGAGGATAAAAAATGGAAGAAACTAAAAAAGAAACAAAGCAAGTAGAGAAAACAGAAGAAAAGAAAGTAACAACAGAAACAAAAAATGAAACACCAAAAACTACTACTAAAAAAGTAGAAACAAAAGGAGGAAATAACAAGAAATCTAATAACTTAATAATTATAATAGCAATAGCAGCTGCTGTTGTTGCAGTAATTGCTACAATAATAGCAATGTTAACTGGAAATGACTCTCCTAAAAAAGCAGTTGAAGATGAGTTAAAACAATTAAAAACAGGAGCTTATGCACAAGAACTATTATCTGGATTTGTACAAGAAGAAGACGGTTTTAACACAGAAGCACAAAAATTATTATTTGAAAAATTAGAATGGAAAATTTTAAGTGAAAAAGAAGAAGGAGAAACAGCAACAGTAGAAGTAGAAATTACAAACAAAGACTTTAAAGCTATTATGGGAAATTATATGCAAAAGGCTTTAAAAGCAGCAATGACAGGAAAAACTACAGAAAATGATATGACAAATTACTTAATGGAAGAACTAAGAAATGAAGAAATAGGAACTGTAACTCAAACACAAGCTATCACATTAGAGAAAAAAGACGGAAAATGGGAAGTAGTAGAAGATGATAATTTTGTAAACAGTGTATTACCAGGATTATATGATGCAATTAATGCTTTTAACTAAAAAATAACAAATTCCACATTAACTTTAAGAAAGTTCTGAATGTGGAATTTTTGTTTTTTTATATAATTCACAAATATTACAATCTGTACATAAATGAACTTTATTTTCAAATACTAATTGTAGAGTATTTATAAATTCATCAATATAATTGTCAACTAAATGTATATAAATCTTCTTTGGCAACAAAGTTAGTAATGAATTTAAAATATAGTCATTAGAAGAAAAAGTAATATCACTTAAATATTTAGCTTTAAAAATATCATCTTGAACAACAATCAAATTTTTATTTTCATCAAGTAAGATAGACTCAGAAGAAGAAAAAATGATATGAACCATTTCGCATCCAAAATCCTTAGAATTAATGTATAATTTGAGTAAAGAAATAAACTCTAAGTATTCTTTTTCAATTACAAAATGATTTACAGCTTCATTTACAACATCATCTAAAATAGAAAAATAATTTTTTAGCCTAAAATTAATAAAACCTGGCAATACTATTGATTTATGAGTTAGTAAAAATTCGTAAAAAACATCATAAAGAGTATTAAATTTTTCATCAAATCGTTTAGAAAAATCTTCAGTCATAATATCAAAACAAATTGCTAAAATTTTGCTTCTCTCATTTGCATCAAAATAAAAATAATTTTCGTAAATCAAACGCTTCAAAAAATCTTCTTCTAGCTCATCAATCACTAAAAAACTTAGAATAGAAGAAACTTTTGACAAGAAAAAAGCTTCATCAGTACTAGTGTAATGAATTATAACATTTTTATAAGACCTAAATTCATTTTCAGAAAAACACACATTAGATAAGTCAATATTCTTAAATTCATTTAGTAGATAATTTATTAAATCAGAATTATTTGTCTTAATACATATAGACCTCATAAAAAAATTCCCCTTTCTAACATACTTAGTATCTACTAAATTTCAAAAGTTATACATTATAGTATGCTAGATGGGAAAAATTGGTGAAGATAGAAATCAATTAAGAGATTTCTTAATTAAATATATTTTTTATAAATAAATTCGATAATCAATATCAGGAAAAACACAATCCTTTTTTGAAATATTTTTCAAAAAATCTTCATCTATTTTATTTTCTTTAATTTGTTCATACAAGCGAGTAAATCTTCCAATATGATCTTTAATTCTTTTTTTAGCATAATCAACCATTGTACCATTTGTAATGATAAATAGCCAATCACTACTTTGTGCTAATAATAATTCTCTAGCACATTGATTTAAAGCCTTTTTTTGTAAGCCTTTAGCATCAGGATAAAGATAGGCTAATTCACACATTCTATCACCAGCTACATGTAAATGTCTATGAACATAGTCATTTGTTGGATTTAGCCATACCTCACTATAACCATTAGCACCCCAACTTGAACGACAAGGAGAAGATATTTGCATATTTGGAAATCTATCAATGTATTCAGATGGTGTAATCAATTCAAAATTACAATCATCATAATAAATTTTTTTAAACAAGATATATAACCAATAAGGACCTTCATACCACCAATGACCATAAAGCTCTGCATCATAAGGACACAAAACAATAGGAGGAGTATCCATATATTGTGAAAGATTAGCAATTTGAGAAGTTCTACTATCTAAAAAATGCCCAGCTTGTTTTTCAGCAGAATCCATAGCCCATTGAGGATTATAATAATCTTTATATTCTGTATCACCTGTAATTCTATGATATTTGATTCCTGTATGAACACGAACACCATTATGTGCGATATATGGTTTAATATAATCATAATCAGCTTCATAACCAATATCACGATAAAATTCTCTATAATTATAATCACCAGGATAACCATTAATAGAACTCCATACTTGTCTAGAAGATTCTATATCACGACCAAAGGCGATAACTCCTTCTGGAGAAACAATAGGAGCAAAAGTACCATAAATAGGTGTTGGATTAGCATATAAAATACCATGTGATTCAGTAATAACATAGTCAATACCAAACTCTTTTAAATATTTATCAGCTTCAGGAACATAACCACATTCAGGAAGCCAAATACCACGTGGTTTTCTTCCAAAATATCTTTCATATGTTTGAACTCCAACAGCAATTTGTGCTTTTACAGTTTTTTCATTAACATATAAAATAGGAAAATATCCATGAGTAGCTCCACAAGTAATAATTTCCAATACACCAATGTCTTGGAAATGCTTAAAAGCTTCTATTAAATTACAATTATAAACATCTTTAAATAAGTGTAAATCATTAGAATATCTATTTAAATAATAATAAGAAAGTTTATTTAATCTTTCATCTCTAGCAGTTCGCTTAACCTCTTTTTCTGACAATTCAATTAATTGTTTTAAATATTTAATATATTTTTTTTGTAACAATTTGTTATCTAACATAGAAAGAAGAGGAGGTGTCATTGACATGGTAATTCTAAAATCGACACCTTCCTCTACTAGTTTTTGAAAGTTAGTTAGTAGTGGTAGATAAGTTTCAGATATTGCTTCATATAGCCAAGATTCTTCTAAATAATCATCACTTTCAGGATGATGGATAAAAGGAAGATGTGCATGAAGAACAAAACTTACATATCCTTTTTTTTCTTGCATTTTTTAGTATTCTCCTTTGTTAAAATGTGGGCTAAAAGATAACAACCCAAAGTTTTAAAAATTTCTATTTAATCTTTAATAACAAAACTTCTAATAGGATGAAGGGTTACTAGAAGATGGATTTGATAAATCATAAATTTCTTCTATATTTTCGTCTTTGTAAAGTGCCTTATATAAATCATATATATTATAAATTTTTCCCATATTTCGAATAAAAGAAATAGAGGATATATTTTTATGTGTTTCACTTCCTGTTTTAACATTTCGAAAATAAACCATTTTTTGATTTTTATCAAATAATATTCTATCATTTGGTGATTCAATCTCATTTGAAGTTGTAACATAAATATAATCCATAGTTAGTTTTTCTGTTTTTTTGATAGGACGTCTACCAAGTTCAATTCTATAATCACATTTGCTATCTGCTACATGTAAATACCAGCTATTAGCAAAATCATTAATCTCTACTTCAAAACTATAACCTAAAGTATCATTATGAACAATTAAAATAGGTCTAGTTGTCTCAAAAAAATTATCACCATATTGTTTTTCAAAGTTTTTTCTATCTTTATCTGAAATATCCCAATAGATAAATAAGTTAGTAGGTGTTTGGGCTAGAACCTTTACAACAGTTTGATTATATCTATAAGGTAAATCATAATATTCTACAATTTCTACCTTTTTTGCTTTTTTCTTAGTTGTTGATTTAGTAGCATTTTTAGTAGAAGAAACATTCTTAGTAGTTGATTTTTTAGTAGAAGCAGACTTTGTTGCTACTTTTTTAGTAGAGGATTCTTTTTTACTAGTTGATGTCTTCTTGGTAGTCTCCTTTTTTACATTAGTTTTTGTAGTACTAGTTTTTTTTGCAGGTTCTTTTTTCTTTATAGTTGTGTCTAAAGCTTTTTTACTAGTAGTAGGTTTGGCTGTACTTTTTTTGGGGAGGTTAGCTTTAGATGTAGTGTTTGTAGCTTTTTTAGTAGGTTTCTTTTCTACTTTCTTTATTTCATTTTCTAATTCTTTTTGCTCTTTTGTTTTTCTTGGCATTTTTTCCTCCTATGTAATTCTCATAACTTTCTTTCATATCTTATACTAAAAATAAAAGAAATTCAAGTGAAATTGACAAATTTTTTGAAAAGACTTTTAAAAAACAACAAAATAGTATAAAATATAAAAAAATAAGAATTAGGAGAGGAATATGAATAAAAAATGGCAAATATATGAAACTGATGAAAACAAAGTAAATGAAATACAAGAAAAATACCAAATTAACAAACTATTAGCCACAATATTAGTAAACAGAAACATCATAAATGAAGATGAAATAAAACTATTTTTAGAGCCAACAAGAAGAGATTTTCATGACCCATTTTTAATTACAGATATGCAAAAAGCTGTCCAAAGAATTATCAATGCAATAGATAACCAAGAAAGAGTTACAATATATGGAGACTATGATGTTGATGGAATTACAAGTATAACAGTATTAAAAAGTTTTTTGCAAGACAGAGGATTAGAAGTAGAAACTTATATACCAAACAGATTAGAAGAAGGATATGGGTTAAACCAAAATGCCATTGAAAAAATTGCTAATAATAAATGTCAATTAATGATAACAGTAGACTGTGGAATATCAGCAATAGAAGAAATTGAATATGCTAACAAATTAGGAATTGAAACAATTATAACAGACCACCATGAACCAGGTAATGAAATACCAAATGCTATAGCTGTTATTGATAATAAAAGAAAAGATAGCAACTATCCATTTCGTGAATTAGCAGGAGTAGGAGTTGTTTTTAAATTAATTCAAGCAATAGGAATAACCTTAAGATTAAAAGAGGAAGAATATTTAAAATATTTAGATATTGTTTGTGTAGGAACTATATCAGATATTGTACCATTAATTAATGAAAATAGAGTAATTGCTAAATTAGGTCTAATGTTAATTAAGCAAACGAAAAACATTGGTTTACGTGCTATTATTAATTCATCTGGTTATACTAAAATTGATTCTAATACAATTTCTTTTGGAGTAGCACCTAGAATTAATGCAAGTGGAAGAATGGGAAAAGCAGAAGAAGCTTTAGAGCTTTTACTATCTAAAAATTATAATCAAGTATCAGAACTAACAAAAAAATTAAATGAACGTAATCAAATAAGACAAGAAACAGAAAAAAGCATTTTCGAAAGTGCATTAAAACAAATTAAAGAAGAACACTTAGATGAAGGTAATACCATAATTGTAGGAGGAGAAAATTGGCATCATGGTGTTATTGGAATTGTATCTTCTAAAATTACAGAAAACTATTTTAAACCAAGTATTCTTTTAAGTTTTGAAGAAGATGGAATTGGTAAAGGATCAGGAAGAAGCATACCAGGATTTGATTTACATGAAGCTTTAAGTAGATGTACAGACACAATCGAAAAGTTTGGTGGGCACAGTATGGCAGTGGGAATAACTATAAGAAAGGAAAAATTTTTGCAATTTAGAAAAGAATTTGAGCAAATTGCAAAAGAAGCGCATATTGATGAAATTGTGCCTATCATTCAAGTAGACAGTAAAATTGATGTGAAAGATATTAACAAAGATGTAGTAGAAAGCTTAAAACAATTAGAACCATTTGGAGAAGGAAATAGAATGCCAGTATTTGCATTTAAAAATCTTAGAATTGATTCTATCCGTGCTTTATCAGAAGGGAAACATTTAAAACTGACGTTAAAAGACAATAATACTATTATTAATGGAATCGGTTTCAATTTAGGCAATTTAGCAGAAGAATATAGAATTGGAGATAAAATTGATGTAGTAGGTGTACTTGAAATTAATAGCTTTAATGGAGTAGAAAGCTTGCAAATTAATATGAAAGATATAATGCGTTCTTTATAACAATATTTTATATTATTATTATCTATTATTTTCTAACATTGCGTAAGCGACCAAACGAGCGGTAGCGAGTGCGATTGGAGCAACCTTCTAAATATCTTAATTAGTAGGTTGCGACACACAAAATGTTACAAAATAATAGATAATAATAGAAGTTAAAATATTGAAATGAAGAAAAAGGAGGATATAAAGTTGCAAGAGGAAAAAGAGATAACAATACAAGACATAATTAATAAAAGAAAAGAGCATAGTAGAAAAATTGATACAAAATTAATTATGAAAGCATATAATTATGCTAAAGCTAATCATGGAGAACAATGTAGACGTTCAGGAGAACCATATATTGTTCACCCTATTAATGTTGCTTATATTTTAGCTGATATTGGACTAGATGATAGCACAATATGCTCTGCTCTTTTACATGATGTAGTAGAAGATACAGAAGTAACAGATAATGATATTAGGCAAGAATTTGGAATGGAAATTGCAGAAATGGTAGAAGGTGTAACTAAATTAAGCTCTATGCAATTTGCATCTATTGAAGAACAACAAGTAGAAGATTACAGAAAAATGTTTTTAGCCATGGGAAAAGACATAAGAGTAATATTAATAAAATTAGCTGATAGACTTCATAATATGAGAACCTTAAAATACTTAAAAAGAGATAGACAAATAGCAAATGCGAAAGAAACTATGGAGTTATATGCTCCTTTAGCTAATCGACTAGGTTTATATTCTATTAAGTGGGAATTAGAAGACTTAGGATTTAAGTACTTAAATCCAGAAGAATATCATGATTTAGTAGAAGGAATTAATAAAAAAAGAGAAGAAAGACTACAATTTATAGAAAAAATTATGAATGATATCCGTGCACAATTAAAAAAGCAAAAAATAGAAGCAGAAGTTACTCGGAAGAGCAAAACATTTATATAGTATTTATAGAAAAATGAAAAGAGACAACAAAAACCTTGACCAAATATATGATTTATTTGCTTTACGTATCTTAGTTCATTCTATAAAAGATTGTTACTCAGCATTAGGTGTTGTGCACGAAATGTATAATCCAATGCCAGGAAGATTCAAAGATTATATAGCAGTACCAAAACCTAATATGTATCAATCAATACACACAACATTATTAGGAGACAAAGGAACACCATTTGAGGTACAAATTCGTACTTATGACATGCATCATATTGCTGAATATGGTATCGCAGCACACTGGGCTTACAAAGAAGCTAACTATTTTGGAAAAAAGACATCAGTAAAAGTAGAAGAAGATAAATTAGCATGGTTAAGAGAAACATTAGAATGGCAAAAAGAAATGCAAGACCCACAAGAATTCTTAAATACCTTAAAAACAGAATTATTTGAAGATGAAGTATATGTATTTACTCCAAAAGGAGAAATCAAAGTATTACCACGAGATGCAACACCAATTGATTTTGCATATACTATTCATGCTGAAATAGGACATCATATGACAGGATGTAAAATTAACAGTAAAATGATGCCAATTATAACCCCACTAAAAAGTGGTGATATTGTAGAAATTATTACATCAGATAGTTCAAAAGGACCAAGTAGAGATTGGTTAAAATTTGTAAAAAGTACAAGCGCTAAAAACAAGATTTTAACATGGTTTAAAAAGGCACAAAAAGCAGAAAACATAGAAAAAGGAAAAGAACTAATTGAAAAAGAACTAAAAAGAATAGGTTTTACCCATACAGATTTATTTAAACCAGAATATATAGAGCCAATGCTAGATAAATACAAATATAAGACAATAGAAGAAATGTATGCAGCTGTTGGCTTTGGTGCTAATTCATCTGTTAAGGTAATAGCAAGAATGTTACAAGAATATCGAAAAGAACATGAAGAAGAAAATATAGAAGCAAAAATAGAAGAACTAGCTAAGGCAAAACAAAAAAAGTCAAAAGTTTCAAGTTCAGGTGTTATTGTAAAAGGAATAGATAATTGCTTAGTTAAATTATCAAAATGCTGTAATCCACTTCCAGGAGATGAGATAGTAGGATATATCACAAAAGGAAGAGGTGTATCTGTTCACAGAAAAGACTGTATAAATGTAGGAGATTTAGTATCTGAAGAAAACAGAATAATAGATGTTGAATGGTATAATGAAGAAGCTTTATCATATCAGGTAGAAATAGAAGTATATTCTAATGATAGAAGCGGATTACTAATGGATATTTTAAAAGAAATTGGAACAACAAAAGCAAAAATATTAGGAGTTAACACTAAAACGACAAAAGAAAGAATAGCTATTATGAACATTACATTAGAAATTGATAATTTAGAGGAATTGAACAAAGTACAAAAAGCAATTAGAAAAGTTGATAGTGTATATGAAGTAAAAAGATGTTAACATGAAGGAGAAAAAAATGAAATTAAAAGAACGAAAGATTGACACTTGGATAGGAGACCCAACAAATTGCTATATTATATTAGAGGAAGAATCAAAAGAAACTATGGTAATTGACCCAGGCCGGAGAAGCTGATAAAATAGAAGAATTAATTAATATTATGAATGGAAAGTTAAAATATATATATTTAACCCATTGTCATGGAGACCATATATGTGGAGTAATGGATTTAAAAAATAGATGTGGTGGAAAAATATTAATTCATAGAGAAGATAGTGAAGGACTAAATAATCCAGAAGTAAATTTAACACCATATATAGGCCTTGGCCAAATTGAATTAGAGGCAGATTCGCGAATTGATGATGGCGATACCATACATTTAGGAAATTTAGAATTTGAAGTTCTTCATACACCAGGACATACTAAAGGCAGTACAAGTCTTTATTGCAAAAAAGAAAATTGCCTATTTTCAGGTGATACGATTTTTAGAGGAACATGGGGAAGAACAGACTTACCTACTTCTAATAGAGAACAAATAATAAAATCGATTGAAGAAAAAATTATGAGTCTTCCAGATGAAACAATTGTATATCCAGGACATGGAATGATGACCATGTTAAAGGATGAAAAACCAATTTATTTAGAATTAAAACCAAAATTGTTTTAAAAATTAAGAAAGAAAGTGATAAAATGAATAAAGTAGAACCACGAACCTTACCAGGTTTTATGGAATTATTACCAAGTGAACAAATATTAATGAATCAAATGAAAGAAAAAATAGAAAATACATATCAAAAATATGGATTTTTACCAATGGATACCCCTATTATAGAATTATCAGAAGTATTATTAGCAAAGGCTGGAGGAGAAACAGAAAAACAAATTTATCGTTTTACTAAAGGAGACACAGACCTTTCCTTAAGATTTGACTTAACTGTTCCTCTTGCTAAATATGTAGCTAAGAACTATGGTAATTTAAGTTTTCCATTTAGAAGATATCAAATAGGAAAAGTATATAGAGGAGAAAAAGCTCAAAAAGGAAGATATAGAGAATTTTATCAATGTGATATAGATATTATTGGAGATGAAGAATTAGATATTATTAATGATGCAGAATTGCCAAGTATTATTTATACAGTTTTTAAAAGCCTAGGATTTGATAAATTTACGATTTGTATAAATAATCGTAAAATATTAAATGGATTATTTGAGAGTTTAAATCAAAAAGAAAATGCAGTAGAAATTCTAAGAATTATTGATAAAATTGATAAAATTGGAAAAGAAGCAGTAAAAGAAGAATTATCACAATTAAATATTTCATTATTATCTGTTGATAAAATAATTGACTTTATGATGATACAAGGTACATCTGATGAAAAAATAGCAAAGTTAGAAACATTAGGAATTGATAATGAAAACTATAAAAAAGGAGTAGAAGAATTAAAAGAAGTAGTAAAAAATATAAGACTATTTGGAATATTAGACACAAACTTTAAAGTAGATTTAACTATTGCAAGAGGTTTAGATTATTATACAGGAACTGTTTATGAAACTTTTTTAGATGACCATAGAGAAATAGGTAGTATATGTTCTGGCGGAAGATATGAAAATCTAGCGCAAAATTACACAACTAAGAAATTACCTGGTGTTGGAATATCAATTGGGCTAACAAGATTATTTTATCAATTAAAAGAATTAGAGTTAATAAGGGAAGAACAAAAATCAATTGCACAGGTATTAATTATACCTATGTTACATGATTTAGAAGAACCAATAAAATTAGCCACAGAGCTAAGAAATTTTAATATTAAAACAGAGATTTATTTGTCTGATAAAAAAGTAAAGACTAAATTTAAGTATGCAGATAAATTGAATATTCCTTATGTTATTGTTATAGGAGAAGATGAGATTGCAGCTAAAACAGTTAAAATAAAAAACATGCAAACAGGAGAAGAAAAAGTAGTAGAATTAGAAGCAAAAAAAATTGTAAATACGCTAAAATAGCATGATTTTAGCGTATTTAGCTTGCAAATCATTTTACACTATATTTAAACGTGCCAAAATTTGACTTTTTTAAAAAAATAGTTTATAATTATTATGTATACGGGTAAAAGCCCGTTTGTAGAGATTCGTCGTATGGTTAATTCTTAACATTGATAAGAATGCCAGTAAAGCGACTTTATATTATAGATTAGTAACTATTAAAGTTGTCATCATTAATAAGGAGGAGTATTATGAAACGCGAAGACAACAACTGGGAAGAATGCCAGCAGGGCAGACCCGCTAACAATGCTGCATCTGCAGCATTGGCGAAAATCCAGGAGGAAAAAGGTAGGAGACGGAAAAATCGGCTTTTAGCAGGTGTGACGACATTAGTTATACTTGTGATAATATGGCTACTTATGCAGCCTAAGCCGGAAATGGAAGGGATGGTTCTCAAAGGTTGGCCATGGGAATTTCCAAATGTGGAAATTTTAGTGGATGCCGATGTGGACGGCGCTGAAGATGATACAACTGATATTGTTGAATCAGATGAAACTGAATCAGAAGATTTAGTAGCATTTGATGATAGGACAAATAATCAGTCGTTAGCACAGCAGACAGGTTCTGGGAATACCACTAACAACAAGCGGCCTAATGGTAGGCCAAGTGGTTCGACTAATACGAACAACGATAATAATTCCAGCAATCCGTCAGTGATTCAGCCAGTTAACCCAATAAATCCAGATAATCCGACACCGCCAGTGAATCCGGACAATCCGACACCGCCAGTGAATCCGGACAATCCGACACCGGATAAGCCAGACAATCCGGACAATCCGGATATTCCTGACCCACCAGGTCTGGATCTCCCAATAGAAGTTCCGATACCCCCGATTGGTCCAATAATTGACCCAGACGACCCGGATATTCCTGACGACCCGGATATTCCAACCCCACCAGGGGAAGATAAACCGCCAGTGAATCCGGGAACTCCAGAAGAGCCAGACAACCCGAATCCACCGGTAGTTGATGATCCAGTAGTAGGTCCAGTAGAGCCGATTACTCCAATTGTTCCGGTAATGCCAGGGGATAATCCGTATGAGGAACCAGTAACACCGGTTCCCCCAGTAGAATCAACAAATCCTCCAGTGGTAGAACCGCCAGTAGTGGTCATGCCAGGAGATTCTACAAATCAGAATACTGATGGAGTGGATGCTCCACCGGAGGCACCAACTGAAAATCCACCAGTAGCAAATCCTCCAGTAGCAGAACCGCCAGTAGTGGTCATGCCAGGAGATTCTACAAATCAGAATACTGATGGAGTGGATGCTCCACCGGAGGCACCAGAGTAGAACAGTTTTGGATGTATAGTGAAAATTGAATAGTGTTAAAAAGAGGAAGTGTTACTTCCTCTTTTTAAGGTTAAGAAATTTTAAGTATGCTACTTTTGTTCTGATACATTTTTCGAAACAATAATATTTACATAAAATAAAAATAAAATAAGATAATTAAATTGTAAACCGAACAAAGTGAACATAAATTAAAAAAGAAAAAAAGTAATAATAAATAATGTTAAAACACAAAAAAATAATCCTATTTTATCGCCAAAAATAAGAAAAAAACAAAAAATGCAAAAAAATAACAAAAACATTACCAAAATGTTGCATTTTTGGAAAAAATGTTATATAATAGAAGTGGTACGGTATGTTTGTAGATAACATAACGTATATAAAATGTTAAACATATAAAACTATAAAATTTAAGAAATAGGAGGAAAAAGCTTATGTCTAATTTTATTAAAAACCAAAAGAAAAAAGTAATGGTTATGATAATTACAATTATCATGATAGTTACAGGAATTCCAGCTATACAGTTAGCAGCTACTGACACAACAGCACCAACAGTAACTATGACTGTGCCATCTGGAAGAGTTAAAACTGGAACAGAATTAAGATTCACATTTTCTGATGAATCTTTATTAACTCATTTTTACTATCAATGGAATCGACATATTGATAGTAGCAGTCAACCTGTTGTACAAGCTATAACAACACAAACAAAAACTTATTCTGTAAAATTCACAGCACCACAATCAACAGGTATACATGAACTTAGTGTAGCAGCAAGTGATCAATATGGAAATGTTAGCAATTGGCTAGACATTCCTTATTATATAGTATCAAGTGATGTGCCCAAAGACTATGTTGATAATGTAAGACCAACATTCACTTTTAATGCACCAGATGATTACCCTTATAATAATTCAAAAATTGCACCAGGAAGAAAAATAAAAATTAAAATGAATGATGACAATGGTATTTATTATTTAGGATACAAATGGGTTAAACAATATTCAGATAGTTATACATCAGGAGCTACTTATGTGTATAACCCAGGCAATGAATATACCTTTACAGCACCAACTGAAATGGGAGAATGGTACTTACAATTCCATACAGTTGATGGTTCAAATAATATATCAAATGGACAATGGATACGTTATTATGTATCAGATGTTGAGGCGCCTGTATTGACTTTAAATGGTTCTATCAATATGGATGTAGCACAAAATGGAACATTTACTGATCCAGGAGCAAACTGGACAGATAACATAGATGGAACTGGAAAAGTTTTAGCTAATGAAACATTAGATACATCTAAAAGAGGACAACAGATATTAACATATACATATACCGATAAAGCAGGAAATGTATCAAATACAGTATCAAGAATAGTAACTGTAGTTGGAGATAAAAATATAAATGAATTAACCGCTCCAACGAAAAAAAGTTACTATGTTAATGATGCCTTGGATTTAACAGGAGCACAAATTAAAGTAACAGATAGAAGAGGAAACATATCTTATGTTACACCAACAGAAAGTATGTTTAAAAACTTCTCAACAAAATCTCCAGGGTCACAATATGCAATATTTGAATATGATGGAACTCAACTCATTTACCCATATATGGTATATGATTTTATTTCTGAGGCTTCAATAGCAACACTTCCAACAAAAACAGTATATACTGTAGGAGAGGAACTTGACTTAAGATGTGGAAAAATCAAATTAACAATGGCATCAGGAGCTACTCAATTAATTGATATGACAAGTGAAGATGTAACAATAAAATCATATGATAAAAATCAAATTGGAGAGCAAAGAGTAGTCATATCTTATAAAGGAAGAGATTTTAAATTTTTAATTACAATTAAAGCAAAAGAAATAACTACAAATGATTTAGACGTAATAATTCCATCAACAGAAAACCTAATATATGATGCAACACCTAAAAAAGTAGATGTAAAAGTAAAAAATGGAATTACAGGAACTGGAGCAGTAACTGTAAAATACTATCAAGTAGTTGATGGTGTAGAAGGAGAAGGAACTACAATACCACCAACAAATGCTGGAATTTACAAAGTAAAAGTAGACATAGCAGAAGGAACTGAATATGGAGAAATAAAAGGTCTAGAAATTACAACAATTGAAATTAAAAAAGCAACACCAGCTTACACAGTACCATCAGAATTAAAAGCAACTTATGGACAAACATTATCAAATGTAAAATTACCAGAAGGATGGTCATTTGTAGCAGGTGCAGAAACACCTGTTGGAACTGTAACAGGACCTAATAAATTTGCTGTAAAATACACACCAACAGACACAAACAATTTTGAAATAGTAACAGGTATTGAAGTATCAATAGCTGTAAGTAAAGCTACCCCACAATATACAATACCAACAGGATTAGAAGCAACATTTGGACAAACATTAGCAAATGTAAAATTACCAGAAGGATTTACATTCCAAGATGCTTCAACAACATCTGTTGGAAATGTAGGAACAAATACTTTTAAAGTAACTTATACACCAGCAGATACAATCAATTTTGAAACAGTAAGAGACATTCAAGTTTCAATAACTGTAAAACAAACAGCATACGAAATAACAGGCGTAAGCTTTAATAACCTTGCCGTAGATTATAAAGAAGGAACTAAGAGAGAAATTACTGTAACAGGAAATGTGCCAGAAGGTATTAAAGTTACATATACAGATAATGAGGCAATTAATGCAGGAACATATAATGCAACGGCAACTTTTGAATTTGATACAGAAACACCAGCAGGATTAAATTTAAGTAAAAATCATCAAAGTATAAAAGTAAATGGAACAGAAAGTAATGTATTAAATGCAACATTAACAATTAGGAAAATTGCATATCAATTACCAGGAACAACAGTGTTTAATGGAGCAACAGTAGATTATGATAAAGCAGAACATGAAATAACAGTTAGTGAATTACCAGAAGGAATCACAGCAACATATGTAGATAACAAAGGAACCAATGCAGGAACTTACCATGCAGTAGCAACCTTTGTATTAAGTGATGACTTAAAAACAAACTATAGTGCAGTAAGTCCAGCAACAATGAATGCAGACT
>CANPAC010000005.1 GCA_947571975.1 uncultured Clostridium sp. | reverse complement strand
ACCATTTTACTGATTGATTTTCATATCTATCTGTTCTATAAAAAGTTCGAACAGATACGTCGTTGGAGCAGGTAGTGGGAATCGAACCCACGTCATCAGCTTGGAAGGCTGAGGTTCTACCATTGAACTACACCTGCAAATATTAAATTAATTATTATCAGGATTTTTGGAGCAGGTAGTGGGAATCGAACCCACGTCATCAGCTTGGAAGGCTGAGGTTCTACCATTGAACTACACCTGCAAAGTTCTCCTCCTGACAATTATAGATTATAAATGTTTTTAAATAATTTGTCAAGAGTTTTTCAAAATTTTTTACTATCTAAATAGTTACAATTCACTGAAAATATATTATAGTTTTAGTTTAAAAATTTTCTATGAAAATATCTACCTATCTCTGCCCTTTGAGTGATACCCTGTACCGCGACTAATATTTCTTCCTTTAATTCCTTCTACTTTTACTCTCATAACATTAGGCAATCTTTGCTTCTTTCCTACCATTTTTTCCTTAGTCATAATTTGTTCCTGAAAGGCTTTTGCCTTTTTCAATATATATTTATTAGCCAAATTTCTATCATTAGGTACTTTCTCTATTTTTCCCCTATTCTTGTTTTTAGCATATTGTTCCATTTCTTCAAATACATCTTGAGGCGTATTTTCCATCATAGCAACAGACATATTATCATCTATAGCAACCTTAAACATAGAAACATCATTTGCTCCATTGCCTACGCACATATAACCATATTCAGGTTCTAAGTTTTGAACTAACCATTTTACAGCTTCACCTTTATTAATATTTCTTTGTGCAATATCTAATCTATAATGCTGATAAGATTTTTTAGGAAATTTTGTAACATCCATATCAGTCCAATAATCTAAAGTCTCTACAAATTGTGTCATCTTTTGCATTAATTCTTTACCACCAGCTAAGGTTATCTTTGTTATTTCTTCTGTGTCATCAATACATTTATATATATCTTCACAAAATATTACATTTCTATTTTCTTTATAGTATTCTTTAATTTCCTTATCTTGAGATGCAAATACATCTCTTCCATTCGTATATCTAATATTATTTTTATTTCCTCCATTTTGTATAAAATAATTTACTGTTTTCATTACTTTTTCATGTTCTAATGTTTTTTGTTCTAAAATCTCTCCTGTTTTACAAAAACAAATAACTGCTCCATTGTCACCTGCAATTATCTCTGGAACCTTTTTATGTTTTCTTTTTAGTTCTCCTTCAATATCTCCTACAGTTCTTCCTGTAACAAATATTAACATACCACCCATTGTTGAAACTAAATTAAATATATTATTTAAATTTTTATCATTTAAATCTGTAGTCCCATCTTTATCCATAAATAGAACAAATTTAGGCCTTCTTATTTGTTTGTCTCCAATTTTTTGCATAGTAAATCTCCCCTATAAACATGCTTTTATCAATCCAACAAATAATGGTGCTGGTTTATTAGGTCTTGATTTTAACTCTGGATGAAATTGACCAGCAATAAAATATGGATGGTCCTCTATTTCTACCATTTCTACTAATAATCCATCTGGAGAAGTTCCAGAGATTTTTAATCCTTTTTCTTCTAGTTTTTCTCTATATTCATTATTGTATTCAAAACGATGTCTATGTCTTTCAGATATTTCTTTTTGCCCATAAATTTTACTTGCTAAGGTTCCTTCTTTAATTACACATGGATAAGCCCCAAGTCTCATTGTTCCACCTTTTTTGTCAACTCCTTTTTGTTCTTCCATGATATGAATAATTGGATTTTTTGTATTTTCGTCTAATTCCGCTGAATTAGCATCTTTTAATCCTAATACATTTCTTGCAAATTCTACTACTGCCATTTGCATACCTAGGCAAATTCCTAAAAATGGTATTTTATTTTCCCTTACATATTTAATTGTCTCAATTTTTCCTTCTATTCCTCTGTTACCAAATCCTCCTGGTACTACAACTCCATCTATTCCTTCTAATTTTTTAGCTACATTTTCACTATTTATTGTTTCTGAATCAATTAAATGAACTTTTACTCTCACATGATTAGCAAAACCTGCATGGTATAAACTTTCCATGACAGAAATATAAGAATCTTCTAATTTGACATATTTTCCAACAATTGCTATATTAACTATTTTATCATCTTTAATTTTTCTTATATTTTTTACCATTTCCTCCCATTTGGCATTATCTGGTACATAGTTTTCTAATTTCAAATGATTACAAACTTCTCTTGCTAATCCTTCTTCTTCTAGCATTAGTGGAACAGCATACAAACAATCTGCTGTTTTGTTTTGAATAACACTTGTTTTTCTAACATTACAAAACAAAGATAGTTTTTCACGAATGCTATCTGGAATATCATTTTCTGTTCTACAAACTAATATATTAGGCTTAATTCCAAAACTTTGTAATTCTTTTACAGAGTGTTGAGTTGGTTTTGATTTAATTTCATTTGAGCCAAATATATATGGTAATAATGTAACATGAATATATATAACATCTTCTGGGTTCTTTTCTAGTCCAACCTGACGAATTGCTTCTATAATAGATACCCCTTCGATATCTCCTACTGTTCCTCCGATTTCTGTAATAACAATATTAGTATCTGTATTTTCAAATCCATATATTTTTTCTTTAATTTCATTTGTAATATGAGGAATTACTTGGACTGTTTTTCCTAAGTAGTCTCCTTTTCTTTCTTTTTCAATAACATTTTGATAAATCTTTCCCATGGTAATGCTTGAATTTTTTGTTAAATTTTCATTAATAAATCTTTCATAATGCCCTAAATCTAAGTCTGTTTCTGCTCCATCATCTGTAACAAATACTTCTCCATGTTCATATGGATTCATTGTTCCAGGGTCTACATTAATATAAGGGTCAAATTTTTGAATTGTTACCTTATATCCTCTATTCTTTAATAGTCTTCCTAATGATGCAGCTGTAATTCCCTTTCCTAATCCAGAAACAACTCCACCTGTTACAAAAATATATTTTGTGTTCATAACAAAAACTTCCTTTCTCTTAAACCTACCATTGGTCGAAACTAAAAAAAGATTAAAAAAATTGCCAAAAGCGGTTTTTTTTTAATCTATATTTATTCTACCATGTACCTTATTTTTTTTCAAGTATTTTTTGCTTTTTTATAATTATTTTTTGCTTTTTTTATTTTTTATGTTATAATTTACTTAATTTATTAGAAAAATAAGAATGAGGAGGAAATTTACTATGTCAACACCACATAATGAAGCAAATTTAGGAGATATTGCAAAAACTGTTATAATGCCTGGTGACCCTTTGCGAGCCAAATATATTGCTGAAAATTTTTTACAAAACGCAAAATTAGTTAATCAAGTAAGAGGAATTTATGCTTATACAGGTACTTATAAAGGAAAAACTATAACAATTATGGCTTCTGGTATGGGGATGCCAAGTATGGGAATCTATAGTTATGAATTATATAAATTTTATGATGTAGAAAATATTATTCGTATTGGATCTTGTGGCGCTCATAAACCAGAATTAAAATTATTTGATATAATTTTATCAGAACAAGTTTTTAGTGAAGGAAGTTATGCTCTTTCTTTAAATAATGATAATTGCCATATTGTAGATGCAAGTAAAGAATTAAATTCTAAAATTATTGATACATCATTAGAAATTAATATTCCTATTGTTAAAGGAAATACTATTTGTTGTGATTCTTTTGATATTTATATGACAGATGTTGATGAATTTCTAACTAGAGTTCCTAAAGGGTTTAATCCTATTAGTGCTGAAATGGAGGCTTTTGCTTTATTTTATAATGCTAAGTTATTGAATAAAAGTGCTGCTTGCTTGATGAGTGTAGTAGATTCTAAGTATATTAAAAATATTGCCACTGTCGAAGAAAGAGAAAAGGGATTAAATGATATGATTAGACTATCTTTAGATACTACTTTAAGGATATAAAAAAACGAATGTAAAAAAAGTTCTCCTACTAGGAGAACTTTTATACAATATAAAAATATTTTTATTGCTTGTTAGCAAAATTTCTATTTTTTTATAGATAAAATTTTATATTTCATAATGCCTGCTGGTGCATTTACTTCAATTACTTGATTTTTCTTAGATCCTAATAATGCACTTCCTAATGGTGATTCATTTGATATTTTGTTTTCTGCTAAATTAACTTCTGTTGAACCAACAATAGTATATTCAATTTTTTCGTCAAATTCCATATCTAATACTTTTACAATATTCCCAACTTGTATAGTTTCTGTATCAATATCTTTTTCATCAATGATTTTTGCATGTCTTATTTTATTTTCTAATTCTGCTATTTTTACCTCATTTTCTGCTTGGGCTGTTTTAGCTTCATCATATTCTGAGTTTTCTGATAAATCTCCAAATCCTAATGCTACTTTAATTCTATCTGCAATTTCTGCTCTTTTTTCAGTTCTTAGATAATTTAATTCTTTCTCTAAATTATCATATCCTTCTTGTGTTAATATTACTTCTTTTTCTTCCATAAACATTCTCCTTTCTAACTTAACTCTATTTATTTATATCTTTATTCTAAAAAATCTTTTACTATCTTACGGCAAAAAAAGAAATTTGTCAAGCAAATTTCTTTAATCTTTTATTAAATCTTTTGCTCCTTTCATATAATCAATTCCAGAAAAGATAGTAGCAATTGTTTGAATTATCATCATAATTGTTACTGCAAGATTTAAGAAAAATGCCACTCCTTGCAAGTTTCCACCAAAACATTCTGCAAAGCTATGCAAATCAATAAAAGCTAGGATAATAGCTATCATTTGTGTAACTGTTTTCAATTTTCCCCAATTAGATGCTGCTATTACTTTTCCACCTTTTTCTACTGCAATTAATCTATATCCAGATACTAAAAATTCTCTAGCTAATACAATAATTGGTATCCAAGCTGGAAGTTTAGCCATTTCTACTAGCATTATCATTGCTGCTAGCACTAAAATTTTATCAGCTAATGGATCTAAAAATTTACCAAATGTTGTTACTTCATTATTTTTTCTTGCTAAATATCCATCTAATTTATCTGTTAAAGATGCTAAAATAAATACAAATTCAATTAACCAATATGTAATTGGTATTCCTAAAAATTCTCCTGGTATTCCTAAAAACGGGATAATTACCATGATTGGCACTAATATAATTCTAAATATCGTTAATTTATTAGGTAAATTCATTATTCCTATCCTTTCTAAATTGAATTATTTTAGTAATTCTATTGCTTTTTGTAATTGAGTATCGTCTTTTTCTTCTATTGTTAAAGCATTTTTAACTTCTTGTGGCAATTCTACTTTTTCATCTGGTTCAATTCCTATTTTATTAATCTCTGTTTTGTTTGGTGTTAGATATTTTTGTGATGTAATTTTTAAACCACTTCCATCTGGCAAAGTTAATACTTGTTGAATAACACCTTTTCCATATGTTTTAGTTCCACATATTTTGGCTTTTCCTAAATCCTTTAAAGCTCCTGCTAATATTTCTGATGAGCTTGCTGTATTTCCATTAGTTAATATAATAATTGGAAGTGTAATAGTTGGATTATTTTCAGATTTTTTTATTTCTTCATTATTGTTTTTGTCTACTTCATATAATAAAATAGAACCTTTATCAGCTATATAATCAGCTATTTCTAGTGCCTCATCTACAATTCCTCCACCATTGTTTCTTAAATCAATGATAAGTGATTTTATTCCTTGTTTTTGCAATTCTTCATATTTTGATTTAAAATCTTTTGCTGTATCTTCGTCAAAAGAAGAAAATTCTATATATCCAATCTCATTTTCTAGTATTTTCCCTTCTACTGGATTTACTTTAATACTTTCTCTTTTTAATTCAAAAGTTTTAGTTTCTGTTCCTCTTAAAATTTCAAGTTTTACACTGCTTCCTTCTTCTCCTTTTATTTTATTAGAAGCTGTTGACATATCTTCTGCTGTATAATTTTCATCATTTACTGATATAATTAAGTCTCCTGGTAAGATTCCCGCTTTTTCTGCTGGACTATTTTTTATCGGAGCTAATATTTGTATTCTGTTAGCTTCTGTATTTTTTACCATGTAAATTCCAACTCCAACAAAGTTTCCCATGGTATCATCTAAATAATCTTTCATTTCTTCTTTTGAAATATATTCTGTATAAGGGTCATCTAATCCTTCAATATAGCCTTTTATTGCACCTTCTTTTAGCTTTTCCTCATCTACATCTCCTAAATAATATTTGTCTATAATAGTTCTGTATCGTTTAAGTGTTGATTCGATATTTGAATTTGATGAAGTTGTAGCTAGCATATGAGATTTTTCTGTGTCTTTTATTAGTAATTCATACATTCCTATTGATGTACACAAAAAAGTAATAAATGCTACAAGCACTACTAACATAATAATTTTATAAACTTTATATTTTCTTTTTTCTTCCATTTTGACCTCCGTTGTCATATTATTCAATAAAAAAAATTTAATTACAATAGGCGGAAATATTCCGCCTTTTTTCTATTTTTTTGCTATATTTATGGTAAATATGGTAATGGATTAACTGGATTACCATTAATTAATACTTCAAAATGTAGATGTGCTCCTGTTGAATTTCCTGTTGAACCAACTGTCATAATAGCTTGTCCTTGTTGAACTGTTTGTCCTACTGTTACCCTCCTTGATCCTGCTAATCCATGGGCATATAATGTTGCAACTCCTCCACCATGATTAATAACTATACATTCTCCATAACTATAATACTGTCCATTTCTTATATAAGCTTGTGATCTTTGTACTGTTCCACCTTTAGCTGCTACAATTGTTTTTCCTACTACATTAATATTAATATCAATTCCTGTATGCCCTCTATATGATGGATAAGTTTTGTTTCTAATATTTCCCTTTCCTAATCCTGCTACTGGAAAAACAAATCCACTTGCACTTGGATTAGATATAGTTCCTCCTGTGCTTCCGCTTCCAGAGCTACTGCTATTACCCTTATTTGCTGCTGCCGCTGCTTGTTGTTGTCTCAAAGCTTCTCTTCTTAATTCTTCTCTAATTTCATTTTTATCTTTTTCAAATTGATCTAATTCTGCTTGTGTTTTCTTTTCTTCTTCTGTAAGTTTCGCTACTTGTGCATTTTTTTGATTCTTAGAATCTTGTAGTTGAGTTGCTACACTTTGTTTACTAGCTTTTGAAGTATCTAATTCTTTTTTGCTATTTTCTAATGATTGTTTTGCTTCTTCTACTGTCTTTTTTTGCTTTTCAATTTTTTCTAATAATTCTGTATCACTTGTTGCTATTTCTGATACTAAATAATAGTTAGAAATTAAATCTGTAATACTACTAGATGATAAAATAAAGTCAAGATATGATGTTTCTCCTGCTTCATAAGTAGCAACTAATCTTGCTTCTAGCAATTCTTCTTGTTTCGTATAATCTTCTTGTATTTTTTTCAAATTTTCTTCTTCTTGTGAAATTTTTTGATTCAATTCTTTAATACTATCATCTAAAGCTCTAATTTGTATTTCATATTCAGAAATTTGCCCAGTTAGTTCTTCTACTTGCTTTTGTGCTGCTGACTTTTCTGTTCCTATTTCTTTTAATTCTTCTTTTGCTTCATTCACTTTCTTTTCTGCCGCATTCAATTGTGACTGTGTTGTAGCAAAAGTCGTTGTTCCTTGTAATAAAATTACTACAGCTATTATTACTCCTATTATTTTTATTCCTAACTTTTTCATAGTATCCTCCTTAATTTTTTAATTACTAATTGTATTTTCTTCTACCTCATTTGTAGTATTTTCATCTTTAGCTGATGGTATCATACCATTTGTGATATATGGTAAAGGATCTGTTACAACACCATTTAATCTAACCTCAAAATGTGCATGTGGACCTGTTGAATATCCTGTAGAACCAACTTTTAGCACAACTGTTTCTCCACGTTTGACAGTATCACCTAATTTTACCATAATCTCTGAACCATGTGCATATAATGTTGAAACACCTCCACCATGGTCAATAATTACCATATTTCCATAAGCACTATTATACTCTGCTTTTGTAACAATTCCATCATTTGCTGCTACAAAGTTTGCTCCCATAGGAGCACTTACATCCACTCCTGTATGTAATTTATAAACACCTGTTATAGGATGTATTCTCATTCCATATTTAGAGGTAACTCTGGTATATCCTGGAATTGGCCATGCTAGTTCTCCTCCTATATATTGTGTATCAATTCCTTCTAATGCAATAGCTAATATTTCGCTATTTATTTGGTCAAATTGTGTATTATATTCATCAATTTTTAACTGTATTTCTTTTTCTTGGTCTGATAATTTAGCAATATAATTTTCTCTAACTGCTTTTGTATTTTCTAATATTTTAGCTGTTTTCGTTTGATTTTGCTTCATAGTATCGTATTTTTCTCTATTTGTATCTAATTTATTTTTTGCTAATTCTATTTCATTCTTTTGTTTTTCCATATCTTCTAATAAGTCTGTGTCATAGCTAGCTAGTTCTGTAATTAAGAAATAATTAGACAAGAAATCAGTCATACTCCTAGAACTTAGGATAACATCTAAATACTGTGTTTCGCTACTTTCATACATAGCAATTAACCTTACCTCTAAAATATCTTTTTGCCTTTTATATCTTTCTTCAGCTATTTTTAACTTTCCTTCTACATCAATAATTTGCTCTTGTAAATCTATAATTTTAGTATTTAACTCTTCTAGTTCAGTTTGTGACTTTGCAATTCTTTCATCTAATTTTTGAACTTGCTTAAGATTTTCTGATAAATCATCTTGTACTCCTTCTAATTCTCCAGTAGCTTCATCAATTTGATTTTTTAATTCTTCTTGCCTTGTTTGTAAATCTGTCATTTCTTCAGCTTGTACATAAGAATTAATACTAAAACTACAAATTAGAAAAGCTAAAACAACACATAAAATTTTACGCATGTTTTCTCCTTTATACTTTTAAATATTTTCTCATAGAAATAACACTTCCGGATAGCTCCTATTCCAATTCCTAGTAGCATGTATACAAATATAATTGAAGAGAACATATCCCCAAATGTTACTAAACTCATATTAATAAGTTGCATAAATTGTATATTTACCATTTTTTCTGCTAACAAACTATAAACTACTCCAACTATAACAATTGATATGCTACTTGCTAATATTCCTATTATCATACCTTCTACAATAAAAGGCCAACGGATAAATCCATTTGTTGCTCCTACATATTTCATGATTGATATTTCTTTTCTTCTTGCATGTACAGTAAGTTTTATTGTATTTGCTATAATAAATACAGATATTATAACTAATAAAACTAAAATAACTCCTGTTACAATTTTTATACCATTTGCTAAGTGAATTAGGGTTGTAACAGTTTCATCTTTACTTGTTATTTTTTTGATATTGTCAAATGTTAGAATCCTTGCTTGTAGTTCTTGACTTTTGCTTAAATCTTTTAAGGTTACAACATAAGAAGCCGGAAATATGTTATTTTTTTCATAACCTGCTAATAAGTCTTGTTTATCGCCAAATCTTTCTTTCATCTGATTTAATGCATCATCTTTTGATACAAATTCAGCTTTAAGTACCTCATCTTGTTGTCTTAGTTTGTCTCCTACTTCATCTATTTGTTGTTGTGTTGCATCATTATTAATAAAAACCTGTATTCCTTGTGCTGATTCAATGTCTGCTACAAAGTGATTTATATTTTCTGTTAGAATTAAGAAAATACCAAAAATAATCATTGTAGCACACATAATCATTAATGATGCACCTGTTGATTTTTTATTTTTGAATACATTTCCAAATCCTTCTCCGACTAAATATCCAAATCTGTTATATTTCACAATCATACCCACCTTTTTTATCATCTCTTACAATTTCGCCTTTACGTATATGGATAACTCTTTTTTTCATTTTATCTACTACGTCTTTTGCATGTGTTGCTACAACCACAGTGGTTCCTCTTAAATTAATATCATTTAACAAATTCATAATATCCCAAGCTGTGTCTGGATCTAAGTTTCCTGTTGGTTCGTCTGCAATTAGCATAGAAGGATTATTTACTAAAGCTCTTGCTAAAGCTACTCTTTGTTGTTCTCCACCTGATAATTCATTTGGATACATTTTAGCTTTACCGCTTAGTCCAACTAATGATAATACCATTGGTACTTGTCTTCTAATATGTCTTGGTGTTGCTCTTACAATATACATTGCATAAGCTACATTGTCATAAACTGTTTTGTCTGGTAAAAGTCTGAAGTCTTGAAACACTACTCCCATACTTCTTCTTAAAAATGGCACTCTGTTTGGCTTTAAAAAAGTGGTATCTTTTCCATTAATAATTAAATTTCCTGATGTTGGTTCTTCTTCTTTTAATATTAGTTTTATTAGTGTTGATTTTCCACTTCCTGATGACCCTACTAAAAATGCAAATTCACCTTTATCTATAACAAAGTTGGCATTCTTAACTGCTTTTGTTCCTGTATCATATGTTTTACATACATTTCTAAATTCTATCATTTTGTTTCTCCTTATTATCCGTTGTTTTTTAGTGTCAATTTCCCTTATATTGTATTCTACCTAATCATATCAATAAAGTGTTTTTTTTGCAATACTTTTTTAGCAAAAAAAAGATAGAAAATGTTGGTTTTTTTACATTTTTTATCTTTTTTCTCTGTTTTTCTTTCTTTTAAAAATTTTACAAAAATTTCTCTACAATTACATTTGAAGTTAATCCAAAATACTCCATTAATTCCTCAGCTTTTCCTGATTTTCCAAATACATCTTGCATTCCAATTCTTTCTAATTTTATTGGATACTCATCTGTTAAAACCTCGCTAATTGCAGAGCCTAGTCCTCCTATAACACTATGATCTTCAATTGAAACTAATTTTTTTGTTTCTTTTGCACATTTAATAATCATATCTTTATCAATTGGTTTTATTGTATGAACATCTACTACTCTAATATTAATTCCCTTTTCTTTCAATTCTTTTTGTGCTTTAACTGCTTCTGCTACTGTAACACCTGTTGCAAAAACAGTTCCATCTGTTCCTTCTCCTATTCCGAATAGCTTTCCCTATTTCGAATTTTTGATTTTCATCATATAAAACTTCTGTTGCAAGTCTTGCTAGTCTTACATAAACTGGCCCATCTATTTTACTAATCTCTTTTATAACCCATCTTGCTTGTGTATCGTCTGATGGTGAAATTACTGTCATATTAGGTAAACTCCTCATTAAAGAAATATCTTCTAACATCTGATGTGTTGCTCCATCTTCTCCTACTGTAATTCCTGCATGAGTTGCACAGATTTTCACATTTAGTTTTGGATAACAAATGCTATTTCTAATTTGATCATATCCTCTTCCAGCTGCAAATACAGCAAATGTACTTGCATATGGAATTTTTCCACAAGTAGCAAATCCTGCTGCTGTTCCTAACATATTAGCTTCTGCTATTCCCATATCAAAAAATCGGTCTGGAAATTCTTTTGCAAATAAATTTGTTTTTGTAGCTCCTGCTAAATCAGCATCTAATACAACTATATTTTCGTTTTCTTTTCCTAATTCTACTAAGGTTTCTCCATAGCTTTGGCGTGTAGCAATTTTTTTATTTTCCATTTTTAATCTCATTCCTTTCTTAAAAGGCATAAATAAGCATGAATAATATTCTAAATTTTATATATTATTAAAATCTTATTACTAATCCCTTTCTAAACTTCTTATTGCTTGGTTGTACTGTTCTTCATTTGGAGCTTTTCCATGCCACCCTGCTTGATTTTCCATAAAGTCTACTCCTTTTCCTTTGATTGTTTTTGCTATAATACATGTTGGCTTTCCTTTTACGTTTTTAGCAACTTCAAAAGCTTTTACTATCTCTTCTATATCATGACCATCTATGTTAATTATTTGAAATCCAAAACTTTTAAATTTTTCATCTATTGGATAAGAGCTCATAACTTCTTCTATTGTTCCATCTATTTGTAAGTTGTTATTATCTACAATTACACATAAATTATCTAGTTTGTACTTATTAGCAGCCATTGCCGCTTCCCAAACTTGACCCTCTTCTATTTCGCCATCACCTAAAATACAGTAAACTCTATAATCTTTTTTGTTCATTTTTCCTGCTATTGCCATTCCATTACTGCATGATAGCCCTTGACCTAAAGAGCCTGTTGTCATATCTACTCCTGGTACTTTATTTTTGTCTGGATGTCCTTGTAAGTAGCTATTGATATTTCTAAATGTTTTTAGGTCTTCTACTTTAAAATACCCTCGATTAGCTAAACAGCTGTATAAAGCTGGCGAACAATGACCTTTTGATAAAACTAGTCTATCTCTGTTTTCATCTTGTGGATTTTCTGGGTTAATTTTCATTTCTTTAAAATATAATACTGTTAAAATATCTGCTATTGAAAGTGATCCTCCTGGATGTCCTGATTTTGCTCTGTAGACTTCTTCTATTATGTCTTTTCTTATTTTTCTTGCGTTTTGTTTTAATTCTGCTATTTCTAATTCTTCTAACATACTACACACCTTTCTTTTTTCTATTTTATAGTTTTATTCTATCCTTTTCTTTAATCAGTTGTCAAGGTTCTTTTTATTGTTTATTTTATATTCTATTTCAACAAATTAAATTCCAGTTATTCTTTTTGAACATTGAAAGTATATCAATAATTTTTAATAGTGTCACTTAGTTGACCAACTTTTTGTAACAATTCATCTATTCTTTCATGTCTTCTTTTATTTGAGTTAATTCTTCATCATTTATTTTAGTTATTTTCTTAATTGTCTTGTCACTCATTTTATTTTTTATCATTTGAATCACAAAATTTCGTGTTGCTGTCTGTATTCCTTTTTGTATTCCTTTTTGTATTCCTTTTTGTATTCCCTCTTGCCTTCCAAATTCAACACCTTCATTATAATTCATTCTAAAAATATTTCTTAAATTCTCTGTTACCATATTATTTACCTCCTTTTTCTCTATTTTTTCTTTTAATTCTCCTGCTTTTTCTTTTCCTATTTCTTCTTCTACGATATTTGTTAGTATATCTAACATAAATTTTTTCTCTTGTTTTGTTAAATCTTCCTTTACTATATTTTCTAAGACTTCTATTAGTTCTTCCTTATTTTTTATTTTCTCCATTAGCATTGCTTTTGCAATACTACTTCTCTCTTTTATTAATTCTTCTTTTGTATAGTTATTAATATCTACTAAATTATAAGATACATATAAAGCCTTTTCTATTTTGTCTATATTTTTCTGTAATTCTGATAATTCTGTTTTAGCTGTCCATCTTGTTTTTCCTGTATATAATACAATTGGATAAACTGTCGGCACTATTTTTTCTATGTTTTCTTCTTTTTCTGTTTCTCTCATTATTTCTACATAATAATATAATATTCTTTTTGCCATAAAATAATCTACCTTACTTTGTTGCTCTATTAATATAAACGTTTCTGTTCCTTTTATTTTATATAAAATATCACTTTCGATTTGTTCGTTCTGTTTAGTTATAAATTCTGTATTGCATTTTTCTATTTGATTACTTTGTAATTCGTTTTTTGTTCCTTTTATCTTTAAATATTTGTTTATAAATTTCACCGCTTCTTGTTTGTTACTAAATAAATTTTTAAATGTTTTATCATGATACTGATTTATCTTATTTTGCCCATAATCATAGGTAACATTAGGTTCTTCTAATCTCCACAAATTCTCTAATTTGTTACTTTGTAAATAATTAATTTGTTCTATTTTAATCTTCTCCTTTCATTTTAGCGCATATTGTTTCATATGTCAATTTTTATTTTGAAGTAAATTTGTATCTATTCTTTTTCTTTGGCTCTTTTATTATATTTTTCTTTTATTTACTCTTGTTTTGAAATTTTAGAAATAATTCAATTAAGATTTTAATTTTTGTATACAAAATTTTGACTTAATTTTTTAATGAATTTAAGTATGTCTATATTAAAACACAATTTTTGACTTTTTTCAATGATTTTTAAGATTTTTTCATCGCATTATTCGACATTTTTCTATTAATTTTAAAATTTTTAGATAATTCTATTAAAGTTACAATAAAAATTTAGTTTTAGCAAAATAAAAAGCAAAAGTAATAAAAAACTAGTCAAATTGCTTAAGTCTTTTATACTCTAAGCATTTTTTGACTAGTTTTATTATATAATTTACAGTGCTAAAATCATACGTATTCTACAGCCGCTATAATCGCAACTTCCAGTACCTCCTCCTTCAATTCTACTAGTATCGTGGAAACCAAACATTGATGGTCTTGTAAAAACTGGCTCACGCCAATACGGCATGTACGTATGTTTTCCAAACCACGAGCCGTCAGTCGACAATGCCATTGTACTAGATGTTTCATCTACGGCACACCCTAGGAATTCAAGACGGTCAACTTTATATCGTGTAGACGTATAAACTGTTTTATAAGGTGTCGAAGTCGTTCTTTCCGCGTTATCTGCACCATAAAAATCTCCTCTTGACGTTCCCATAACATTTAACGCTCCGTCCTCCATTTCTAGCTTCCTTAGTATAACTAGCAACAGCCTCAATTGCGTTGCCATTTATGTCATAAATTCCAAAAGCATTCCATGTTGTACTCTGTTTTTTGTTCGTAGTATATATATCTTTTACCACATTAGTACCTCCTGATTTTGTTGCAGAAACCACTGATTTCACTTCAAGTCCGTTTGTTCCATATCTACTATGTCCTAAATACACAATCGCACCCCATTCACTATTTTTAGCCATATGTGAATTTAATGTTACTTCTTCTTCAAACTTACTATTTTTAGCACTTTGATATAGATTATTCAAGTTACCACCATTAGCTGTGTTCACTCCCGGAAAAACCCCAAACAAATAATTATTTGTTGTAACATAAGGATTACTATTATCCACACCTGTTGTTTCGAATTTTCCTACCCATAATCCTTCTAGTTCACCAAATCCTCCTCCATTTACTGCACTACTTGTAAAAGCTGGATGAACTAACCATTCATTTTGAGCATCTCCTGTATAAGTTACTTTGTTTGGGTCTGTTAATAAAATTCCTGTTTCTCCATTTAAAAAATGATTATCGGTATCTAAAAATGCTACTTCTATTGTTCCATCTGTAGCGGAATGATATCCACTTGTTATTTTATAAGCATATCTTGGTATCCATACCCACATACTTCCATCCATCGTAATCGCATTTGCCCATTTGTTTCCGGTTTGGTTTTCTCCAATATATTTAATCGGTTTCATTTTTCCTGTTAGCTTGGGTTGATTTATTTTTGCATTTCCATAGTTATACCATTCGCTGTCTGTCTTTTTAGTTATTTTCCAGTACTCTGGTGCTTCTCTTTGCTTTTCCCAAACAATATATAAAGTAATGTCCTCTGTCGTATTAATAATATCTCCTTCTTCATAAGTTTTTCCAGAACCATCTGCTTCTGTATTCCATGTTACAAATTCGTATCCATCTCTTTCTAGTTTGTTTTCTGGCAATTTTGTATTCTTTTCTTTTGCTACTTCTACAGTTTCTGTTCTTCCTGTTCCGTCATTGCTATTAAATGTTATGGTAGCTACCGTAGATTCCCATGTAGCATATAAAGTTACATTTCCTTTTACTTGATATTTACTTCCTGCTGCATAAGGTATCGCTTCACTATCAGGCTCTTTCTTTTCGCACCAACCTACAAACATGAATTTTTCTCTACTATAATTACATTCTTCTAATCGTATCAAAAATCCAGCTTTTACTTGTTTTGTTATGATTTTCCCTGTTCCTTCATTAGGATGGTAAGTTATAGTATATTTTTCATTAGTTCCTTTTACTGTTTCCACAATTCTAGCTGTGTTACTATTTTCATCTACTTCTATTAAAAATTCATAGTATTCTTTACTCTCTACTAATAAGTGAGTACTTGCTTCAAATGTTGTTTGTTCTTCTTGGTCATCATTTAGTTTATATATTTCTTTTACCCATTCTTTTTTTCTTATCCTCGTGTCTAGGCTTTCTATCATTAATTCTGGTTTTGCTTCTATTTTTCTTTCTGCTATTTCTTCTGCTATTATTAAATTAATTTCTTCTTTATATTGTGCTATTAATTGTTCTTCTTTTGCTTTTCTTGCTTTTGTTAATATTCCATTATCTCCAATTAAAGTTGCTATACTTATTCCTGCTAAAATTAGTAATACTATGATTGTTATAACTAATGCTATTAGTGTTATTCCTTTACTAGTATTTTTTATTTTCATTTGTAAATTTTCCCTTCTTTTATTTTTGTTCATTATATTTTTTTAAATGTATATTTACAATGTTTTGCTCGCTTTTTTCTAATATCTTTTTTACATAATATTATTTTCATTGAACTGTAACTTTTCGTGTTGCAATTTAGCCATTTTCTCAAAATCCTATCATAATACAGTTTGTCTTGCATATTATAGAAAAAAATAGATTAATAAAGAAAGGTCTGATTATATGATAGATACCTATATAAATAATCACAAAAACGAAATTATTGAAAAAACGCAAAAACTAATCCAAATTCCAAGTGTCATTTCACAATCAAACAATCCCCTTCGCCCTTTTGGTGATTCAATTAACAATGCTCTAGAATACACTTTAAACCTAGGAAAAAACTTAGGCTTTCGAACTAAAAATTTAGATGGATATTGTGGTTATATTGAATGTGGAGAAGGAAAAGAATTAATTGGAATTATTGGTCATTTAGATGTCGTTCCCTCTGGAGATGGTTGGAGCTATCCTCCTTTTAGCGGAACTATTGTAGATAATAAAATATATGGTCGTGGCAGTATAGATGACAAAGGACCTGTTATTAGTTCTTTATATGCTATGAAAGCAGTATTTGATACTTGCAAAATCAAAAAACGTGTACGTCTTATTTTAGGATTAAACGAAGAAAACGATTGGAAATGTATTAATTATTATAAAAAAAAAGAAGAATCTCCTACTATTGGCTTTAGCCCAGATGCAGATTTTCCTTGTATTTATTCAGAAAAAGCTATTTTAACTAGCTATTTAAAAATGGATTATTCTACATTATCTAGTGAAGATATTATAATTAAAAATATTGATACTCATAGTAATGCTATTAATGTTGTTCCTAAGGCATGTAGTGTTACTTTAAAAATAAATTCTCAAAAAATTAAAATGAGTAGCTTTATCGAAAATTTAAAAGATATAATAAGACAAACCAATTTTGAAATTGACATTTATAAAATAGATGAAGAAGAAATAAAACTAACTTCCTATGGGGTGTCTAGTCATGCTGCTCACCCAGAATTAGGTGTAAATGCTATTTCTCGTTTATTAGTCATTTTAGCTAAAATTTTTCATCTATATAATATAAAAATAGAACTTTTAGAATTTTTCGAAAACTATATTAATACTGAGTATTATGGAGAAAGTTTAAAAATTAATTTTGAAGATGAATCTGGAAAATTGACTTTAAATGTTGGTGATTTTTGTTTTAAAAATAATTTTTTACAAATTGGCTTAAATATTCGTATTCCTATAACAGTAAATATGATTGATATTGGCAGTAGCTTTATTACACATACAAGTTCTTTTCTAAATGTCGATTTTGATACTATTTTCTATAGACCTGGCTTATATATTCCTAAAACAAATAAACTTGTTAAAACTCTTTGTGATATTTATAACCAAGAAACTAATTCTAATTTAGAACCTATTTCTATTGGTGGTGCTACTTACGCTCGTGCTTTTGATAATTGTATTTCTTTTGGTTGTAATTTTCCAAATTGTAAAGATATGTGTCATCAAGTTGATGAATTTATTGATATTGATAAACTTATACTCTCTTGCAAAATTTATGCTAAAGCAATTATAGCTCTAAATGATTTTTAATTAATAATAAAAACCGAATTTAAGATTTTGTAAAGAGTAAAATACTCCTATAAAATTTAATTTTATAAAATAAAAAAATTCCCCGCCTTAGCCGTCAGCTGCCATGAATTTTTAAGGACCTGCTCCTAAAAACAGGTGGGTGCCTACCTAAATATTCCTGGGCTTCTCACTACATTTGGTGAGCTTGCACGCCATATTTAGAGATTAGCCCCTCTTATCGATTGTTGGTTCTAAAAATTCTGTCTATACGCACTACGCAGGGTATTTTTAATACTCTTTTCTATTAGATTAATTTTATTTTAACATAGCTTATTTTCATTTTCAAATTACAAAAAGTAGATAAATATATGTAATTCTTTTATTAGGTATATTTATCTTACTTTTTCATAGTAAAATCTCATTTTTTCACATTACATATAATAGAATACACATGAATTGTAAAAAGCTACCTAATAAGATAAACAAGTGAAAAATTGAATGAAAATATTTATGTTTTTTTCCTACTCCATAAATAATAGCTCCTATAGTATATGCTATTCCACCAGCAACTAAAAGAATAACTCCTTTTAATGTTAATAATTCTGGTAATAAAGTTGCTTTTACAATAATGCACCACCCCATAAGCAAATAACATATCATAGAAAATGTTTTAAATTTTTTTATATCAATTGAATTTAATGTAATTCCTAAAATTGCTAGACCCCATATCACACCAAATATAAGCCATCCTGCTAAACCATCTACAGCTCTAATCGCACATAAAGCAAATGGTGTATATGAACCTGCTATTAATAAAAATATTGAACAATGGTCTAATATTTGAAATACCTTTTTAGAAGTAACCTTTGGACTTAATCCATGATAAATGCTAGACATTGTATATAATAATATCATTGTTACTCCATAGATTGCTCCACTTACTACTCCATATATATTTTCATGAGCTGCTGCAAATACAACACATAACACTGTTGCGACTATTCCTAAAACTGCGCCTACTATGTGTGAAGTCATATTGAAAATCTCTTCTCCTTTGGTATATGTTGGTAATATTCTATCCTTTAATTTTGTTCTTTGCATCTTTATCATCATTTCCTTTTCTTTTTTTATCTAGTATATTATACCACATAACCTAGAATTGTAAAACATTTTTTACAGTTTAAGTCTCGACTTTTTGTAAATGAATGTATAATATATTATTTTTGAAATACCGCGTAAGCGACCAAACGAACGAAGTGAGTGCGATTGGAGCAACCGACAATTAATTTTTATTTTGTAGGTTGCGACACACAAGGTATAAAAAAATAATATATTATACATTCATTTACAAAAAGTCGAGACTTGAATTTTACAGTAAATTTACAGATTCCTATTCTTTAATTTCTTGTGCTAATTTATCTATTGCTTTTGTTTCAATTCTTGATACATAAGAACGAGAAATTCCCATCATTTCTGCAATCTCATTTTGTGTTTTCGGCTTGTGTCCACCGAAGCCCAAATCGCAATTCTAAAATTGTTCTTTCTCTATCTTTTAATATCTCTTTCATCTTTTGGCAAAGTTTCTTTATTTTCATTTTAATATCTACTTCGTCTTCTATGTTTCTCTCATTATTTTCTAAAACCTCTTGTAATGTAACAACATTATCATCTTTATCTTTTCCAATTGGCTCGTTTAAATATACTTCTGCTCCTAACTTTTTAGTAGCTCTTAGATGCATTAATATTTCATTATCAATGCAACGTGATACATAAGTAGATAACCTAGCTCCTTTTTCTATTTTAAAGCTATTTATTCCTTTTATTAAACCAACTGTTCCAATTGATATTAAATCATCTTGCTCTACCTTTGCTGTGCTGTATTTTTTAGCCACATGGGCTACTAATCTTAAATTTCTCTCAATTAAAATATTTCTTGCCTCGTCATCTCCTTTTGCCATTTGCTCTAAACAGTTTCGTTCTTCTTCTGATGTTAGTGGTTCAGGAAATAAATTTCCCCCTTGAATGTATCCGAACCACAAATACGGCTGATTTTAGGAATTCTAAAAATCCTACTACCCCAGTCATAAAAAGCGATAGCATAATAAATGCACCCCCATCTTTTTCATATAATGCCATTATATGTTTAAAAAAATAGAAAAGTGCATGACCTTAATTTAAAAATTAAATTCCCATAATATTATATCCACTATCAGCATAAACCACTTGGCCTGTAACGCAATCAGACATAGAACTTAGTAAAAATGTAGCTACATTGCCTACTTGAGTTGTTGTTACATTTTTATGAAGGGGTGCTTTTTCTTCAATCACTGTTAAAACACTACCAAAGTCTTTAATTCCCTTTGCTGATAATGTTTTAATAGGTCCTGCTGAAACAGCATTTACTCTAATTCCTTCTCTTCCTAAATTTTCTGCTAAATATCTAACACTTGCCTCTAGAGCTGCTTTTGCTACTCCCATAACATTATAATTATCTATTACTTTTGTTGATCCATGATATGTTAATGTTACTAAACTTGCATTTTCATTTAACATATCTAACTCTTTAGCCTGTCTTGCTATTAAAACAAAGGAATAACTACTTACATCACAAGCATGAGAAAATCCTTCTTTACTAGTAAAAATAAAATCATTATGCAATTCCTCTGGATTAGCATGTGCTATAGCATGTACAATACCATCTACTTTTCCATTTTCCTCTTTTATTTTAGTAAATACTTCTTTTACTACTTCATCCTCTGAAGCTCCATTTAAGACATAAGCTTTACTCCCTTTAAATTCTGAAATCAATTCCTCTATTTTATCCTTATTTTCTTCTCCCATATAAGTAAAAATAAGCTTTGCTCCATTTTCATATGCTGCTTTTGCAATTCCAAATGCAATACTCCACTTATTTCTAATTCCCATAATTAAAATTTTCTTTCCTTCTAAAATCATCTCAAAATCCTCCTCTTAACTTTTATAAACATTTATAGAAATTATTAAATAATTTTATATTCTCCCATATTTCTAAACTTTTGATACCTATCTTCAACAATTTCTTCTTGAGTCTTACTTTTCATCTCATCAACTATTTTTTGAATTTCCCTTTTTAAACTTTTTGCTACTTTTAAAAAACTTTCTTGCTCATCACCTTTAGGCTCTTTTATTATTTTATCTATTATTTTTAAATCATATAAATCTTTTGCTGTCAATTTCATCTTTTCTGCTGCTTCTTTAGTTCTTGATGCATCTTTCCACAAAATACTAGCATAACCTTCTGGTGATAAAATTGAATAAATTGCATTTTCTAACATAAGTACTTTATTTCCAACACCAAGTGCTAATGCTCCACCACTTGAGCCTTCTCCTATTACAATCGCAATTACAGGTACTTTAAGTTCTGCTAATGTTAACATAGAACTAGCAATTGCTTCTCCGTTGTCCTCTTTCTTCTGCTCCTATTCCAGGATATGCACCTTTTGTATCAATAAAAGTAATTACTGGTCTTTTAAATTTTTCTGCTTGCTTCATAAAACGAATTCCTTTTCTATAAGCTTCAGGATTTGGCATACCGAAATTTCTTTCTATATTTTCTTTTGTTGTCCTTCCCTTTTGTTCTGCAATAATTGTATAACTTTGCTCTCCAATTTTTGCTAAACCACATACAATTGATTTATCATCTTTAAAATTTCTATCACCATGCAATTCAATAAAATCATCAAAAATCTCTGTTATATAGTCTAATGATGTTTTTCTTTTTGGATTTCTTGCTATTTCTACCTTTTCCCATGCTGTTAATTCTCCCACTTTAATTTTCTCCTTTCTTCATAATATAGTATGGAATTGAATTAATTTATGTAATGTATCTTTTAATTCTCTTCTTTCTACAATTTTATCAATAAATCCATGTTCTAATAAAAATTCTGCTGTTTGAAAACCTTCTGGCAATTTTTCTCCAATTGTCTGTTCAATTACTCTTTGACCAGCAAAACCTATCATGGCTCCTGGCTCTGCTAACACAATATCAGCAATGCTTGCAAAAGATGCTGTAACGCCTCCATAAGTAGGGTCTGTTAAAACAGATATGTATAAAAGCCCCTCTTTGTTTAATTTAGAAATAGCAGCTGTCGTTTTTGCCATTTGCATTAAAGAAATAATTCCTTCTTGCATTCTAGCACCACCAGAAACACAAAAGATAATTAATGGTAATTTTAATTCGATAGCTTTTTCAACAGCATATGTAATTTTTTCACCTACTACAATCCCCATACTTCCCATTAAAAATCCACTATCCATAATACAAATTACGACTTTTTCTCCCTTTATTTCACCAGTTCCACAACTTACTGCTTCTTGTATTCCTGTTTTTTCCCTAAGTCCCTTTATTTTTTTAGGATAATCTTCTAATTCTAATGGATTAGTTGTATCAATTTCTAAATCAAATTTTTTATAAGTTCCTTCATCTATAATACTTTCTAGTCTTCTATTAATATGCATTCTAAAATATCCTCCACAATTTGGACAAATACTACTATTTTGCCTTACTGTTTCTTTATATAATATTTCTTTACATTTATCACATTTAACCCATTTTCCAACTTGTATATCAACTTGATTTTCTGTTCTTTTAGCTGTAGGTTCTCTTTTTTTTATTTTATCAACTATCATTGTTTTTTCCTTTCTAACTAAGGATTTTAGGTTAATTACTTAATTTAGTATACTAAGGACCGTCCCTTAAGTCCTTAAAACAGGGATTTTAAGGACCGTCCCTAAATCCCACCTAAATTCCCATCTTTTCAATGAAAGAGGTGTCAAAGTTGCCTCTTATAAAATCAGGATTTTTTATTATTTTAAATAAAAAGTCTATGTTTGTATCTACACCTTCTATAACTGTTTCTTCTAAGGCTCTTTTCATCTTACTAATAGCTTCATTTCTCGTATCACCATGAGTAATAATTTTTGCTATCATTGAGTCATATGATGGTGGAATTGTATATCCTTCATATATCGCAGTATCTATTCTTACACCATTTCCTCCTGGTAGGTTTAATCCTGTTATGGTTCCTGGGCATGGCGTAAATTTTTTACTTGGATTTTCTGCATTTACTCTACATTCTATACTATGACCTCTAAATTCTATGTTTTTTTGCTTTATTTTTAATGTTTCTCCTGCTGCAATTTTAATTTGTTCTTTTACTATGTCAATCCCTGTTCTTTCTTCTGTTATAGGATGTTCTACTTGAATTCTTGTGTTCATTTCCATAAAATAAAAGTTTTTATCACTGTCTACTAAAAATTCAATTGTTCCTACACTAGTATATCCTGCTGCTTTAACGGCTTTGATTGCAGCTTCTCCCATTTTGTTTCTTAATTTGTCATCAATTATTGTAGATGGTGTTTCTTCAATTATTTTTTGATTTCTACGTTGGATTGAACAGTCTCTTTCTCCTAAATGGACTACATTTCCATGTTCATCTGCTAATATTTGAATTTCTACATGTCTTGGATTTTTTACAAATTTTTCTAAATAGATTTCATCATCATTAAATGATATTTTTGCTTCTTGTTTTACTACATTATAATTACTTTCTAGTTCTTCTGGTGTATTAACAATTCTAATTCCTTTTCCTCCGCCTCCTGCTGCTGCTTTTAACATAACAGGATATCCTATTTTCCCAGCTATTTTAATGACATCTTTTAATCCTTTTACACTTCCTTCTGATCCTGGTATTACTGGTACTCCTGCTGACTTCATTAATTCTTTTGCATTAGACTTGTTTCCCATCATTTCAATTACTTTATATGATGGTCCAATAAATTTTATATTAGATTCTTCACATATTTTAGCAAATTGGCTATTTTCTGATAAAAATCCGAAATCCTGGATGGATACTATCTGATTTAGTTATGTTTGCTGCCTCTATAATATTTTTAAAGTTTAAGTAGCTTTTTGAACTGTTTGCTGGCCCAATACATATAGCCTCATCTGCTAATCTTGTGTGCATTGCGTCTTTATCTATTTCAGAATATACAGCTACTGTTTTTAAATTCATTTCTTTGCATGCTCTTATAATTCTTACTGCTATTTCACCTCGATTAGCTATTAATATTTTGTTCATTTTATTATTGCTCCTTTCATTGATTTTATGTTTATATTATCTATACTACTGCAAAAGTTAATTCTCCTTTTGCTACTATTTTACCTTCTACAGTAGCAATTGCTTCTCCTACTCCAATAGGACCTTTTTGTTTAATTATTTTTACTTCTAATTTTAATTTATCTCCTGGAACTACCATCTTTTTAAATTTCATTTTGTCAATTCCTCCAAACAACGCATTTTTTCCTTTGTTTTCTTCTAAGCTAAGAATAGCTATTGCTCCTGTCTGTGCTAAACTTTCTGTAATTAGTACTCCTGGCATAATAGGGTTTCCCGGAAAATGTCCTTTAAAATACCATTCATTTTCATCTACGTATTTATAGGCTGTTGCACTTTCTCCTGGTTTAAATTTTTCTACTTCGTCAATCATTAAAAATGGCTCTCTTTGTGGAATAATTTCCTTAATTTCTTCTTTTTTTAACATATTTTCACTTTCTTTCTTTTATTTTATGTATATTTATGATATAATTAAATAGTAATAGAATTTATTACTTAAAGAGGAGGAGTATAAAATGATTAATCTTTCAATTTTTGCAATTTCTGACTTTAAGTATCGGCTTCCTAACACTTATAACTATGCAATCTTTAAACAATGCATAAAAGTGGCTGATATTATTCAGAATTGCAGCGACAAGGCACAAACAGATCGAACTAAGCTTTTAGTTCCAAACACGATTTCAGTGCCAGACACCATTTCTGATGCAGCAATTTTCTATACTTGCTGCGAATTATTCGATCAGGATCCTATAAACACCATTGTATGCAAAGATGGTGAAAAGATTTTTACTTTACATGAATGAATATCATATCCTCCGGGCTGGCGATTTATCGCTAGCCTTTCTTTTTTGACGTTATGTTGATTTTATGGTATAATTAAGTTATACATTAAAAATTTTACCTTTTAAGGAGGAGAAATGCTATGATTAATATTTCACTTTTTAAACTTAACACTTATGAGCAACAAATCCCATCTTTGTACACTCTAGCTTTAGGTGAACAGTGCTGTGAGTTTGTGAGGCTTTTACGGGATTTAGGTAGTATTGTTGGAGATAATCTAATGATAGCCAACAATACCATTACAGTCCCACCTACAGTATCTAACACAGCTATATATTTTGTTTGTGTCGAATTATTTGGACACGCTCCAGTAAACATTCAGGAAATGCCTAATAGGCAAAAGAGTTGTACTTTAGAATAATCACATCCTCCGGGCTGGCGATTTATCGCTAGCCTTTCTTATTTTATTACAAATAATGGTTTACCATATTCTACTGCTTCTTCATCTTTCACTAAAATATTTACTATCTCTCCATCAAACTCGGACTCTATCTCATTCATAAGTTTCATAGCCTCTATAATGCAAAGTACATCACCTTTTTTAACTTTTTGGCCAACTGTAACATATGGTTCACTATTAGGAGAAGGTTTTGAATAAAAAGTTCCTACCATTGGAGATTTTACAATATTTCCTTCTTGTTCTTCACTTTTTTCTTGATTTGTTGTATTTTCTTTAACATTTTCCACTTTTATTACATCTTTTGTTGATAAACTTTCTACTACTACTTGTTTTTCTTCTTTTTTCATACTAATTTTAGTACCATCTGGAAAGTCAATATCAATTGATGTCAATTTAGAATTCCCCATATCTTCCATCAATTGTTTTATTTTTTCATATTCCATAACCTTTCAACCCCTTCATTTAATCACAATATTTTTTTAAAATAATACTTGCATTATGTCCGCCAAATCCTAAAGAATTTGACATTGCAACTTTTATTTCTGTATTTCTTACTTCATTTGGCACAATATCTAAGTCACACTCTTCATCCTTTTCTTTATAATTAATTGTTGGTGGTACAATACTATTCTGAATTGCATTAGTACACAAAATAGCTTCTATAGCTCCTGCTGCTCCTAATAAATGACCTACATTTCCTTTTGTTGAACTTACCATTATTTTTTTGCTTGCTTCTCCTAATGCTGTTTTAATTGCCATTGTCTCACATGAATCATTTAAATGTGTTGATGTACCATGTGCATTAATATAGTCAATTTCTTCTGGCTTCAAATTTGCGTCTTCAATTGCTCTTTTCATAGCTCTTGCTCCGCCTTCTCCTTCTGGAGCTGGTGAAGTAATATGATAACTATCAGATGTTGCTCCATAACCAACTACTTCTGCATATATCTTAGCTCCTCTTTTTAAGGCATGTTCTAAATCCTCTAAAACAAGTACTCCTGCGCCTTCTCCCATAACAAATCCATTTCTTTCCTTGTCAAATGGAATACTTGCTCTATTTTTGTCTGTTGCACTTGATAAGGCCTTCATATTTTCAAATCCTGCAATTCCAACACCACAAATAGATGCTTCTGCTCCTCCTGCTAATATTACATCTTCTGAACCATATTTAATTGTTTTATAAGCCTCACCAATTGCATGTGTTGAAGAAGCACATGCTGTTACAATAGAAATTGATTCTCCTTTTACTCCTAAATTAATTGCTACATTCCCTGCTGGCATATTTGCAATTGACATTGGAATAAACATTGGTGATACTCTATTATTTCCTTTTATACAATTTACTTCACATTGTTCTTGAATTGTATTTAATCCTGCAATACCAGAACTTACAAATACTCCAACTCTTTCGAAATCTGTGTTTTCCTTTGTTATTTTACTGTCTTCAAAAGCTTCCCTTGCAGCAATAATTGCAAATTGTGAACTTCTATCTAACCTTTTTGCTTGTTTAATATCAAAATATTTACTTGCATCATATTCTTTTACTTCTGCTGCTAAAGTTGTTTTATAGTTTGATGTATCAAATAATGTTATTTTGTCAATTCCACATTTTTTTTCTTTAATTCCTTCCCATGTTTCCTCTACATTTTTTCCTATTGGAGTTATAGCTCCTAATCCTGTAATTACAACTCTTTTTTCCATATTCTATTTCCTTTCTATCAGTTTAATTTTTAAATTATCTGCTATATATCACCATATCAATATTCATGTTGTTTTTACATTAGCATACCACCATCTACATGTAATACTTGACCTGTAATGTAACTACTATCATCTGACGCTAAAAATTTAACTATATTAGCTACATCTTTAGGAGTACCCATACGTTTTAGAGGAATACTTTTTGCGATTTCTTCTTTAACTTCATCTTTTAAAACATCTGTCATACTTGTTTCTATAAACCCTGGAGCCACTGCATTTACTAAAATCCCTCTTGAAGCCACCTCTTTTGCTAAGCTCTTAGTAAAACCAATAATACCTGCTTTTGATGCTGCATAATTTGTTTGCCCGCTATTTCCTGATACCCCAACTACAGAAGAAATGTTAATAATTCTTCCACTTCTTGCCTTTAACATATAATTAATAACATTTTTAGTTACATTAAAAGTTCCTATTAAATTAACATCAATTACTTGCTCAAAATCTTCTTTTTTCATTCTCATTAATAACATATCTTTAGTAATTCCTGCATTATTTACTAACACGTCTATTTTATTAAACTTTTCAATTACATATTTTACTAATTCTTCACAATCATCAAAATTAGAAACATCACCTTGAATAGCAAAACACTTTACTTTATTTTCTTCTATTTCTTTTTTTACACTTTCTAATTCTTCATTTTCTTTACGATAATTTAAAGCAATATCATATCCTTCTTTTGCTAATGTAATTGCAATTTCTCTTCCGATTCCTCTGGTTGCACCTGTAATCAAAGCAACTTTACTCATTTTTTCATCCTTCCTTTCTAAGGATTTTAAGGAACTTACTTATCTGTAACTCATTTTCATTCGTAACAGCTAAGGGCATCCCTAAATTCCTGCTTCTAAAATATTAATTTGTTTTTCTGTTTGTAATCTTTTTACAAATCCTGATAAGGTCTTACCTGGGCCAACTTCGATAAAAGTATCTATTCCTAAATCTAACATAGTTTGTAGACTTTTTGTGAATCTTACTGGACTTACTATATGTTTTGCTAAAATGTCTTTTATATTATCTTCTTTGCTATAAACGGTACCATCTAAATTTTTAACAACTGGTATGTTAAATTCTCCAAAGTTAATATGTTCTAGTTCTTCTCTTAATTTGTTAGAGGCTTTTATTAGTTTTTCAGTATGAAATGGTCCTGCTGTTTTTAATTCTCTTACTTTTTTTGCTCCTAATTCTTTTGCTATTATTGCTGCTTGTTCTACAGCTTCTTTTTCTCCTGAAATAACAATTTGACCTGTAGTGTTATAATTAGCAGGAACAACAAATCCATTTGTAACTTTTTTACATACTGTTTTTACTTCTTCTTCGTTCATTCCCATAATAGCAGCCATTAGCCATTCACCTTCTGGTACTAGCTCTTGCATATATTGACCTCTTTTTTGTACTAATAATACTCCTTCTTCAAAACTAATAGCTCCGCTATATATTAATGCTGCATATTCTCCTAAGCTTAATCCAGCTGCAGCCTCTGCTTGTATCCCTTTTTGTTTTAATACTTCTAACATTGCTAAACTCATTGTTAATATGGCAAGTTGCGTGTTTTTTGTCTGATTTAATTCTTCTTCACTTCCTTCGAATGACATTTTAGCTATATCTATTTTTGTTATTTCTTTTACTTTATGATATATAGCTCTTACTTCTTCATATTTTTCATATAAATCTTTTCCCATTCCTACACTTTGAGAACCTTGACCTGGAAATAAAAATCCTACTTTCATTTTTACCTAATCCTTTCTACTTTTTCAATTTAATCGATTAATTATTTTTTCTTCAAATAAATTACAAAACTCTGTTATTACTTTTTCTCTAACTACTTTTATACCAAATTCTTTTTTTATAGATGTTGCACTTTTTCTGATTTCTTCGTCAAATTCTTCTTGGTTAGTGTTAATTCCGAATGCCAATTACAACATATTTTACATTTTCTCCTTTTATTTTAGTTTCTGTTAAAATTCCACCTAATTTTTTTCCTTTGTAAGTCAAGTCATTTGGATATTTGATTTCTAATGAAACATTGTATAAACTTTTAAATACCTGTACTAAAGTTTTTGCAATTTCAACAGTAATCCCTTCTAATTTTTCTATTCCGCAATTCACTTCTACTGCAAAAGAAAAAGCAATATTATCTTTTTTATCTGTATACCAGACTCTTCCATGTGTTCCTTTTCCTTTAGTTTGTATATCTGCTAAAATCAAAGCTCCATTCTTTATTGTTTGATTTTCTATTTGTCGCCAAATTTCTAACTGTGTTGAATCAATTTCTTTATAAAACATAAATTGTTTTCCTAAAAATTTAGTAGTTAAGTTTTCTAATTGCACCAATTTTCCTCTTTTCTAATTTTATCTAAATTATTTTGTCTTTTTATTTTATTTGTTGTTGTTTTGATTAATGGTTCTTTTGTTATCGAAAATCCTTTAATTGCTTTATAATGTGGCATTGTTTTATTTATTTCTTTTATCTTTTCATTAATTGCTTGATAAATTGCTTCTTCTCCTTGTACTTTATAAGTATTTTCTACAACTTCTTGATTGTAGACTAATTTTGCAAAAATTTTAATATCATTTTTATCTTCTGACATCTGTTTTCCATATATAAAAGATTCTTCTATTCCTTCAATTCTATTAATTAAATTTTCCATTTCTTCTGGAAAGATATTTTTTCCGTTTTTTAGTACTATAACGCTTTTCTTTCTTCCGCAAATAAAAATATATCCTTCTTCATCAATCCTTGCTAAATCTCCTGTATGAAACCAACCATCTTGTATCGCTTTCCTAGTTTCATTTCGATTTTCGTAGTATTCAAGCATAACATTAGGTCCTTGTACAATTAATTCTCCTATTCCTTCTTGATTACAATTTACGACTTTTGCTTTTACACTTGGAACTACTTTTCCAATAGAACCTACTTTGTAATATTTTTTTGTTCCTATTGCAACTACTGGTGAAGTTTCTGTTAATCCATAACCTTGTACTAAGTTTAATCCTAACAATCGATATTTTTCTTCTATTCCAGCATCTAGGCTCGCTGCTCCGCTAATTAAAAGTTTAACATTTCCTCCTAACATGTCATGAATCTCTTTAAATACTTTCGCCTTTTCTTTCATACTACAGTTTCTATATTGTTCTTCTTTTTCTAAAATTTCTTGCAATTTTCCTTGTTTTTCTAATTGTTTTCGTATCATCTTAAATATTCTTTCATAAATAGCTGGTACTGATGCCATAACAGATACTTTATATTCTTTCATATTTTCTGGAATATGTCTTATTCCATCACAAAATACAGTTTTAGCTCCTCTATATAATGAAAATAAAAATCCAACAGTACATTCAAATACATGGTGTAATGGTAAAAAAGACAAAAATACATCACTACTATTTACATCTAAAACAGATGCAATGTCCATTAAATTAGAGCATAAGTTTTTATGTGATAAAGCAACAATTTTAGATGCTGATGTTGTTCCTGATGTAAATAGCATTATACTCATTTTTTCGTTATCGATTTGTGCTTTTAGAAATTCTTCATTTCCTTGTTTTATTAATTGTTTTCCTTTTTCTATTAGTTCTTTTTCTGAGTATACACCTTTTTTATGTTGTTCTAAATCCATTGAAATTAGATGTTTTAACTTACCTATTCCTTCTTTTTTTGCATCTTCTAATATTGTTTCATATTTTTTAGTATAGAAAATGGCTTCTACTTCTGAACGTTCTATTAAATTTTTCAATTCATTTTCTGGTAAAGATTTGTCTAATGGTACTACTGTTCCTGTTCCACATACGATTGCTAAATATGCTATTTCCCATTCGTATCGATTTTCTCCGATTACTGCTATTCTTTTATCTTTTAATCCAATGTCTATTAGTGCTGTTCCTAAAGCGTCTATCATTTTTCTTACTTCTTCATGTGTTATGTTTTTGTATTTTCCTTCTTCTTTTTTTATTTGATATGCTATTTTTTTGCCATATTCTTTTCCTGATTTTTTTAACATGTCTTTTAAATCAGTTATTTTTGTGTAGTTATATATTTTTTCGCTCATTGTTCTCTCCTCGTTTGTTTTTTACTATATATTTATATCATAAATTGCACAAAAAAAGATTAGACTGAAAGGTCAGTCTAATTTTTACTCTTAGTCCAAAAGACAAAATTGCATATTTTTAGAAAATTTGTCCTGCCTATTCTAGGCAGGGCTTCTATATTTTCTATAAACTTCATAAAATGCATTGAGGTGTTTTTTATGAAATTTTTAACTAACTGTTTAAAAGGTATTGCCATTGGTAGTGGAGCCATTTTACCTGGTATCAGTAGTGGCGTATTTTGTGTCATTTTTGGAATTTACGAAAAGCTTTTAAATAGCATTTTAAATTTCTTTAGTGATATAAAAAATAACTTCAAATTTCTTTTTCCTATTTTATTAGGTAGTATTTTAGGAATTGTTTTATTTAGTAACATTCTAAATTATTGTTTGTACCAATTTCCAATTCAAACAAAATCTATTTTTATTGGTCTAATTTTAGGAAGTATCCCTACATTATTAAAACAAATAAATAAAAAGCAAGCATTTAAACCTTGCTACTGGTTATTTTTCTTGCTTGCTCTTTTCATTGGTATTAGTTGTATCTTTTTAGAAAACACTTTAGCTATAAAAAGTCTTGAAAATGTTAGCTTTTTTTATTTAATTATATGTGGATTTTTTATGTCTTTTGGTATTGTTGTGCCTGGTGTTAGTAGCACTATTATTTTAATGCTTTTAGGAGTTTACAGTATTTATCTTTCTTCTGTTTCTAGCATTTATCTTCCTATTTTAATTCCTATTTGTATAGGTATTATTATTGGAGGTTTTTGTTTCATGAAACTTACTAAATTTTTGTTAGAATATTTTTACGCTCCTACTTTTTATTGTATTGTTGGATTTACAGTTGGCTCTATTTTCGTATTATTACCAACCTTTTCTTGCTTTCTTGATGTTATAATAGGTAGTTTATCTTGCTTCCTTCGGATTTATTGTTTCTTCGATGTTAGAAAGTCATACTTAAAAAAAACTATATGAACTCTACTTTTTATGGTATAGTTCATACAGTTCCTTTTATATATCCTTTAAAAACTATTTTGCAACTTCAAGAAGTTTTTGGTTTACTCTTGATTGTACTTCAATGTAATAAGCTGCTTCTGCTGTATTCATATCTTCATCTTTCCATTTTTCAAACTTGCTACACACATCTGCATATTTACTCATATATTTTGAATAATCAGCAATTAAGCTTACATCTGTACCATTTGAGTTTGAATATTTTTTCATAAATGCTATATATTCATCCATAAATGTTTCATAACTGTCCATTGCATCTTTAAACTCTTTGCTCATTTCTCCATTATTGTTACTTTTTAGTGTTTCAGTAGGTTTAGCAGTTTCTGTATTTTTAGAATTATTTGTAGTTTCAGCAGGTTTAGTACTTTCTGTGCTATTATTATTGTTTGTAGTTTCTTCTTTTGGCATTTGTATTGATACTGTCATATTATTATTTCCTACATATGATATATCTAATTTATATCCATTAGCATTTTTTGCATAATAAGATTTATCATTTTTAGTATAATCAACATTAAATCCCTTTTCTTCACAAGCTTTTACATATTTGTTAAAATCATCTATTGTAGTGTTTCCTACTTTTACAGTAAAATATTTGCTACTATCTGATGTAATTTTTCCTAAATTAGATGTAGTTTTAGGTAACATTGCACCAATTCCATTTGTTGGCCATGCAAATTCACTCATCTTTTCAGGTGCATTTAATGAAAAACTAATATAATCACCATAATATGCTATACTAAGTTTATATCCCTCATTATTGAAAGCCTCATAACTATTTCCACTTTGATTACTTTCTACTGTATATCCCATTTGAATACAAGCATTTTTGTATTTATCATAATAATCATTTGTAACTTTATTAATTGAAACAGATAAGTAATCATCATAATCTGAAAAAACATTAATAGTTCCTTTTTTTGGTTCTGGTGCATATTCTCCAAGTAATAAATTTGACCATTTTACTTTGTCTCCTGATAAATTGCTAACAATAACTATAACTATAATTATTGCAAGTAAAATTAGCCACCATTTTTTGTGCAATAAATTTTTAATTTTTTCATTTTTTTGCTGTGTTTCGTTTTCTTTATTGTTCTCGTTCATTTTTCTTTCCCCCTAAATTTATATATTTTTTATTATATAATTTATATATCATTTTCGGGTTAATTAATCTATAATATTAGATGTTTTATTTGTTATATTTTTTACATAATTCTTTTTCATGTAAACATAACTTCCTATAATAGAACAAGGGAAATGTCGTAAGACATCCCCTCGTTTTTTGTCGGATAACCAGTTTTATTCTGGTTCTATTATGTACCATTCATTTGTTTTAGTACAATACCATGTTGTGCAGTCTATCCCCTGCCAAAATTTTGCAATGTCATTGTAAGCATCGCATCTTTCTTGATATGGTAAGGAAACTATTCTATACCGCCCATTCATTACAACATCTCCGATTTGCATATTATTGCCCTCCTTAGGTATTATGTATATTAATTATAGCACAATTAACATAATTTTTCAAATTTATTATACGAAACCACAAAAAAACTACACATTATAATATTTTTAACTATTTTCTTTTAAATTGCATTTTCTCTTTATTTCTTCTTCTGTCAATTTTCCTTCTTTTCTATAATAGTCTGCAATAGCTTGGTGTATCGCTTCTTCTGCTAATACAGAACAATGAATTTTAACTTTTGGAAGCCCTCCTAATGAGTTTACTACATCTGTATTTTTCAATTTTAATGCTTCTTCTAATGTTTTTCCTTTTATCATTTCTGTTGAAATACTACTAGTACTAATTGCTGCTCCACAACCAAAAGTCTTAAATTTTACATCTACTATAATATTGTTTTCTACTTTTATAAACATCTTCATAATATCTCCACAAACAGGATTTCCTACTTCCCCTATTCCAGAGGCGTTTTCTATTTTCCCAACATTTCGTGGATTTGTATAATGTTCTATTACTTTTTCTGAATATTCCATTATTTATTTTCCTCCTCAATAAATTTTTCCCATAATGGTGACATTTCTCTTAATCTTTTTACTATTTCTACTAAACATTCTACAACATAATCAATTTCTTCTTTTATATTATATTTTCCTATTGAAACTCTTAAAGATCCATGAGCTATTTCATGTGATAACCCTATTGCAAGTAATACATGAGATGGATTAAGTGACCCTGAAGTACATGCACTACCACTTGATGCACATATTCCTTTTAAGTCTAAATTCAATAACAATCCTTCCCCTTCAATAAATCTAAATGAAATATTGCTATTTCCAGGTAATCTTTTTTCCATATCTCCATTTATTTTTATATATGGGATTTTTTCTTTTACTTGATTTACATAGTAATCCCTCAATTCTTTAATCTTTTTATTATGTTCTTCTAAATCTCTATAAGCTATTTCCATTGCTTTAGCAAGGCCTATTATTCCTGCTACATTTTCTGTTCCTGCTCTTTTATTTCTTTCTTGATGTCCTCCATTTATAAATTTATTAAATTTTATGCCTCTTTTTACATATAATACTCCTATTCCTTTTGGTCCATAAAATTTATGTGCTGATAATGAAAGACTGTCAATGTTTAATTTTTTTACATCTATTAATATATTTCCAACTGCTTGTACACTATCTGTATGAAAAATAATATCATGTTCTTTTGCAATTTTTCCTATTTCTTCTATTGGCTGTATTGTTCCAATTTCATTATTTGCAAACATTATTGTAATTAATGTAGTTGTTGGCTTTATAATTTTCTTTAATTCTTCTACATCAATAATTCCATTTTCATTTACTTTAACATAACTTATTTCAAATCCTTCTTTTTCTAATTGCTTGCAGGTCTCTAATACTGCTGGATGTTCAATTGTAGAAGTAATAATGTGATTCCCCTTATTTTTATAGCTATATGCAATTCCTCTAATTGCTGTATTATCACTTTCACTTCCCCCTGAAGTAAAATATATTTCATTTGGTTCACAATTTAAAATTTTAGCTATGCTTTCCCTTGCATCTTCAATTGCCTTTCTATTTTTTCTTCCAATTTTGTATATAGATGATGGATTACCGTAATTTTCTACTAGATATGGTAACATAGCTTTTACAACCTCTTCATCTGTTTTTGTTGTAGCATTATTATCTAAATATACTGTGTTCATTTTTAACTCCCTTTTTTTCCTAGTATTGTTATAGGAATTATACCATCTTTTTCCTACTAAGTCAATAGGAATTAATGATAAAAAAAATACTGTCATATTTTATAACAGTTTCATACATCCCCTAATCTCTGAAATGGGGATTTTAAGGTGTGTCCTTAAATCCCTATTTTATTAAATCTTCTAAAGTTTTACTATTTATATATTCATTAATCACTTCATCTAAGCCTTTCCAAAAAGAATATGTTTTACATTCTTCTTGTCTTTTACACATTCCTTCTTCTGTTAAGCAATCTATTATTGTGAAATTTCCTTCTGTAGCTTTTAATATATCTCCTACTCTATATTCATTTGGATTTTTTGCTAATTTATATCCTCCTGTATTACCTCTTGCTGTTTCTAAATATCCTGCTTTATTTAATAAAGCTATGATTTGCTCTAAATATTTTATTGATATTTCTTGTCTTTTAGCTATTTCCTTTGATGTTATATATTGTTCATTACAATTTACTGCTAAATCTATCATAACTCTTAAAGCATACCTTCCCTTTGTTGATATTTTCATACACTTACCTCCGATTCCGCATCTTATAACTTTTTTCTTCTAATAATCCAATCTTTTTCACACTTAATTGGTAACTTCATCTTCACTTTTTGTCCTTTAACACCAGGGCTTACTTCAGTAATTTCTTCATTTGTCTCATCATTCCATAGATGTTCAATTTTAAACTCATATGGTTTTATTTGATTTGGTATAATAATCTCTAAGCTATCACCTACTTGTAATTTATTTCTAATTTCTATTACTGACTTTTCTTCATCATACTTTATAATTTTTCCACCAAATTCATAATTTTCATTATACTGTCTTCCACCATATTCTTGAATATCCTTATTATTTCTGTCATTAAAATAAAAAGTTGTTAAACCTCTTGTTTTCACTTTTTCTAGTTCATCTAAATAAATACTAGCATCATAATTTTCAGGGGCTTTCTGATAATCATCAATCGCATTTCTATAAGCATTTACTACACTAGCTATATAATATTCTGTTTTTAATCTTCCTTCTATTTTCAAACTATCTATTCCCATTTCTATAATTTCTGGTAATTCTTTTATTAAGCATAAATCTTTTGAAGAAAAAATGCTAGTTCCATATTCACTTGTTTCTATTGGCATAAACTCTCCTGGATTATTTTTTTCTTCTGCATACAAGTTATAAGACCAACGGCAACTTTGTACACAATCACCTAAATTTGCACTTCTGCAAGATAAAAAATCGCTTAAAAAGCATCTTCCTGAAAATGCAAAACAAATAGCTCCATGTACAAAAATTTCTACTTCTAAATCTTTAGGCTTATTTTCCATTATGTATTTTAATTGCTGTTTGTTCATTTCTCTAGCCATAATTACTCTCTTTGCTCCATTTTTATGCCAAAAGTTACAGTCTTGAAGACTTATTATATTTGCCTGAGTACTAATATTAATTGGTACTGATGGTGCATATTGTTTTAATACTTCAATAATTCCTACATCTGCTGCTATAATTCCATCTGGCTTCAATTCTTCTAATTTCTTTGCCATATTGATTATTTCTTCGTATTTATCGTCCCAAGCAAATATATTTAATGTTACATATACTTTTTTTCCTATTTCATGTGCATATTTTATTGTTTTTTCTAAATCATCGTTTTCCATGTCTGCTCTTGCTCTTAATGATAATGATGATGTTCCACAATATACTGCGTCTGCTCCATACAAATAGGCCGTTTTTGCTTTTTCATATGACCCTGCTGGGGCTAATAGTTCGATTTGTTT
>CANPAC010000004.1 GCA_947571975.1 uncultured Clostridium sp. | reverse complement strand
TTAAGAATTTCTAAATATTTTCAGTTGCATTCGAATTTTAAAGAAATATTTTATAAAAAGCCTTTTCTATTTATCGAATTTATCTTACTTACAAATCAAGAGTTGTGGAGAATAAAATCATAATTATTTTTCACTGAACTGTAACCTCGAGGCAGAAATAAATATGTACACAATCTTGACATAATTCACGCTTATGATAAACTATAAATGTGAAAAGTGTCTATTTTTTTGTGCTAATTATATAAGATATTAGAAAGGAATGAGAGGAAAGATGAAAGTAAAAAATGAAAAAGGAATAACAATGATTGCACTAGTAATTACAATTATTGTATTAATAATTTTAGCAGGAGTAAGTATAGCAGCTTTAAGCGGAGATAATGGAGTGGTACAAAATGCGAATAAAGCAAGTGATGATACAAAAAAAGGAAATTATCAAGAAGAGTTAGAATTAATAGGAATTAAATTGCAACGGAAAATCTAAAAATTGGGATTCAGAAGAATTAATGAGTCAATATGAAAGCGAAATAAAGAAAAGTAAGACTTTTAAAAAAGCAAAAGAAATTGCAAGAATAGAAGGAAGAAAGCCAATAACATTACAAGTAACAACAGAAGAAGATTGGATATATTGGGTGACAGAAGAAGTAGTAGATTATAGAGGATTACAAGCAGAAAGAGGAATTTATGTATCGCAAAATGGAAGCGTTTTAAGCTTTTTTGATAATGAAGAAGAAGCCTTAAATAACAAGGACAGGGAAGAGCATTACTATGGGGACATATCTAAAACAGATATGAGAGGAAATAATCCATGGAAGAATGAAAAGAATAACATAGAAAAAATAGTAATAGTAAATGAAATAGAACCAATAAATATGTCATATTATTTTGATGGATTAGAAAAACTAAAAGAAATAGAAAATATAGAAAAAATAAATACGAGTCGTGTAGTAAATATGAAACGCTTGTTTAACCAATGTAAAAATTTAATAACGTTAGATATAAGTTCTTTCAAAACATCGAATGTAACTGATATGTCAGGCATGTTTTCTGAATGTAATAGAATAGAAACATTAGATTTAAGTAATTTTGATACTTCAAAAGTTACGAATATGCAAGGCATGTTTTTTTGGTGCTCAAGTTTAAAAAGTTTAAATATAAGTAATTTTAATACATCTAATGTAACAAACATGGAAATGATGTTTTATAGTTGTGGAAGTTTAAAAGAATTAGATATAAGCAGTTTTGATACTTCAAAAGTTACGAATATGTCAGGCATGTTTTTTTGGGGGCAAAGTTTAAAAAATTTAAACATAAGCAATTTTAACACATCTAATGTAACAGATATGAGTAGTATGTTTGGCGAATGTGGAAATATAACTACCTTAGATTTAAAATCATTTGATACTTCAAAAGTAGTTAAAATGAACAAGATGTTTATATGCAGTCGTAAATTAACTAGTATTTTAGTTGGACCAAATTGGAAGGTACCAGAAGATAATTCTGTGGATATGTTCAAAGAATGTGGAGTAAGTGAGGTAACGATTCAAAATTAAGTAAAATAGTTTTTTAAAATGTTCTAAATATTGCGAAAATAGATATTAATAAGGTTAATTGTGCTTGTTCTAGTTTGACAAAATGCGTTCGAAGAACGTATTTTGAGAAAGAAAGAAAAATTTTCCTGACGGAGTGCCCCTGACAGGGCATTTTTTGTGCCTTTTTAAGCATAAAAAACGCTAGAATAAATAATATTTTATATAAATCCCTTGACAAAATCGAAAAAATAGTGTAAAGTATATTAGCATTACAAAAAGAAAAGAGGTAGTCGCTGTGGAAAAAAACGTAGAAATAAGTATGTTAAATCAAATTTATGGAAAATTATTAACAACAAAGCAATATGAAATCATAGATGACTACTATAACAACGACTTGTCATTATCAGAAATAGCCGAAAATAATAAAATAACTAGACAAGCTGTTAGGGACATTTTGAAAAAGGGGGAAAGAAAGCTTTTCGAATATGAAGAAAAGTTATGCTTTATGAAAAGGATGTTGAACCAAGAAAAGAAAATCAGTAGAGTTTTAGCAGAATTAACTAAAATTCAAAGAAACGACTCAGACAAAGAAATTGCTAACATTTTAGAAAACATAAAAAAAGACTTAAATGCTTTAGTATAAAGGAGTGAAAAATATGGCTTTTGAAGGATTATCTTCTAGATTACAAGAAATAACTAGAAAAATCAGAGGAAAAGCGAGAATTACAGAATCTGACTTAAAAGAAATGTTAAGAGAGGTAAAACTTGCTCTTTTAGAGGCTGATGTAAACTATAAAATTGTAAAAGACTTTATAGCAACAATTCAAGAAAAAGCATTAGGTCAAGATGTATTAAAATCATTAACACCAGGGCAACAAGTTATTAAAATTGTAAAAGATCAACTAGTCGAATTACTTCGGAGGAACACGGAAGCCAAATTAATTTCACACCTAATCCACCAACAATCATTATGATGGTAGGATTGCAAGGTTCTGGTAAAACCACAACTTCGGGAAAACTTGCTAATTTGCTTAGAAAACAAGGCAAAAATCCATTATTAGTTGCCTGTGATATTTATAGACCAGCAGCAATTAAGCAATTACAAGTAGTAGGAAAACAGCTAAATATACCAGTTTTTGCAAATGAAACATCAAAAGATGTTGTACACATTGCTAAACAAGCTATATCAACAGCAATATCAAAATTAAATGATGTCATAATACTAGATACAGCAGGACGTTTGCATATTGATGAAGAACTAATGGAAGAACTAAAAAAATTAAAAGCAAATGTAAAACCACATGAAATACTATTAGTAGTAGATAGTATGACAGGTCAAGATGCAGTTAATGTAGCAGAAAAATTTAATGAAGTTTTAGGAATTGATGGTGTAGTATTAACAAAATTAGATGGTGACACAAGAGGCGGAGCTGCATTATCAGTTAAAAAAATAACAAATAGACCAATTAAATTTGCAGCAACAGGAGAAAAATTAAGTGATATTGAAGTATTCCATCCTGATAGAATGGCCGGAAGGATTTTAGGAATGGGTGACATCTTATCAGTTATTGAAAAAGCAGAAGAAGAATTTGACTTAGAAGAAGCAGAAAAATTAGAAAAGCAATTTAAGAAAAAAGAATTAGATTTAGATGATTATTTAGCACAATTAAGACAAGTAAAAAAAATGGGTTCATTTTCTTCTTTATTAAAAATGATACCAGGAATGAACCAAATAAAAGATTTAAAAGTAGATGATAAAGAATTTGTAAAAATAGAGGCTATTATTTGTTCTATGACAAAAAAAGAAAAAAGAGATGTAAGACTTTTAAATGCTAGTCGTAGACAACGAATTAGCAAAGGAAGTGGAACAACAGTCCAAGATATTAACAAATTTATTAAATCTTTTGAAATGACACAAAAAATGATGAAGCAAATGAAAAACAATAAAGGCGGAATGAAAAAATTACTAAATGGAATGGACGAAAATGCTTTGAAAAATTTTAAATTTTAAAATAGTTATTAACTTTTTAAGTTATCCATCTAAAGTGGATAACTATGATAAATAAGGTGATTTTTAAAAGGAGTGTCCCATAATCCCTAAAAATCCCTTAGATGAAATTTTGGAGGTGAAAAAAGATGGTAAAAATCAGATTACAAAGACAAGGAAAGAAAAGAGCTCCTTTTTATCATATAGTAGTGGCAGATTCAAGAAGCCCAAGAGATGGTAAAATTATTGAACAATTAGGAACTTATGATCCAATGACAGAACCAGCAACTATTAAATTAGACAAAGAAAAAGTTGAAGCTTGGATTAAAAATGGTGCAAAACCAACAGATACTGTAAAAGCATTAATTGAAAAAGCATAAGTGACATAGAAAGTGGAGGACTAAGAAATGAAAGATATATTAGAAACTATTATTTTAAACTTAGTTGATAATAAAGAAGCAGTTGAAATTAAAGAGATTGATGAAGAAAAATCTATTGTTTTTGAAGTAAAAGTTGCAGATGGTGACATGGGAAAAATAATTGGAAAACAAGGAAGACTTGCTAAATCTATTAGAACTGTAATGAAAGCAGTTGCAATGAAAGAGCAAAAGAAAATTTCTGTTGAATTTATTGGATAATGGAGTTTTAAAATATGACAAAATATCTTGAAATAGGTCAAATTGTAAATACATTTGGAATAAAGGGTATGGTAAAGATTAAGCCTTTCACAGATGATATTAACAGATTTGATAGATTAGAAACAATATATATAGATAACAAAAAAGTTAAGAAAGAATATAAAATCGAAGAAGTAAAATATCATAAAGATATGGTTTTAATGAAGCTAGAGGGTGTTAATACAGTAGAACGAGCAGAGGATTTACGCCAAAGTTATTTGCTTGTAGATAGAGATAAAGAAGAACCTTTAGAAGATGGTGTTTACTACATAGTAGATTTGCTAGGTTTAGAAGTTTATACCGATGAAGGGCAATTACTTGGAAAAGTAGATGATATTTTTAATACTGGAAGTAATGATATATATGTTGTAAAAGATGAACTTGGCAAACAAATCCTTTTACCAGGAATACCAGATGTTTTAAAAGATGTGGATTTAGAAAAAGGAAAAATAACAGTTCATATAATACCAGGTTTAATGTAGATTTATCAAATAGCGATTCTAAAACAAAAAGGAGAAAGAAGATTATGAAATATGATGTTTTAACTCTTTTTCCAGAGATGTTTGAGCCATTAAAAACAAGTATCATTGGAAAAGCAATAGAAAAAGGACTAATAGAACTAAATTTAATCAATATTAGAGATTTTTCAGAAGATAAGCATAAAAAAGTAGATGATACTCCATATGGTGGGGGCGCTGGTATGATAATGAAGCCAGATGTGGTATATAGGGCTTATCAATCAATTGAACAAAAAAGTACTAAAGTCATTTATATGTCACCACAAGGAAAAACATTAAATCAAAAAAAAATAGAGGATTTAAGTAAAGAAAACCATCTTATCATACTTTGTGGACATTATGAAGGAATTGATCAAAGAGTACTAGATGAAATTGTAGATGAAGAAATATCTATTGGTGATTATGTATTAACAGGTGGAGAAATTCCAGCTATGGTACTAATTGATACTGTTAGTAGATATGTAGATGGAGTTTTGAAACAAGATTCAATTGAAGAGGAAAGTTTTTCAAATGGACTACTAGAGTATCCACAATACACAAGACCAGAAGTCTTTAAAGGAGTATCAGTTCCAGAAATATTGCTTTCTGGTCATCATGAAAATATTGAAAGATGGCGTAAAGAAAAATCAGAAGAAATGACAAAAAGGAAAAGACCAGATTTATTAAAAAATAAGTAAACGAAGTGCTAAATAAAAAAGCACCGCTCGCGAATTGAAAGAAGGAGGAGATTTAGATAATGGACATTATTAAATCTATTGAACATGAACAATTAAAAAACAAAATACCAGAATTAAAAGTTGGTAATACTGTTAAAGTACACGTAAGAATCAAAGAAGGAAATAAAGAAAGAATCCAAGTATTTGAAGGAATTATTATTAAAGTACAAGGTGGAGGAGTTAACCAAACATTTACAGTAAGAAAGATTTCTTATGGTGTAGGAGTTGAAAAGACGTTTTTAGTACATTCACCATTAGTTGAAAAAGTAGAATTAGTAAGAGTTGGTAAAGCAAGAAGAGCTAGATTATTCTACTTAAGAGATAGAATTGGTAAAGCTGCTAAGACAAAAGAACAAGTAGGTGCAAGAATTGAAGATAGAGAAATTCTTGTTAAAGAAGATTTAGAAGAAGAACCAGTAGTTGCTGAAGAAACTGTAGAAGAGAATGTAGCAGAAACAACAGAAGTTGTAGAAAATGTTACAGAAGCTCCAGTAGAAGAAGTAAAAGCAGAGGAAGCTCCAGAAGAAGCACCAGCTGTTGAAACAGAAGAAGTTACAGTTCAAGAAACAGTAGATACTGTAAAAGAAGAAGCTGTAGAAGATGTAAAAGAAGAACCAGTTGAAGAAGATAAAAAACAAGAAAAAGAAGCAGAATAATTTTTTAAAAAGCTTGATTATAATACAAATCAAGCTTTTTTTTTCGCGGTTACTACCGCTTATAAGTTCTTAAATTGGTTTTTTATATAGAACACATATCTTCCATATCATAAAAGCCATTAGGCATGTTTACTAAAAATTTAGCAGCCTTTAAGGCACCTTCGGCAAATACATTACGAGAATAAGATGTATGTTTTAATTCAAGAGTTTCAAATTCTCCAAAAAATTGAACAGTATGTTCTCCTACAATATTTCCGCCCACGAATTGAATTCATACCAATTTCATTTTTGTCTCTTTTTTCATGTTTATCATGTCTATTATATTCACAATGAAGGTTATTGCCAAGAGATTCATTTATAGCATCTGCAAGCATTCCGAGCAGTTCCACTTGGGCTATCTATTTTTCTATTATGATGTGTTTCTGTTATTTCAATATCTGTATTTTTTAATAATGGAGCAAGCCATTTTACTAATTTTTTCATAATCATAATATCATAAGACATATTAGCAGACTTGAAAATAGGAATTTGCTTGCTATATTCACGTATCTGTTTTTCCTCATCTTCAGAAAAACCAGTTGTAGCAATTACAACAGGAACATGATTTTGAACCGCATATTTTAAAATATTAAGGCTTGCAACAGGAACAGAGAAATCAACAATAACATCTGGCTTTTCTGTAATATTTTCAGTGTTATTAAATACAGGAAAAGCAAATTCTCCAGTTACATTTTTATCAAAACCACTTTTTAGTAGCATATCTTCATCATTTTCAACTAAATCACAAACAATTTGTCCCATTTTTCCGATTGCAACCATTTACCATTACTTCTATCATATTTTCTACCACCTTTTTTAATTAATTACTTTATTATATTAATATTTTAAGTCAAAACAAGAATTACATTGTATAAAGTTTTAACTTAAAATATTAATGAAAATACTATTTTTGTTGCAAATTTAGTAATTCTGTTTTTAATATTTTTTCTTTTTCATCTGTCATTTTTGTTAGAGGTAAGCGAGGAACACCAAAATTAAAACCTAAAACATTTAAAGCGGCTTTTACAGGAATAGGATTTACTTCACTAAATAAAGCTTTTATTAAAGGTATTGCATCTAGTTGCATTTTGCTTGCCGTAGTGACATTTCCATTAAAGAAGTTTTGAACCATATCATGTGTATATTCTGGCATAACATTTGATAAAACAGAAATAACGCCAATTCCTCCAAGTGATAAAATAGGTAAAACTTGGTCATCATTACCAGAATAAATATTTAGATTATCACCACATAAATGAGCAATTTCAGCTACTTGAGATAAATTACCACTAGCTTCTTTAATAGCAACAATATTTTCTATTTTAGAAAGTTCTAAACAAGTTTTAGGTTCAATATTTACGCCTGTTCTGCTAGATACACTGTAAAGAATAATTGGTAAAGAAACATTTTTAGCAATTTCTTTGTAATGTTCGATTAATCCATTTTGTGTACATTTGTTGTAATATGGAGTAACGATTAAAAGACCATCAACACCTAAGTTTTCAACTTTTTTTGAGTACTCAATAACATGTTTTGTATTATTTCCTCCGAGTTCCTGCAATGATTGGAATTCTTCTGTTAGATGTTTTTACAGCACATGCAATTGTTGCAATTTTTTCTTCCTCAGTCATAGTAGAAGCTTCGCCTGTTGTACCACAAACAATAATTGCATCTACTTTATTTTGAATTTGATTTTCTACTAGGTTTTCAAATTCCTTTAAGTTTACACCATTTTCATCAAAAGGTGTACTAATAGCTGTTCCACAGCCTTTAAATAAGATTTTTTTCATAATAATTCACTCCTAAATAAAGAGTTTTTTCATATAAATGTACTTACATCTATATTCTATAGAGATTATATTATAAAAATAAAAAAAAAGAAATAAAAAATAAGAAAATTTTGAAAAAGGTATTGACAAAAATAAAAATAGAATATAAAATGGAGACAACAAAAACGAACAACATTTCGAAGAACGAAATTTTGATAGAAGTTCGGTATAAGGAGTGATAAAAATGAATTTAGTAAAAAGAAAGACAAATGTTAGAATTACTGAAAACAAAACATTAGAAAGACATCCAGTCCCTGTGTTAGGTGTGGATTATAGGGTGAAAATTGTATATCAAAACATAAAAATTACCGAACTAAATATAGAAAATAAGACCATAAAAATAGCACTTCCTAATCGTTATAAAAAAATAGATAATAAAGAAATATTGGATTTAGCTATTGATAAAATGTATGAACAAATTGCAAAAGTAGAAATCGAAAGAGTTATGGAAAAAACAAGAATTATGCTTGGATTTGCACCAGAAGAATATGAAATAAAAAGAATAAACACATTAGGAAAATGCGAAAACAAGAAAATAACAATTCATCCAGAAGTTATTAAATATAGTCGTAAGGTAATAGAATATGTTGTTTTACATCAATATTGCCACTTAAAACATAAAAATCATACAAAAGCATTTTCTAAAATGTTAGAAACTTATTTACCAGATTATAAAAAATGTGAAGAAATATTATTAAATTTGTAAATCTTTTTCTAAAACCTCGACAAAAATCAAATAAAGTGGTAAGATATACTTTGATAAGTATATTGGGGTATCGCCAAGCGGTAAGGCATCGGACTCTGACTCCGACATTCCTGTGTTCGAATCACAGTACCCCAGCCAGCCAGGGTGTTCTTATAGGATTTAACATCTTATAAGAACACTTTTTATATAACCTTAGAGAAATCTACTAACTATACCACGAAAAAGTTATATCTATATATTTTATCACAGAAATTTTTATAGAAAATTTTTAAAAACTATTTATCAATAATATATTATCTGTTATAATAAACCCATAATAATATCAATCTAAATACATAAATATTAGATAATATAAAACTAGGGGGAAACCAATGAAAAATAAAAAAGGAATAACATTAATATCATTAGTAATTACAGTAATTGTGTTAGCAATACTAGCATCAATAGCAACATATAGTGGAGTTAGTGTAATAAAATCATCAAAATTCACATCATTTACAACAGAACTAAAAATCATGCAAACACAAGTAAATAGTATATATCAAGAAGATGCTAATGGCGAATATGGAGAGCAAATTCAAGAAGGAGAAATAAAAAAACAAGCACAAAAAGTATTTGAAGAGTTAGCAAGAGATGAAGAAACAGGCATTCAATCTGCAAATGAATTTGAAAACTACAGATATTGGAGCAAAGATTATATAAAAAATAACTTAAAAATAGAAGGAGTAGAGCAAGACTTTTTTGTTAATCTTTCAAAAAGAACAATAGTAAGCTATAATGGCTTAAATTACGAAGGTAAAACTTATTATATGTTAAGTCAATTGCCAGATGGATTGTACAACGTAGAATATGAAGGACCAAATGATGGAAAACCAACATTTGATGTGAATACAGAAAACATAGGGACAAATAAATGGAAAATAACTATTTCAAATATTCAATATGATGGTTATATTAATAAATGGCAAGTGAATTATCGTCATGAAAGTAAAACATATGTAAATACCACAGAAGATATGAGTTTTGTAGTAAATGAAAAAGGTGTTTATTATATATCAATAGAAAATGAAGGAATAAAATCAGAAGAAAAAATTACTATAGCTTTAAATCAAGATGTAAAAATAACAACAGATAGTGATGGCAAGTTACCAGCTAATACACAAATAAAAGGAACTAGTACATATATCAATTTCGATATAGGAGATACAAGTAAATATACTATAACAACAGAACCTGCTTTACCACTAGAAGTTACAGAAAATGGTAAATATAGTTTTGATATTAATATAACTGATAAAGATGGAAAAACTACACTTTTAAAACATGATGTAGTAGTAGACTCTTATGTTACAGAACCTGCTTATTGGATTGATTTTGCAGGAACATCACATATAGAATTAAATAATATAGACCAAAATGATTTACTGCAAGATGGTTTTACAATAGCAACAAAAGTTAATATTAATCGTGAGCAGCAAGCAACTAAAATGTATATGGGATTATGGGGAAATCATTATGGAAATGAAGGAATTAATATACAATTTGTTGAAGATACACCTATATTTTCAGATGGAGATGGATTAGATTATACTAATTATTATGATAAATGGACAGATATTGTAATAACTTATAATGCTACTTCACAAGAAATAAAAAGATATATTAATGGAGAAGAAAAATATAGACTTAATTGGGAATATCGACCTTATGAAGGATTTAATATAGGAACATCTTTCTTAGTAGAGGGATATGATAGACAGATGATAGGAAAGATGACATGTTTAAAAATTTGGGATAAAGAATTGACTGCTGAGCAAGTAGCTAATATAGATTTATTCAAAGAAGAAATAGATATAAGAAAAGATGATGTATATGCAAACATTAATTTAAAATCTGAGGAAGAGATAAATAAAATTGGAACTTTTGTAGGAACAGGACACGCATTCAAGGAATAAAACTTTACTTTTACCAATTTTTGCTATATAATATATAAAAAATAAAAAAGAGGAGAGATTTTAATGCAAGAAAACAACAATCAAAGTAATAGCGAAACAGAAGAATTAGACATAAACCACTTAATGCAAATAAGAAGAGATAAATTAATTGAACTACAACAAGAAGGAAAAAATCCATATGAAATAACAAAATTTAATAGAACTAATACTAGCGGAGAAATCAAAGAAAATTACGAAAAATTCGAACAAAAAGATGTAACTGTTGCTGGAAGAATTATAGCTAAAAGAATTATGGGTAAAGCATCATTTTGTACTATTCAAGATAGTGACGAAAAAATCCAAAGTTATGTAAGTATCAATGATTTAGGAGAAGAAAGTTACAAAGCATTTAAAACATGGGATATTGGAGATATAATTGGTATTAGTGGGTTTGTATTTAAAACAAGAACAGAAGAAATATCAATTCATGCAAAAGAAGTAACTTTATTATCAAAATCATTAAGACCATTACCAGAAAAATTTCATGGATTAAAAGATGTAGACTTACGTTATCGTCAAAGATATGTTGACTTAATTATGAATCCTGAAGTTAAAAGAACTTTTGAGATGAGAAGTAAAATTATAACAGAAATTAGAAAAATTTTAGATGAAAAAGGATATTTAGAAGTTGATACACCAATGTTAAATACTATATCAGGAGGAGCAACAGCAAAACCATTTATTACTCATCATAATGCCTTAAACATTGATATGTATTTAAGAATTGCAACAGAATTAAACTTAAAAAGACTAATTGTAGGTGGTTATGATAAAGTTTATGAAATGGGAAGAATTTTTAGAAACGAAGGAATGGACATTCGTCATAATCCAGAATTTACAACAATTGAATTATATGAAGCATATGCAGATTACCATGATATGATGGATATGGTTGAAGAACTATTTTCAAAATGTGCTATTAAAGTATTAGGAACAACAAAAGTAACTTACCAAGGTCAAGAAATTGATTTAACACCAGGATGGAAAAGGATTACTATGATTGATTCTATTAAAGAAGCTTGTGGAGTAGACTTTAATACTATAGAAACAGATGAAGAAGCAGTAGCTTTAGCAAAAGAAAGAAATATTGAAATACCAGATAAAACAAAAGAAACAAGAGGAGATGTTATCAGCTTATTCTTCGATGAATATGTAGAAAAAACATTAGTACAACCAACATTTATTTATGATTATCCAATTGAAATATCACCACTTGCTAAGAAAAAGAAAGAAGATTCTAGATTAACAGAAAGATTCGAGGTATTTATTGGTGGACGTGAATATGGAAATGCCTTTTCTGAATTAAATGACCCAATTGACCAATATGAAAGATTTAAAAAGCAAGTAGAAGCAAGAGAAGCGGGAGATGAAGAAGCAGGAATGATGGATGAAGATTTTATCCAAGCTCTAGAAATTGGTATGCCTCCAACAGGGGGACTTGGCATTGGAATTGACAGATTAATTATGTTGTTGACAGATAGTCCATCAATAAGGGATGTTTTATTATTTCCAACAATGAAACCACTAGCATAAATGTGTATAAAAAGGGGATACAAAGGAGAATAAAATGTTTAATTTTTCATTTGATAAAAGAATAATATACATAATAGTAGCTATTATGATAATATCAAATATTTCTGGGTACTTAGCAACGCCAGGATTATTATTCCAATTATTAGTTAGTATACCAGGAGTGTTAATAGCTATTACATTTCACGAATTTGCACATGGATTTATAGCCTACAAATTAGGTGATAATACAGCAAAAAGTGAAGGAAGATTAAGTTTAAATCCATTAGACCATTTAGACCCTGTAGGAACATTTATGTTATTATTTGCAGGATTTGGATGGGGAAAACCAGTAAATGTAAATCCGTCTAGATATACAAGAAAAATGTCAATGGAAACAGGAGAAGCCATTGTATCAATAGCAGGACCTTTAACTAACATATTATTAGCATTTGTACTAGCACTTATAAATGGAGCAATTATAAAGTTTGCAAATGGTTTTTTATATACGAATGTAGGATGGGTTATCCAACAAATAATTGTTTCTGCAATAGGTGTAAACATCGCATTAGGTGTTTTTAACCTAATACCATTACCACCATTAGATGGCTCTAAAGTTATTATGCCATTTTTGCCATATAAAGTAAAACAATGGTATAGAAATAATGAGCAAATATTTTATATTATTTTTCTAGTAATAGCAATTACTAGAATGACAAGACTTATTATATTAAAGCCTATGCAATGGATTTCAGAAGGAATTATAGCTATTACTAAAATGATTTTTGGAATTTAACACTGTAAAAAGGAGCAAATATGAAAAAAGACATATTAACTATGGGAATTGAATCAAGTTGTGATGAAACCTCTGTAGCCATTGTAAAAAATGGCAGAGAGGTTCTTTCAAATATCATAGATACACAAATACCAATCCATGAAAAATATGGGGGAGTTGTTCCAGAAATAGCATCAAGAAATCATATTGAAGCAATTTCAAGAGTTACTAAAAAAGCATTAGAAGAAGCAAAAGTAACATTTGAAAATATTGATGCAATTACACCAACCTATGGACCAGGATTAGTAGGTGCTTTATTAGTAGGGCTTTCATATGCTAAAGCTCTATCATATGCGAAAAATATTCCATTAGTAGGAGTTAATCATATCCAAGGGCATATTGCAGCAAACTATATAACATATCCAGAATTAGAACCACCATTTTTATGTATCATGATGTCAGGAGGAAATACACAAATAATAGAAGTAAAAAGCTACACAGAATTTAAAGTGATTCGGAAAAACTAGAGATGATGCAATACGGAGAGGCTTTTGATAAAGTAGCAAGAGTAGTAGGCTTAGGATATCCAGGAGGACCTAAGGTAGACAATCTAGCAAAACAAGGAAGTCCTAATATAGAATTACCAAAAACTCATTTTAATGATGATACATTAGATTTTAGTTTTAGTGGAATAAAGACTGCGGTTATTAATATAAATCACAAAATACCAGATATAAACAAAGCTGATTTATGTGCTAGTTTCCAAAAAACAGTAACAGAAACATTATTAGAAAATGTTGAAAAAGCAATACAAAAAACTAATATAAAAACTGTTGTATTAGCAGGAGGAGTATCTAGCAATTCATATATTAGAAAAGAATTTTTAGAACTTAGAAAGAAACAAATAAAAGTATATATGCCAGATTTAAAATTATGTACTGACAATGCAGCTATGATAGCATCTGCTGGGTACTACAATTATATAAATGGAAAAAGAGACACTTTAGACTTAAATGCAGTTCCAAATTTAAAATTGTAATAAAAATAAAAAAAGGAGTGAACAGATGTCAATTTATGCAATAGGAGACCTTCACTTATCCTTTCATGAAGACAAGCCAATGAGCATATTTGGAGAGAATTGGGAAGGACATGAAGAAAAAATAAAAAAAGATTGGATAAAAAAAGTAAAAGATGAAGACCTAGTAGTATTACCAGGTGACTTTTCATGGTCTACTTATTTAAAAGACACCTATGAAGACTTTTCTTATTTAAATGATTTACCAGGAAAAAAATTGTTACTAAAAGGAAACCATGACTATTGGTGGACAACTTTAAAAAGTATGAGAGAATTTTTACAAGAAAACAATTTCAAAACAATAGATTTTATTCACAATACAGCATATGAATTTGAAAATTATATTATTACAGGTACACGTGGATGGGGACAAAACGAAGAAGAGGAAGATAAAAAGTTATTAAAAAGAGAAATTATAAGATTAGAAATATCTTTAGAAGAAGCTAAAAAACTAAACAAACATCAAGAAAAAGAAATTATTGTATTTTTGCATTATCCACCTATTATAAACAGTAACATTGTAAACAATGAGATGAGTGAATTTATAAAAATAATGAAAAGATATGATGTAAAAAAGTGTTATTATGGTCACTTACATAGCACATCAATCAAAGAAGCTGTAGAAGGAGAACATTATGGAATTGACTTTAAATTAGTAAGTGCAGACAGATTAGATTTTAAATTGCTAAAAATCTAAAAGAGATAGGGATGGACCTTAGCTGTTATGAAGTGAAACAAGGAGGAAAAATGGATTTAAACAAAGATGTAAAATATGTTAAAGGAGTAGGACCTAACCGAGTTCAATTATTGAATAGATTAGGAATATTTACTTTAAAAGATTTAATTACATATTATCCAAGAACCTATCAAGATAGAAGCAAGCCGCAATTTATTTCAGAATGTGTAAATGGTGATGAAGCTTTAATTGAAGGAATTGCTTGTGGAAAAGTTTCTGACGTTCGTTTAAAAGGAAAAACTATGCAAAAATTGATTGTTAGAGATGAAACAGGAAGTTGTACAATTACATGGTTTAACCAAAGTTATTTGAAAAATAAATTTGATATAGGGAAAAAGTATAAATTTTTTGGAAAAATAACAAATAGCTATGGAAAAATAACAATGACATCACCAGTATTTGATGAAGGTGAAAAGAGTTTTAACACAGGAAAAATCATTCCTCTTTATCCATTAACATACCAGTTATCACAAAATGTATTAAGAAGGATTGTAGAAGCAGGTTTAGCAGAAGTAGAAAATCAATTAAAAGAGACTTTACCAGAATATTTGTTAGAAGAGTACAAGTTAGATGGAATTAATGAGTCAACAAAGAAGATACATTTTCCTAAAGAATTAAAAGATTTTGAAAAAGCAAGGAAAAGATTAGTTTTTGAGGAGTTATTATCTACACAATTAGCTTTATTAGAATTAAAAAATAATTATCAAAATGATGAAAATGGAATTGCATTTGATAAAAACGTAAAAATGTCAGATGTCATAAATAAATTACCATTTCAATTAACAAAGGCACAACTTAGAGTATTAGAAGAGATTGATAATAATATGGAAGCAAAAACTCCAATGAATCGATTATTACAAGGAGATGTAGGATCTGGAAAAACAGTAATTGCAATGTGTTCAGCTTATAAAGCTGTTAAATGTGGTTATCAAGCTACTATTATGGCACCTACAGCAATTTTAGCAACACAACATCTAGAGAATTTTCAAAATATTTTAAGAGAACTAGATATTAAATGTGAATTGCTAGTTTCTGGAATTTCGAAGAAGAAAAAAGAGCAATTGCTAGAAAGATTAGCAAATGGAGATATTGATATTTTAATTGGAACTCATGCTATTATAGAAGAAAATGTAGTATTTAAAAATTTAGGATTAGTTGTAACAGATGAGCAACATAGATTTGGAGTAAAGCAAAGAACGAAAATAGCTGAAAAAGGGAAGAATCCAGATGTGTTAGTAATGACAGCTACACCAATACCAAGAACTTTAGCATTAATTTTATATGGAGATTTAGATATTTCTATTATTGATGAATTACCACCTAATCGAAAAAAGATAGAAACTTTTGCTGTTAACAAAAAAATGACGGAGAGAGTAAATGGTTTTATAGAACAACAAATAAAACAAGGTCGTCAGGCGTATATTGTTTGTCCATTAGTAGAAGAAAATGAAGAAATGGATTTAAAATCTGTTGAAGAACTTTATGAAATATATCAAAAAAGAATATTTCCACAATATAGGGTTGAGTATATTCATGGCAAAATGAGACCAAAACAAAAAGATGAAATTATGGAAAAATTTAAGTTAGGAGAAATTGATATTTTAATATCTACTACAGTAATCGAAGTTGGAGTAGATGTTCCTAATAGCAACATTATGGTAATTGAAAATGCTGAAAGATTTGGTCTAGCACAATTACATCAATTACGAGGCAGAGTTGGCAGAGGTGATTACCAATCTTATTGTATATTAAAATATGAAGGAAAAGGTGAAACTGTAAAAGAAAGAATGAAGGTAATGTGTAGCACAAATGATGGATTTATTATATCGGAGAAAGATTTAGAACTAAGAGGTTCAGGAGATTTCTTTGGTACAATGCAACATGGGTTACCTGAGTTTAAAATTGCTAATTTATTTGAGGATATGCCTATTTTAAAAATGGTTCAAGGTATTGTAATGAAAATATTACAAGATGACCCGAAATTAGAAAAAGAAAAAAATGTATTGTTAAGAGATTTAGTGAAAGATAAGTTTTTGAAAAGAATTGAGATTTAGTTATTGTAATGTTTTGATATGACGATGTTGTTACTATGATAACGTGTATTTGTTTTTTCTTTATTGACTTTTGTCTAATAAAATAGTATGATGAAAATGAAAAAAGGATGTTGATAAAATGATGCAAGTAATAATTAAATTAGTTGGAGTATTATTAGTATTATTAGGAGTTGTTTTAATTTATGATGCACGAATTATAACTAAAAGGTTCTTTGGATTTGGAGATCAAAATGATGGTGCTGAACGGATTGAAAATATTAGGATTTTTTGTTACTATTATTGGTGGATTAGTTGTGTATTTTGCATGATGTTTAAAGCAATAGTTAGCACATGTTTGAAAAATTATTAAGAAGTTAGTTTGGTTAGCAAATGGTTAGCAAACTATAATTTGAAATGTTAATAAATTCTAATTAATGGTGACTAAAATGGTGACTAAAAGATAAAAAAATCAAAAATTTACTTGACAATAGAAGCTCTAATGTGCTATTATATCTATTGTTAAGTAAATATGCGGATGTGGCGGAACTGGTAGACGCGCTGGTCTTAGGAACCAGTGTCAACGACGTGGGGGTTCGAGTCCCTTCATCCGCACCAAATAAGGTTTTCAGACTTTATAGAAAAATGAATATGTAGAAAATTTGAATATTTTTCTAACAAAATTTATCAAATTTTCTAACACTTTTTAAATAGTTGTTGTTAATTTTGAAGGGTTACAACAACTTTTTCTATGTCTTGTTCATAGATATTATTCAAAGTATTTTCTTTCATCTCATAAATGTCATTCTCATTATAATTAGTCAAAATAAATTGAAATTTAGCCATTAACACTTGTGCTGATATTTCTTTATTTGTTTCATCTAAATGAGTATAAATCATAGTAGTTTGAATATTAGAATGTCCTAGCCAAATTTGTATGTCTTTAACTGGTACTTTGTTTTGAATTAGTAATGTTGCACAAGAGTGTCTTAAATCGTGTAAACGTATTCGTTTTAATTCATTATCTTCTAGTATTTTTGAAAAGGTATGACTTAAATAGCCGGGTTTCATAAGTTCGCCATTAGGCATTAAACATACATAATCTTTATATTTGTTGTTATAGGTATTACCAAATATCTTTTTATATTCTGCGTAAATTTCTTTATATTCTAGTAATAAATCTTCTATAAAATTAAATAATGGTAAAGTTCTATAAGATGACTGCGATTTTGTTTTATCTTTAAAAACAAATTGTGTTTTACCATTTATTTTAAATCTTTGAACAGTATGTCTTATAGTAATTGTTTTTCTTTTAAAATCAATTGCATCCCATTTCAAACCTAAAACTTCCTCACGTCTCAACCCATAAACTGATGCAAGTATTACTTCAAGTCTAATAGTTGTATCTTTTACAACTTCAAACAGATGTAATAATTCGTCGTGTTTATAAAAATTGCCTATATATTGGTCTGATTTAATAGGTTTTAAATTATTAATAAAATTGTATTCAAACAATTCTTGTTCAACTGCCCTTGTAATTTATCCATAATTGCTTTTTCTTCCATTCGTTTTTTATTTCTTTTTTTCCTCATAATTTCTTTTGCTTGTTCATTGTGTTTTTTATGATTTTCTTCTTTTCTGTTAGCCTTTTCCTGTTGATATAGAGTAGATTTAGACAAAACTCTACTAATCTGACTAATAGATAAATCTACTTTTTTACTAATTTCTGATATAGTTAATTTATCTTTAAAATACAAATTATAGATTAATTCATTTCGTTCTAAATCCATCTTTTTCAATAACCATCAGCTCATAAAGTTATAATGCAAAAATTTGCTAACATTTTTTAAATATGGAAAACTTTATATAAAGACTTGAAAAAAGCATTTATATAATGTATACTAATATTGACAATAAACAAAAAACAGTAATATTGTCTATTGACAATTTAATTTATATCATATTATTGTCTATAATGTCAATAACTTTTACTAAAAAATATAAAAAGTTTTTTAAGGGGGGTATATGGAACAGAAAAATAAGATAGAAATGTATATAAATGAACATCTTAAAGAAGAACAAATAAAAGTACCTATGTTAGATTTTGAAATGAATGAGGAAGGAGATTATCAATATACTACAAAAGTATATGAACAGCCTAATAAAATAGGAAGTATAGTTTTAGATTTTATACAACAAGACTTAAAAGAAATGTCTTATTTCATTTTTAGATTTTATGGATTTCAAACATTATTAACAGAAAAAGAAAGAAAAGAATTATTAGCTTTAAATCCGAATGAGAACAAAAAATTAAACAATAAAATAGATAAACTATATAGTAAGTACCAAAAAGAATTTGAAAGCTATAAAAGGCAAATAATTGATATTTTGGAATACTGTTTATTTAATGAGAAAAAGGAATTGGAAAATCTAACACCTTTAGAAAAATTGTATATCTGTATCCATACAAATAGTATAGAAGAATATCCAATTTTAACATATAATAAATTTAATAAAATCATAAAACTAAATAAAGATACCTCTAAAATGACAGAAAAAGAGATAATACAAATTTTAAAGAATAAAGAAAATAACAGATATGGCGTTCAAGAAATTTATGAGATAGATAATTTTTATAACCTATTATTTTTGGAACTATATTTTATCTTACAAGAAAAAACATATCTTAAAAAGTGTAAGAACTGTGGTAAATATTTTTTAACAACTAATTCAGCAGTAATCTATTGTGATAATATATTTGCAGATAAAAAAACTTGTAGAGAGATTGGAGCAAGTAAAGTATTTACTAAAAATCTAGAAAAAGATGAAGCTTATAATTTGTATCGAAAAGTGTATAAGAAAAAACAAGCATTAGCTAAGTCAAAAGGTGGAAGTTTTGAGATTGAGTATAATAGATTTAAACATCAGGGAAAAGATAAGAAAAATGCTTATAAATTAAAAGAGATTACAAAAGAAGAATTTATAAAATGGATTAATAAGCAATAAAATAGAAGATACTAAAAATGCACAAATACAAAAGTTTTGTGCGTTTTTACGAATAGTTTTCTACTAATTTTTTTAAATCTTCAAAATCAATATCTAAAACAATGCATAAACCAATTAATTCAAAATCCTTGACACTTGTCTTAGCGGTTTCAATTTTATAAAGTTCAAAACGATCCAGTTCAATACCAAGTAATTCTAATTTGTGAGATACTTCCGTTTTTGTATAATGTTTTTCTTCTCTATGTTTTTTAATTAAATCACCGATTACATTACGACAATTATTAAATTTTTTCATGCTAAAAACCTCCAAAAATCAACAAAAATATGCAGATAAAAAATAAAAGTAAAAAAATTTTCAATTTTTATTGATTTTATAATAATTTTTATGCTATACTGTGTATGAGGAATACACATACACGAAAAATCATAGAAAAACGATGAATAATTTCCAAAAAGTATTGAAAAAATAGTAATAGTTATGTTATAAAAAATAAGAGAAAATATTAATAGGAGGATTACATAAGATGAAGAAACAAATTTTAACAAACCAAAAAGAAAATAGAGGAATCACACTGATAGCACTTGTTATAACAATTATTGTGTTATTGATTTTAGCGGGAATCAGTATCGCGACACTAACGGGAGAAAATGGAGTGTTAACGAAGGCAAATACAGCAAAGGAACAAACAGAAATAGCAGATACCATAGAAAGAGCACGAGTTGATATCTTAGGAACACAAGCAGAAAATAAAAGTGGAGATATTACAAAAACACAATTTGTAAAAATATTAAATGATTATTTTGATGATATCCCAACAGCAGAAGCATTACCAGAAGACTTGACAACATTAACATTAACGTCAAAAACAGAATATGGAAGTCATGCTATCAAAATATCCGATATATGGAATGGAACATTTGGAGGAGAGATTCCAGCAACTCCTGAATTTGACGAAAACACATTTACACTAGGAACCAATGAATCGGATGCTCAAAATACAGACAAATATGGATGGAAGGTACCAGAATATACGGTACAAGCGTCAGAAATGAGTACAAATGTATGGAGATTATTTTATCAAGATAGTAATTATACATATTTAATAACAGATGAATGTGTTGGAAGTTATAAGCCAAGTGATTATTATACAACAATGAAAAATGGAGAAGAACTAAAATACAAAACAGGAGCAGATGTAAGTACAGTAGGACAAAAATTAAATTCAATGATAAATTCATTATTTACATCAACCAATGAAAAATCTAATATTAAAACAACGGCATGGTTAACTGATATATCAGATTTAGGAATGTGGAGTAGTTATAAAAATATGGATGCCGTATTTGCGATTGGAAGTCCAACAGCAGAATTATTTGCAGCATCTTATAATAACAGGAACAATAAATCAAGTATCATTACATTAGGTTTAGGAACATATGGTTATACAGAAAATACAGGAAGTAATTGGTTATCAGTTGATGATAATTATGGAATCTACAATAAAAGTACATCATCTTATTGGTGGCTTGCTTCGCCTGGCAGCAACAACAGCCGCGGCGAGTTGAACGTGAACGGTGGCCGCGGCTGTTTCAACTACGGCAACGTCGACTACGGCTCTCATGCGGTTCGCCCCATAGTTTGTATTCCAACATCTGTATTCAATAGCAAATATACGTTAGAAAATAAATAATATAGAACAAACGAATCTAGTTTGATAAAGAAGAACAGCACGGGCAGGCTTTTGGTCTGCCAGTGCTCGCACAAATGTAGATTAGGAGAAGAATATGAGTTTAATAAATATGGTAAGAAATATAAAAGAAATACACCCAAAAACATTATTAATTTTTAAAGTTGGTGCATTTTGTGAGTCATATGGAAAAGACTCATACATACTTTCATATTTATTTAATTATCAAATAAAACCAAAAGGAAAAGACAATATTTCTAAAATTGGGTTTAGCAAAAAGGCAATACCAAGAGTGTTATCAAAATTAGAAGAACATAAAATAGATTATTTAGTAATAGATGTCAGAAACAATTATGATGTAGATGATAAATTTGAAAATAGAAATTTAAACCAATATTATACAATATATGAAAAGTCATATGTATATGTGAAAAAACAAAGACAAGTAAGAGAAATTAGTGAAAAATTAATGAAACAAATGGATTTACCTAATTTTAAAGAAAAGCTGGTAAGAATAGAGGAAATCTTAAATGAAGGAAGAAAAGTTTAAAGTTATAAATTTTATAAGAGAATTTATCTTATTAGTAGATTCAAAAATGGAAAATTTTCCTAAAAAAGAAATAGAATTAAAAAATAGAATTAGAATGAACCTATATGATATCTTAGAACTATGCTATCAAGCTAATAGCAGTATAAACAAAGAAAAAAAGAAAGAATTAATAATTTTAATACTTACAAAAATAAAAGTTATAGATTTTTTACTTAATTTATCTTATGATAAACAAATAATTAACCAAAAGCAATATTATAAGTTTGGAATAAAAATGGACGATATTACTAAATATACTTGTGGTTGGCTAAATTCAATAGATATACATGAAAATTAGGGCATGGTTGAACGGTGGCTTGCTTCGCCTAACAACAACAACAGCAACAACGAGTTGAACGTGAACGGTGACAACGGCTATTTCAACAACAACAACGTCGACAACAACTCTAATGCGGTTCGCCCCATAGATTCTCTAAAAAACTGTGGATATATTTACTATTGGTAGAATATGAGAAGTGTTAGAGAAACAAACCATTTCCTTTAGTTATGAATTTATAACTATAAAACAAAAATAGATAAATTAATTTGTTAGTAGGTATGAAAACCAAAAGGGAGTTGATTTTAGAACTATTTTATAGCACAAGATATTTGTGCTATTTTGCTTTTTATGTCAAAAAAAGTTGTTTTTTTTGAGTAATTTTTTATAACAAATAAGGCTAGAAACCAAACTATTTAATGATATTTTTTCAGTTTTATAAAGATAAATTCGTGCTTTTAATTTTCTTTTTACATTACGATAACGTAGATATTTATTTTTTGAATTTCTACCTAAAAAAGAGTAATTATTAGTAGATTTATAGATTCGAGTTTTACTATTCAAAGATAAATTTTCTTTTTTTAGAAATTCCCTAATACTTACTAAACATTCTTTTAAATAGTTTTTAGATTCATGAAATAAAAGAAAATCATCTTGATATCTAACGTAATACTTGATTTTCAATGTTTCTTTAATAAAATGATCCATATCATTTAGATAAAAAATAGCTAGCACTTGACTTGTCATAGCACCAATACTTAATCCATTTTCTTCACTATCAATAATATCAAAAACAATTTTTAGAGCATCTTTGTCCTTGATTCTTCTTTCTAATTTTTCCTTTAAAATATCATGATTGATATTTGCAAAAAATTTGCTAATATCACATTTTAAAATATAATAGGTTTTATATTTTACCTTACAAATTCTGTGAAAATTCATGGCGAGTCTAATTCCTTCGCTTGTACCTAGTCCTTTTCTACTAGCAACATTAACATCTAAAAGACAAGGTAAAATAGCAGGGTAGAGAATGTGCCTAGCCACTAAATGATTAATTACTTTATCTTGCATACTTTGGCTCACAATTCTTCTTTCTTTTGGCTCATAAATAGTAAATACGTTGTAAGGTCCAGGTTGATAGGTTTTATTTTTTAGAATATTATAAATTCTTGCAATATAAATGCATTTGTATTCTTTAAATCTAGCCACTTTTTTCTTATTTTTTGTATTCTTACATACTTCGTTAAAAGCGCCGACTATATTTTCAAATTTGTATATTTCTTGATATAAATTTCCTTTTCGTTTCATACTACCTCCAATATCTAAAATTTTAAGTTAAATTACGAATATCGCTAACTTTATTTTTTACATCTTCTATCCATTGATAAGCCTCTGTTATAGACAAATGATTAATATCTACCGAACTAATAGATTCTAATAATTCTATAATCGATTGATTTTGTTTATATTCATTAAAACAATAGGTGGTATTGTTTTCTAGTTCAATGATTTTAATAGGCAAATGATGTACTTTAAATAAATTAGAATATTTAGTAAAACTAGAACAAGGAAAGCCACACTTTACGACTGTATCAGTCAGGTTACCTAATTTAAAATGAAAAATATTTGATAAAGTATAAGCATCTTTATCAAGGGCAAGAAAGAAAATGCCACTTTTAAATAAATAGATAGTTTGTGAATCTTGCTTTTTTAAGGCAAGATAAGTGTTATATAATTTGCTCAAATCAATTACCTCCCAAAAAATCCAATCTAGATAAGGATTTTGAAATTTTATATAAAGATTATAACACAAAACGACAAGAAAGTCTTGTCGAAATAATAAAAAAGTGATAAAATTTTAAAAGAGGAGGTGAGAAAAAATGAAAGGTGCGATAAGTCAGCCAGAAAAAGAAATAGAAATATTTATGATGGCTCAGTTTATTGATGTAATGGATGTATTAGATAAATACGAAAAAATAGGAGAGGTAAAAGAAGATATAAAAAATAGAAAGAAAATTTATCTCGAATATATCAATCAAATGAGAGCTTCTAAGGATTTCTTATCTTTAAGTCTATATCATGAAACTATAGATAAAAAAATAGAAAGTTGTAAGGAAATATATTCTACTAGTAGAGAATATAAAACAACATAAAAAAAATTGAAAACACAGTATGATAATCTGAGAAAAAAGTTGAACAAAAATCAAAAAAATGAATTAGATGAGATAAAAGGATTAATTTATGAATTATGTGATTTTGATATACATTTTGCTTATAAAATAGGTTTAATAGATGGAATTAAAATTAAATGTACTTAATTAAAGACATTATAGGCATATCAATCATTTATAAACTTTAATTAAGTACAAAAATAATATAATTTATTCTTCAAAATCTGTTACATTTTTAAAGAAGTCTGCAACAGGTTTATGAAAGACAATAGAAAAAGCTAATAGTTCAAAATCTTTTACAGAACGTTTATTGTGTTCAATGGAATAGATATCAGCTTTATATAATTGTAATCCCATTAGTTCTAATTTTTCACATAAAGTACGTTGTGAATAACCGCTTTCTTGTCGAAACTTCTTAAAATTTTCAGCGATTACATTGGATTTGTTATTTAATTTTCTACTACCACTCATAATACAAAACTCCTAATAAATTTTATATTATTTTACAACAAAATTGGGCACTTAAAGGCAATACTATATTGCCTTTATTAAGTGTATCATCATTTATGGGATATTTAAAAGGAAAAAGTACATTAATAATTTTTGAGAGACATGCAAATTTAAAATATAAATATGGAAATAGAGTATTTTGGTGTAGAGGATATTATGTAAGTACAGTAGGAAATAACAAGTCAGCTGTATACAATTATATAGAAAATCAATTAAAAGAAGATATGATGTCAGATCAAGTAACAATAAAAGAATATAAAGACCCTTTTAAAGGGTAGTAAGTAACAAAACCGCAAGCGAAAGTGGCTAAAAGCTGTCAAACTGAACCACTTAAGTGGTGGCTAGTAATAGAGCCTTATAGGCGCATATGAAAATCCACCAGTTATACTGGTGGATATTTATTAAGAGTATATATTTTTAGTTTGTAGAGAATTATTCTGTAGGACAATCAAATTTTACACCATTAAACTCAATATAATCATTTTCTAAATATTTCTCAATAGTAGATTTATCAATAATAATAGTATGGCAATCTTTAATTAAATCTGTCAAATATTTTTCATTTTCTTGAAAACAAATAAAATACATCTTATCTCGATAACTAGAATTAACATTAAGAAAATTAGATAAATAGCCAATTTGATTAATGTCTAAAAATAGCATGATTTTTAAGTAAAGTTCATTATCTACCAAAAAATCCATGTGCCTAAAATTAGTGTACTCAATGTCGTGTTTTTTAGATAAGTCATTAATCATACAACTTCTAATTTTATCATAATTTCTAATTATTTTTTTATTAAAATCATTATATTGGATTAGGTATAAGTGTTTATCGCTAAAACCAAATCCGTTTTTTATAGTACAATATTTTTTCGATATCATTAGTAAAAATAATAGAATTATAAAATTCTCGTTCTTTCTTTAAATCATAGTAAAGAGAAGTAATATATTTATTATCTTTTTCTCCATATACAGAATAAACAGTGTAGAAATTTTGGTCGAAAGTTAAAAGACCTAAATATCTTCTGGAATCTTGTGTTGGTACGTTTCTATCATTATCTAATGTTATTGTTTTGTATTCTGCTAAAAACTCTAATAACTCGACATCTCTTTCTTGTAAAACTAATCCTTTTTCCATCTTAATCACACCTCCAATCTTTCTAAAACTAAATCTATGAATCATCCATTTAACTGTTCAATAAACTGTACCTTTATAGAGGTACCATATGACTACGTATATGACACCTCTACTCTAGACAAATAAACTTGAAATCAATAAGGTTGTAAGTATTGAAATATCAATATTCTAGTTATGAGTGACCATAGCAAAAAAATATCTAAAAAAATCTTTCGTTTTTACTAAAAAATAAAATTAGGGAATAGATATATTTTTCTTTATCGCTTAAATGTTCATTTGTTAGGATTTCATAAGGTATCCATAGACCTTTTAAATTGTTTTCTTGCATAATTTCACCTTCTTTCGTAAAAAATAACAGATAGAAAATTAAAAATTCTATCTGAATATATGTATTAAAGTATTTTTACTAAAATCTCTTTGCTTTTTCCGATACATTTATTATCTTTAACAAGGAAAGCTTGAACCCAATGCGTTCCTGTGTAAGAAGTTGATTCATGTCTGCCAAAATGCGAAAGGTTAGAAGTTTCAAAACCTCCTCTAAGACAATTTGCATTTCGTGCTTCTTCTCCGAGTATTAACTACTTGCCAGTAAACTTTTGAAGAATTAGAAAAAACATTTGCACCAATTACTTCAAAATTAACACTTATATTTTTTTGTAAATAATTATTTCCATCAGGATTATAGTCAATGACATTATTATATTCATCTAAACATTTTACTTTTACATCTAAAGTATTTAATGGGTAAGTGTAATCCCAACAAGGTTCTTTTTTATGGGAGACATTAAATATACTTAATGCATTGTTATAAATTGACTCAATAAGATTTCTTGCTGAAGATGTATCTTTAGGAAATTCTGTTCCTAAAATTTCTCTCCAACTATCATTTGAAAAATTAGTACTTTCTAAAAGATTAATATGTCTACATATTTTGTTATAAAAGGACTTATATTCTTCAAATTTATATCCATCTGATAAATTATTAGTAGATATTCCTGGATCATAAACAGAAGGTTTTATATTAATGTCAATATATGGTTTGAATGCATTTTTTATCTTTATTAAAGTATTATACACTATTTGTTCATATTTGTCGTTGCAATTTACTAAATTGTCAGCTATAATTTTTTCTAAAGTAATACCTTTAGGGTATTTAAGAGTAGTAGGACAATTATTTTGTCTCCACCATTTCATCATTTTTACGATTCTAACAAATTTATTATTATTATCTTTATTGACTTGTGTGCACCAATTTAAGTGTCCTTTTGGATTTGTATCAATCCAAGTTCCATCTATTTTATTTCCTATTTGTAATAAGTCGGAATTTTCTTTATAAATCATTGGAACTACATCAATTTCTATTCCTGATAATTCAATTCCTATAGACCTACTTTGTTTGGTAACTTTATCATACTTTTCTTTTAAAACATAAAATAATTCATTTAGAACATCTTTAGAATTATCCGTATTTTTGTATTTAGTAATGACTGCAATATCTACATCTGGTTTTCCATCATATAAACTAGGTCTAACACATGTGTGCTTAGCATAAGAACCAGTTAAAAATGTTTCTTTTACAATATCTTTATATTTTTGGTGATTCGCTAAATAGTTTCTTAATGTATTTTGTACACTAGAAATATATTCTTTTGTTGTTTTTGACGGTTCAATATTATTTAAAAATGTTTCAAAATCATTTTCTTTGCTCATATTTAAAATTCCTCCTCAGTATTAAAATTGAATGAATCTAATGCATTCGCATACTTTCTTATATCAATAGCTGCTACAGTGCCGATTTTATGAAGTTCATTTTGTAAATAAAAGAACAAACCTAGTATAGATTCATTTCCAGAAGTATTTTATATATCTATAATTTTATTATTGTCATCTTTTAGAACATAAAATGATCCCTTATTTATTGAACAACTAATATCAATGTTATCATATTGTTTCAAATGTTTATTTAAAGTACAAGTGTCTATATTCATATTAGTTGCTAACATTAATCCTATAATTTTTGTAGGTGTTCTAGGAGGTAACTTTTTGCCAGAAGATATCATTCCCCTTGAAGAGCGATACAAGTTTTTTACAGACTGAATTTTTTTTTGAGTATATTCTAAATAAGATTTATTTATTGTTTGTTTTACTTCAGCAACTGCATAAACTGCTTCAGAAGGTATATACATTTCATTTGCTTTTGTTGTCATTATTAATGGTGAATACAATGCATCATATATTATAATATCTATTTGTTCACTTTCATTACCATTGCTATCAATAACATAACCTTTAGTAATTTTATATTTTTCTGGTAAAATACTCCTTAAAAATTCTCTCCAACTTTCTTCAGATGAATCCCCTTTTCCAGTAGGGTGATCTATGTCAACACATTCCTTTAAATCAGATAATAATTTATCTTGTTTTCTTAATAATAAATTTCCAATTTTAGTCATTCTACTAATCCTTTCTTTAAAACGATTTTAAATATTCGCTCAAATCTTCCACCAACATAAAAACTGTAGTACAAGGATTTTTACTTGCTTCAGTAGAAATATTTTTAAATTGTTCATATATTTCCTTACAGTTACTAATCGCAGTTTCCAATCTATTATCATTCGTTACTTTCTCAAAGATTTCTTTATCATTTTTAGAATAATTACCTAAATTAGCATTCTGAAATTCTTTCTTTAGATTCTTTAATGAATCGTTTTTAGACAGGGGAGTGCTAAGTTTTTTGAAGTGTGATAATAGCCATACTTCAAAATTAGGATTAGACCAAGCTGAATTATATTCATTTAATCTAATAGCATTATTGAATTGCTCATCTGTATAATTATCTTTATCAAATACAACCCAAACTTGTCCATATACTTTAGGAGATTTATTTATGTATTGCTTAGTATACTTTACTAAGCTTTCAAGTATTTAATCCAGTACCTTTTACCTTAATGGCAGGTACTACGCTAATTCTATCTCCAAATTTTTCATTTATATTTTGTTTTAATCCATTAAAATAGTTTGGCTCTGTTTCTTTGCCTTCACAGATTATAAGGTAGTTTGGTGGTGCTAATTTTTTTGTAGCTACCTTATTTCTGCTTTTATTATTATTTCTCATAAGTATTTATATTAAATTCTTCAAATACTGGAATAGCACCATATCTTCCAGTTAAATAGTCTTTATTGTAAGTAGCATCATTTCTAACCTTAGTATTATCAATTTTATAATCGGACAATGAAAATAACTCAGAAATACCATATATATCTTTTTCAGTAAACCAAATTTCATCTCTTCTAAAAGTTTCCTTATTTAAATTTGTTATATCATGAGTAGAATAGATTAACTGACCATTACCAGTATTTTTTTCTTTATCATGAAATAAGTTGATAATATATCTTGTTAAAAGAGGGTGTAACTTAGCATCTAATTCATCAATAAATAGACAACTTCCATCTTCTAAAGCATTCATGATAAAATTATATAGGTAAAACATTTTTAAGGTTCCCTTTGATTCTAAATAGAAAGGTAATAATATTTTTTCGCCATTTTCATTTTTATGAACTGCTTTTAATTCGACTTGTGAATGTGTATTATTGTCTAGAGTTCTAACATCTTTAATTTTTACATCAATATCGTCAATACCTAAATCAAATACTTTTATAAATTCAACTAATCTTTTTCTATATTCTTTATCATCAATAATTTTTGAAGATATTAAGCGATTTATTTTATTTTCAAATTTAGGGTTTCCTAAATCTAAATAATAGCTATTTAAAAACCAATCATATACACTTTTAAAATCTTCATTGTCTTTTTCTATTTTTCGGTATAAGCTTAAAAATAAAGAACTAGAATCGACATCAAATTTATTTATCTTTGCTTTGTATGATTTATTAAACTTAACTTTATTTTCATCTCTATCAAAGATAGGAGTTACTTTATTTATTTTTTTTACATACAACCACTCTGAAACTATATTTTTATTTTTAATTTCAAAACCATATTGATATATTTTTTTATTTTTAGCCAAAAATGTTACTTCTAATGCAATAGGTTCATTTTTTGATTTTTCATCAAAAGAAAAGTTATAATAATTATCTACTTCATTTGAATTCATGTTTGTATCATCATTAATCATCAATTTTTCTTTCATAAATTCAAATGATTCTAATACATTTGTTTTTCCACTTGCATTTGCACCATAAATAGCTGCAACTTTTAAGTATTTTTTATCTTTAATATCAATTGTGTTATATTCGTGTTCTTTAATAGAAGCTGCTTCCATATCCAAACAGTTTTCATTTTTAAAAGATTTAAAGTTCTTAAAATTAAATTTTATTAACATTATTCTCATCTCCTATATTAGTATTATATGAATTTTTATTAAAAAAGTCAATAAAAATGAGAAAAAATCTCAAATTTGATATTATTTTATGCGATTTTTATAAAAATATACAAAAATAAAAGATACTATAAATTAATAATATCTTAAAATTTTCTTAATTGTTATTTTGCTAGTTTACTTTTTCCTGTAGCATAGTCAATTATAATTCCTGGTTGAACATTATAAACATATACATTAAAGCAAATATCTTTTCCATTATCTTCGATAGAATAAGCTTCCATATGAACGCCACTTGCAACGAGATTGTCTCCTTGAAAAATTGGAGTAACTCTATATAAAACATGATTATTCTTATTTTTATCTATATGATTAGCAATATTATTTTCAAAAGGCAACATTCCTTCGGTATTCATATAGCGAGTTCCTGTAATTAAATTTTTTTTATTTGCATTTTCACCAGCTAATTGGTGACCTATTAAATGACAACGATTATATAAGTAATTCCCTTCAACGATACCTTCATATGTTGTTTGTTGCCATCCAGATGGTATGATAGAAGAAAGGGCTTCTCTTTCTTCATCTTTATCTGGCATAATTTCTTTACAGATATTAGCATATGCAACACCACATCTTTTTCTTTTATCCAAATCGCTATATGTTTCAAATGCATTAGTAGTATAATCATTTTCTGTAAAGGAAGGTTTATTGTTATCTATTATTACATATGGATTTCCTGAGTATTCAGGAATATTCTCCATATCAACTGAAATTATATTTCTGTTTGCAATATTATTAGTATAATTTGTATTGTTACTAAAATATCCAATAACAGCTATTATAATAACAAAAATAATTAAAATTAATATTTGTTTTAAATTATTATTACTATTTTTTTGGTTCATATATATTACCTCAATTTTTTTACTATATGCAGTATAGCATAATTTTTAAAAACATAAAAGTATAATGATACTATTTTTCTTCTTTAGATACCATATCAAATCCATAGGGAGAATAGAGTTCATATGTTCCATTTTTATATTGCAGCATAGCACCTTCTTTAGCAACTTTTAATAAATCATCTGATAATATTGTTTCTTTAAATTCATTTTTTGATTTTTCTGTAAAATCCCATAAATAAATCTCATTATTTCTGTCTTCAGTTACTAAATATAGATGACCTTCTTTTCGGTATTCTTGCATTTTTTGTTCTTTTTCTAATGAGTATTCATTATTAGTAAGATTATCTTGTGTTTTAGCTGAGTTTATATTATTTAAAAAATTAGTTAGTTCATTTATAAAATTTTTGACAGTAACATTAGTTTCTATATCCTTTTTAAGATTTTCAAATAAGTTTAAATCCAAAATATGCCTCCATTCGTTTTTTACTCATTATTATAACACATATTATTTACAACATGTGTCGAATATTGTAAATAATTTATTTTTTATTAACTATAGATAGTAAATGTTATACTTTCATATTTAATATTTTCTAACAATTTTTGTTTAATTTTCTAACACTTTAATATTTTTTATAAAAACACAAAAAATATCAAAAGCTAGAATAGAGTAAGGATTAATTTTTAAACTACCTAGAGTTAGAACAATTTCAATAATTTTATATAAGGCTAAAAAACAATAACTATTAATAGCCAACATATCTAACACAGTTCTTAGGAACCAGTGTCAACGACGTGGGGGTTCGAGTCCCTTCATCCGCACCAAATTATAGCAACTTGCGAACTATAAAGTTTGTAGGTTGTTTTTTATATATATAACTAAAAAATGTTCTCTTTCTGGAAAGGAGAATATTTTTTATGCTTGAATTTGAAATATTACAAGAATTAGAGCCAAATGCTGAAATATTAGAAATAATAAAAGACTATGAGTATATAGTTGAAAATGGTAAAATTAAGCATTTAAAGGCTACTAATTTGCAATTTATTGAACCAAATGAATATTTAATTACATATCCATCTACTCTTACTATCTTTGAATATAAAGTAAATGAAATTGCAAATAAGAACTTTTATGTTAAAGAACATAACCAAAAGTATAACTTAAAAGAACTTAAACAAATTCTCATGAAATTAAAAACTTAGCTTGCAAAAGTGCGTTTTAATTAGGAAACATATGAAAGAATTAAATTTTTTTAAAAAAATTTCAAAAATAGGGGGGCGAAAACGCACTTTTCTGAGCAAACATATGAGAGGGTAAAAATTTTTAAAAGTTTTTTACAAATTTACCATACAAAACCCTAAAAAATTCACGGATATAGTAGGAGGTAATATTTTGTGAGATGTGGAATTTATGTAAGAGTATCAACAGATGAACAGAGAGATAATGGCTATTCTATTGATTCACAGTTACGAATGATAAAAGAATATTGTGAAAAGAACAATTACGATATTGTAGATGTGTATAATGATGCAGGACATTCTGGAAAAGACTTAATGCGACCAGAAATGCAAAGGCTTTTAAAAGATATTAAATCACACAAAATTGAGAAAATAATAGCTATTAAAGTGGATAGGCTAACAAGAAATAACTATGATGGCTTTTGGCTTTTAAACTATTGTGAAGAACATGATGTTAAAATAGAGCTTATTTTAGAGCCTTATGATGTATCTACTGCAAATGGTGAAATGATATTTGGAATGAATTTAGTATTTGGACAAAGAGAAAGAAAAGAGATTGGAGCAAGAACTAAAAGGGCTATGGAGGAAATGGTGCTTGAAAAGGTACACCCAGCAAAAGCACCTTATGGCTATACTAGAAATAGTGAAACAGGTCATTTAGAAGTTGAGCCTATTGAAACACAAGTAGTAAAAAGAATATTTGAATTATATAAAAATGGAGCTTCAATAAGAGGTATTTCTAATACTTTAAATGAAGAAAAAGCATATTCAAGGCAAGGAAGATGGAACAGTGATAAAGTATATAAAATATTAACAAATTCAATTTATATAGGAACTTTTGCTTATGGCAAAACAAAAAGAAAAGCACAAGATATTCTATATGTAGATAATTATTGTGAGCCAATCATTGATAAAAATACATGGGATATTGCAAGAAAAAGATTAGAAAAGAACAAACATCCTAATTATGGAGAGCATATTCATTTATTTACTGGCATTGTAAAATGTCCTACTTGTGGCAAAATAATGTCATCTACAAACTCGTTTAAGAATAGTGGAAAGCCTAATCAAAAAGTATATTATCATGTAACTTGTAATAATCCTAATTGCAAATCAAAGGGGTTTCACTATAATTCTGATAAGATTGAAGAAAAATTAACACGAGTTTTGAATGAACTAACAAGATATATGTATGATATGGATAATGAAATTATAGTATGTAATTCTACTAAAACAAAAGATATTAAAGACATAGAAAAAGCTATTGAAAAACTAAAACTGCAAGAGAAAAAGTTAGTGGATTTATACTTGAGTTCTACTTTAAATGTTGAAACTATTAATAATAAAAATGATATTATAAAGAAAGAAATAGAAAATTTGAATAAGAAAAAGCAACAAATTGATCCAAATAATGATTATAAAGAATATACAATAGAACTATTGAAAAAATTGGATTGCAACCTCGAAGATAATGAAGTTGTTTTTAAAAATAGACTAGGTTTTTCATTTGTTTTTGAGAGTTTAAATAGAAAATCTAAAAAAGAATTGATTAAAAGATTAATTGATACAATCGAAATTAAGAGAGATAAAAATTACAATATTGAGATAGCAAATATTAAATTTACAGAAGAATTTATTTCAAAAAGTAGCAAGGATTATATTGAATATTTATATGAAATACTACAAAACAATGATGTAGGTTTTATTTATAAAGAAGCAATAACTAGACAAGAATTAGATAAATTGCAAGAATATTATTTTGTATTTTCTAATAATAAAATTGCCAATAATGAGTATGATAATGCTACTTTAACAATATATAATGAGTTATTAAAACAGAATTTTTATGATAATGAAATTATAATTTGTCCTTACGTTGAGAATGAAAACATAGTAGATTATTTAACATTAATGCCAAGAATTCCATTAGAAATTGCATAAAGTGGTTTGAACTTTTTACAGAAAATGAACTCAAAAATAGTACAATAAAAAATGCAACTTTTTAAAAATTAGAAAGTCTTGTCCTAGCAAGCACTGCATTTGTCTACACGCCAAATACCAAATTTGTGTCTCAGCAAGCAATGAATTTGTACTCCCGCACAAATTTCAATATGGGATTTCCCCCCCATACCCCAAAAACTGATAAAAATTTAAAATTGAAAGGAATAGAAAATTATGAATGATGAAAAATTAAATTATGTAATAGATATGATAAAAGATATGGATTTAGAAAATAAATTAAGATTAGCAATATGTATGTGTGATAATTACAGTCATACTAATTTACAATATGATAAAAAAGAAATGTGTAAATACTTTGATAATCTACTAAAAGAAATTAATATAGAATACAGAACAACTACTATTAACTTTGCAAATTATCCATATACAATTTTTGTATCAAGCAAAATTATGGAGATGGATTCAGCACAGCAAAATAAAATTGCATTATATCTTTTCAATAGCATAAATTTTAAAATTAAAAATTGCAAAAGTCTTGACAGCAAAGAACAGATGTTTTAGAATATATAAAGTAAGAAAAGGATGTGGAACTATGGAAGAAAATAAATTAGCAATTCAAAATGAATTCATCAATGAAGATATAAAAAATTTAATATATACAATAAGAAATAAGCAAGTAATGTTAGACAGTGATGTAGCAATGTTATATCATTATGAAACTAAAAAAGTTAATCAAGCAGTAAAGAGAAATATAGATAGATTTCCAGAAAGATTTTGTTTTAAATTATCTAAGAATGAGTTTGAAGTTTTGAGGTCACAAATTGTGACCTCAAAACTAGAAAACTATGATAAAGAAGAAAGACGTGGAGGAAGGAGAGATTTGCCTTATGTATTTACAGAACAAGGAATAGCTATGTTATCAGGTTTATTAAAAAATGAAATTGCAGTACAAGTTAGCATTAAAATAATGGATGCATTTGTGGAAATGAGAAAATTTATAAATACTAATAAAAATTTATTTGAAAAAGTCATTACTATTGAAAATAAAATGGATAAAAAGTTTATTGAACAAGATAAGAAATTCGATATAATATTTGATCAATTACAACTTGACGAGAATATCAAGCAAAGAATATTTTTTGATGGTCAAATATATGATGCATATAGCATCATTGTAGACATTATAAAAAGAGCAAATATCAAGATTTTGATTATAGACAATTATATTGATGATAGTGTTTTAAAAATGTTAGCCAAAAAGAAAAGCAATACCGAAGTTATTATTTTAACATCTAATAAAAGTAATATTGAAAATTTAGATGTTAAAAAATTCAACAAAGAATATCCTGTCTTGAAAGTTGCTAAAACAAATAAATTTCATGATAGGTTTATTATTATAGACAACAAAGAAATGTATCATTTAGGTGCTTCTATAAAAGATTTAGGAAAGAAGTGCTTTGGAATTAATAAAATAGAAGATATAGAGATTATAGAAAAAATTATCAATTCGTTTTAGAGTACATAAGTGAAAATATGAAAAATTGACTTTTTATGTAAAATAAAGTATAATATAAATAGATTAAGTGCTAAATGCCTTTATCTAGTAAACCTCGCGTTTACTGTTACACCTGTCAACTTAGTAAAAATTTTTGGAGGTAAGAAAAATGGAAAATATGGGTATCCAGAAACTGACAGAAGAGTTGCAAAGACTCAATCCAAACATCAATGTTTGCTTCAAAGCAGACACATACCCCGCAATCATCATCGTAGGGTGCTCTGACTGTGCTCAGCTTAATCTTCCAGCAGGATACTACTGCAATGATAAGAACGGGCTGACAAACAAGCACAATACCACATCTGGTCAGTATGAAAGTTTTGAGCTGATGACCAGATACGAATACCTTGCAATGCTGGCGTAACAGTCTGTCCCCATTGGTTTTTAATCAATGGGGACTTTTCCATTATAACTATTATGATATGAATATACAAAAAATTTATATTATTATTGCAATGTTATAATAAGTTGTGTATAATTAATTCATAATTAAGAAAGAGAATAAAAAGTTCGTAACCTGTAAGAAAACTGCACCAAAGGATGATATCGTCGCACCAGACGAAAAAACGATTAAATCGACTGTAAAAGGTCGATTTTTTTCGTGCCTAAGTATTGAAATTTTCGGAAAGGTGTGATATTATGTTAAACATAATCAAGAAACAAATCAATATTAGTAAAGAACTAAATTCTAAAATTGAGTGGGCGTGCCAATTAAAATTAAAAGGAAAGGAAAAAACTAAAATTTATCAAGGCTCATTAAGAGTTATTAAACATAGCAATTTAGCATATGTAGAGCCCCATAGACTAGTGATTAAAAATAATCTTTATTTATTCTTTAATGAACACGATTATTTTTATGTGAACAATTTGAGAAACAAATATCCGTTATCTCAATTAAAAGATTACATAGCAAGGCATTGATAATTTTAGAGTTTTTAAAAAATATACTATATTGGTTTATTTGTGATATTAAAAATAAGTTAATATAAATAAATTATAAAATTCTAAAAGTGTCAGTAGCCAATGCTAATTGCAAATTGCTATGTGACACTTTTTTGAGTGCCTTTCTATCATCAATTTTGGAAGGAGGATATTTAATAATGAATGATGAAAAGAAGGTAGCAGGAATTTATATTAGAGTGAGTACAGAAAATCAAGTCAGAGGTGTGCCATGCAAAATATCAATGTAGAATAAAAGTACAATGATATTTGTAA
>CANPAC010000003.1 GCA_947571975.1 uncultured Clostridium sp. | reverse complement strand
TATCACCATACTTATATCAGGTTTTTAATAAGAAACGGAAATTCAAATAAAAATTCACGAAATAGAAAAAATATAGTTAAAGTGTTGATAATTTTTTTAAAATGGTGTATAAATAATAAAACAGATGAGCACATTTATCTGTTTTATTATCGAATTTAGAAATGAGGAAGGAATATGGACGAAAGTATTTTAAAGAAATATGGTCAAGAACACTTATTAAAACAGTATGAAAGATTAGATGATGTGAAAAAAAAGCAATTATTAGATCAAATAGAGAAAATTGATTTTGAACTTATTAATGATTTATATAAAAATACAAAAAAAGAAAATAAAAAAGAGAAAAATGAAATTTCACCAATTGAATATTTAGACAAAAATAAATTATATGATGATTATAAACACTATGAAAATATAGGAAAGAAGGCAATAAGAGAGGGAAAGCTAGTAGCCGTAACTATGGCAGGTGGGCAAGGAACTAGACTTCGGACATGATGGACCAAAGGGAACTTATGACATTGGATTAGACTCTCATAAATCACTATTTGAGTTATTATGTGACAGCTTGAAAGAAGAAGGAAAAAAATATGGAGTTACCATTCCATGGTTTATCATGACAAGTAGAGAGAATAATAAAGCAACTATTGAATTTTTTGAAAAAAATAGATATTTTGGGTATCAAAAAGACAAAAACATATTTTTCTTTATACAAGGTGAATTACCAATGGTAGATACTGAAGGAAAAATATTAATTGGAGAAGATGGATTAATTAAAGAAGCGGCAGATGGACATGGAGGAATCTATGAATCACTAGTTAAAAGTGGAATGACTAAAAAAATGAAAGAAATGGGCAAAGAATGGGTATTCATTGGTGGAGTAGACAATTGCTTAGTTAAAATGGTAGACCCAGTATTAATGGGAATTGCTATTGACAAAAATGTAACAGTTGCTTGTAAGTCTGTTGTAAAGGCTAATTCTAAAGAAAAAGTAGGGGTGTTTTGTAAAAAGAATGGAAGACCAAATGTAATAGAATACTCAGAAATAACAGAAGAAATGGCAGAGGCAAGAGATGAAGATGGAGAATTATTTTATGGTGAATCTCATATTCTTTGCAACTTGTTTAGTGTAGAAGCGGTAGAAAGAATGGGAGCAAATCCACTACCATACCATATAGCTTACAAAAAAGCGAATTGCTTAGATAAAGAAGGAAAGTTAATTGTGCCAGATACGCCAAATGCCTATAAATTTGAAGCTTTTCTATTCGATGCTTTTGGGGAAGTAGATGACATGGCAATTCTTCGTGTTAAAAGGGAAGAAGAATTTGCACCAGTAAAAAATGCGGATTCAGCAGGTGTTGACTGTCCAAAGACAGCAAGAGAATTATATAAGAAGTTTTATCATTTAGATTAATATGATTTTATGAAGAAAGAAAATTATAGCTAAGAAATAAGTTTTTAAAATAAATCAAAAAATAGAAAAGTTTGTAATTTAATTAACTTTTCTATTTTATTTCAAGAGCAAAATTCAATGGCTAAAGTGGGACTGTCCCACTTTAGCCATTGAAATTAAAAATCTATTGCTAATTTTAAATTGATAAAGTATAATAGGTGTATAAAAAAGAAAGGAGAACAAGAATGAATTATTTAGAAGAGTATAAAAAATGGTGTGAAAGCCCTGAATTTGATGAGGAGACTAAAAAAGAACTAATAGCAATAAGTGAAGACAAAGAAGAAATTGAGGATAGATTTTACAAAGAACTAGAATTTGGAACAGCAGGATTAAGAGGAATTTTAGGAGCAGGAACTAATAGAATGAACCAATATACAGTAGGAAAAGCAACACAAGGATTAGCAAATTATATTTTAGAACAAGGGACTGAAGACAAAGGAGTTGCTATCAGCTATGACTCTAGGAAAATGTCAAAAGAGTTTAGTATACAAACAGCATTAATTTTATGTGCAAATGGAATTAAAGCATATTTATTTGAAAATTTAAGACCTGTACCAGAATTATCTTTTGCAGTAAGAGAATTAGAATGTACAGCTGGAATTATGATTACAGCAAGTCATAATCCTCCAAAATATAACGGATATAAAGTATATTGGGATGATGGAGCACAAATTGTATCTCCAAGAGATAAAGATATTATAACAAAAGTAAGAGAAGTAAAAAGCTTTAGTGAAATAAAACAAATTTCAGAAGAAGAAGCAAGACAAAAGGGATTACTAAATATAATAAAAACAGAAATGGATAATAAATACTTAAATGTTTTAAAAAATGCAATTTTAAATCCAGAAATTATGAAAGAACAAGGAAAAAAATTAAAAGTTGTTTATACTCCATTACATGGAACAGGAAACACAATTGCAGAAAGACTTTTAAAAGAATTAGGATTAGAAAATGTATATGTTGTACCTGAACAAAGCAAGCCAGATGGAAACTTTCCAACAGTTGATTATCCAAATCCAGAAGACCCAAAAGCATTTAAATTAGCATTGGAATTAGCTAAAAAAGTAGATGCAGATGTAGTATTAGCAACAGATCCAGATGCTGACCGTTTAGGAATTTTTGCAAAAGATACAAAAACTGGTCAATATATGAATTATACAGGAAATATGTCAGCATTATTAATTGCAGAATATAGAATTTCACAGATGAAAGAAAAGGGGACTTTACCAAGTAATGGTATGTTAATTACTACGATAGTATCTTCTAATTTAGCAAAAGCTATTGCTAAATATTATAACTTAGATTGCCCAGAAGTATTAACAGGATTTAAAAATATTGGAGCTGTTATGAAAAAGGCAGAAGAAAATCATGATAAAACTTATGTATTTGGCTATGAAGAAAGTTATGGATGTTTAATTGGAGATTATGCAAGAGACAAAGATGGAATCGCAGCTGTAATGGCACTATGTGAAGCGGCATGTTATTATCAGGCACAAGGAAAAACTTTATGGGATGCTATGAATGATATTTATAAAAAATATGGCTATTACAAAGAAGCACAGGTATCTATTGTTAGGGAAGGTGTACAAGGTGCACAGGAAATAAAAGATATGATGACTAAGATGAGAAATACAGATATAAGGAAAATTGGAGATTATAAAGTAATAAGATTTAAAGATGTCGAAAAAGATGTTGTAAAAAATATGGAAACAGGTGAGATAACTTCAACAGGTTTACCACAGTCAAATGTATTATATTATGAATTAGAAGATGACGCTTGGTGTTGTATACGCCCATCTGGAACAGAGCCTAAAATCAAACTATATATGGGAGTAAAAGGAACATCTGATGAAGATGCAAATGTAAAGCTAGAAGAATTGAAAAATGCTATGTTAGAAATATGTTAATATTATGTACAAAACATATTAAAGAGATATTTAAAAGAAAAGTAGAAATAATTAAATAATGTAAAAGGATAGCGAAATTGCTATCCTTTTCTTCACCAAAAAAATGATTATATTTTCCAATCTTCTAAGTTTCTTTGAATTGCTCCAAATAAATTAGCACGAACCATAGGAATGCTTTTTGTTAAAGAAAAGATTAGTTGTTTCATATCTTCTCTTTTTGAAATTCCATCCATAGGACATACTTTTTTCATAACCTCAAAATTATTTCTTCTAATAAAACTACGAATATCCTTTTCAGGTGTATATACAAGTGGTCTAATCAAAGTAATCTTAGACCTGTCCATGAAGCTTACAGGAGAAAAAGTGTTAATATTTCCTGTATATAACAAATTCAATAAAAAAGTTTCTAAAACATCATCTTGGTTATGTCCTAAAGCAATTTTATTACATTCTTCTCTAATAGCAATTGAATTAATTACACCTCTACGCAAATTAGCACATAAAGAACAAGGATTTTTTTCTTTTCTAATATCAAAAACGATTTCTTTTGCATTACTATTTTCAACGAAAAAGGGAATATCTATGTCATCACATATTTTTTGTAAAAACTTAGTGTCAAAATATTCGAAGCCAGGATTAATACTAATAGCTATTAAATCGAATTTCTTTGGATAGAAACGTTGTAAGGATTTGAAGGCATGTAACATAGTAATGGAGTCTTTTCCGCCAGATAAACAAACGGCAATTTTATCGCCATCTTCTATCATTTTGTATTCTTCAATTGCTTTTCTAAAATTACTTAATATTCTTTGCATTTTTATCACCTTTTTTATTATAACAGATATGTCAAGCATATAAAAAGATGGCGAAAAATTCGCCACCTTTTTTTGCTTATTCTGCATCCAATTCATATACATCTGTTATTGCACTACGTGGAATATACAAATTATATGTTGTTTCTGTTTTTTCACTAAACCTAATTTTAGGATTCATTACTTTATTAATCTCATAGGTTGTTGTAACAATCGTTTCTAAATATGGCTCCTCTCCCTCTTCAATGAAATTAAGTTCTGTAGATTCCGCTGGTATTCTTCCCGGCTCAGGTTTACCATCTTCGTTGTAATAGTAGAATTGGTATACGAATTTTTCAGATACTGAACCATAAATATGATGAATACTTCCTATTATAGAACCATCTACTAAAGAATTGTCTTTAGCACATATTATTTTGCAGCTTGTTGTTTCTATTTCAGGTGTTTCGCATTGCTTAAAACTAAACATAAATATGATGAAGGTAATCAAAAGAAGTACCATTGTAACTATGAAGCCAATAGCAAAGACACTAGAAAGAAATGAGTCTAATATTCCATCTCTCTCATCATATTCGTCAAACACAATACATAAACATATTGAAATAAATAACGCTATTTTAGGAAGATTAAATATATTTATGTTGTCGATAAATAGTAATATACAAGATGCAATTCCTAATATGGTTGCGATAGTAAATAATAAGTTAGCAGAATCTGTCTTTTTGTTATAGTTTTTTATCCGTGCAATGAATAGTAAAATAAATGTTAAAATAACAAGGAGGCATTTTGCAATAAACATAATTTTCATTCCTTTCCAAAATTTATTTGGTGTTGCTAAATTATATAGTGAACTAGCTAAGCTAGATAACACAAGGAAATATATGATAAAATGAATCTTATAAATTCATAATTACATTTTATCATATTATTTATATAACATCAAGCTGCTTTGCATAATTTTTCTGCATTTTAAAGGGTTTACTTGCTTTTTTTATAAAAATATAATATAATTTAAAATGTAATAATATCTGTGCTTATAGCTCAGCAGGATAGAGCAGTCGCCTCCTAAGCGACCGATGGGGGTTCGAGTCCCTCTAGGCACACCAGAAAAAAATATACATAAGAAAAACCCGCTAAAATTTAGCGGGTTTTAGATTCTTCAGAAGAGTGCCTGTGGTTAGCCATTTTTCTTAAGTAAATTTGATGTTTGAGATGAAATAACATATCCCGAGTTTTTCTTCTAGCTTCCTCAAGTTCTTCTAAAGTCATGTTTGCGGTATTGACTTCAATACCAAAAAAATTAGCCATGGTGTATTTACCTCCTGTTGATTTATAATTTGATTATAACATATTTTACATAAAAATACAAATTTTGAATTTATCTTACGCAACCAACCAATTCAAAGAAAAATGATATAGAAATAATACAAATATTACATAAAGAATGAAAAATGTAAGGAAAACTTAATATAGAAAGAAGAAATAGACAAAAAGAACCTTCCGTATATAGATATGGAAGGTTTTTTAATATGTAGAAAAAACTTCCATTGAGAATAGAAAAATAAAATATTATAATATACTTAGCACAAAATCTATATTTTTGGAGGTTTAGCATGAAAAAAGTAGAAAAAAGAAGAAGCAATTGGCAAATAATTATCTTATGTATATTTTGCACTGTAGCAATACTAGGCATTTGGACGCAAGAAAGAATGGTAAAAGCAGTAGAAGTAGCAGTAGGTACACAGCAAAACTTTAAACTAGCAGAAAATGAAGAAGGAGAAACACCTGAAGTTAAAATAGAGCAAGAAATCGAAAAGTATATAAAACTAGCAGAAAATGAAGCTCTAGTTCAACAAAAAATTGCAGTGATAAACAACCAACAAAGTTTGGCAAAAGAGGCAGAAAGGCTACAAATTAAAGTACCAGAAATACAAGGTAAAAAACCAAAATCAGTGGTTTTATTAGTCAATGGCAAAAAAGTAGATAAAAACAATTATCAATATACACAGCAAAGCGAAACATTAGATATAACCATTTCAAAAGAGAATCGGAATAGATAATTGGGGAAAAAGCGAAGAAAGCTACAAAATAATTTACCATTACACAGAAATAGAAGAAAAGCAAGAAGAACAATTAGAACCTCAAAATGTAGTTTTGCAAACTAATGTATATACAAAGCTAGAAAATAAAGATGAAATTCATTCAACAGATGAAAAAACATGGGAAGTACAAGCAATTGGAGAGATTGTATCACTTCAAACACAAATGAGTGATGATGTTTACAAAGGATATTTATATGAAGCAAAAGAAAACAAAACAAAATATCAGGAAAATTATATTTTAGAAATATCAGATATTAATAACACAGAAAAAATTGAAATTGTAAATACGCAAGATGAATTTACTTACTATAATGAAGAAAAAAACGAAAGAACGGTAATGCCTACAAATAATACTACATATTTTAATCAAACAGTAATTAATAAAGAAAACATGCTTCGCATATTAGGTGAGCAAGGACAAATTAAAATAAACAAAGGTAATGACGAAGAAATAATTATTCACAAAGATACAAAAGAAGACGACAATGGTAATATAGTAATTAATTATCCTGAAAATGAAGTGAAAAATATTACAATTACAACAACAAAGCCAGCTCAAGAAGGGACAATTAGAATTAATAATCAAAAAACAATTAATGCTAATATTGGTTATGATAGAAAGGACATTGAAGCTTTTCAATATTTAGAAGATAATGTTATTGTAAATGGTGTAACAAATTTAGTAAAAATGAATTTGTTAGAAACAAAATCTGAAATGAAAATAGAAATGAGTCAAAAAGAGTTATCCACATCTATTAGTAATAATGTGGAAATAAAAGCAGTTTTACTTTCTAATAATAACAAATATGAATTAGCAAGTAACCCACAAGTTAAAATACAATTACCAGAACAAGTAGATAATATTACAGTTAATAGTATTGACCTTTTATATGAAGATGAATTACAAATAGTAAATTGCGAGACTAATGATAGAGCAATTTTAATAACTTTAGATGGAGAACAAACAACGTATAAAGAAGGTGCTATAGAAGGTGCTACAATAGTAGTAAATGCTAGTATTGATGTAAACAGAAAAGCTACAACTCAAGAAACAGAAATTATAAGCACATATTTAAATAAAGGAGCAGAAGTAAATACTGTAAAAACACTAATTAATTTAGTTGCTCCAACAGATATTACAACAATATATGATGTAAAAGATTTAAATGTTGAAACAACAGGTCAAGAGAATAACATACAAACAGCTATACCAATAGGAGCTGAAGGGAAACAGTTACAAGCTGACTTCGAAATTATTAATAACCAAGACAAAAATATTGAAAATGTAAAAATAGTAGGAGATTTTCCAACTAATAATGATGATAACAATATGGATATTAAAGTATTAGGGAAATTAAATACTCCTGAAACAGTAAAAACTTATTATTCTGAAAATTCAGATGCTACAGAAGATTTAGAGCTAGCTACAAATGGCTGGACAGAACAAATTCAGGATTCAAGTAAAGTAAGTAAGTATTTACTTGTTATTGATAATTTAGAAGCTAAGCAAAGTGTGCAAGCAAATTATCAATATGAGATACCAGAAAACTTAGAGTATAATCAAGTAGCTGAAACTAAATACCAAGTTAAATATCAAAATGATGAAACACAAGTACCAACAACTTTGAAATCTACTAATATAGTAATGAAAACAGGTGTAGGACCAGAGGCAGAGGTGAAATTAACAGCAACTGTAGGTGGAAAAGCTATCACAGGGACAGTTAAGAATGGCGAAGTTATTAAATATATAATTGAGGTTGCAAATACTGGTACAGAAGATATTAGTAATGTTCGTGTAAATGGAAGAGTGCCTGACGGAACAACGATGGTGGTAGTAGATGACGATAGTAGAGTAGGCGGATTTTATGGGGATTTAGGTTATGAATATAACTTTGGTAAGTATTATAAAGAATTGACTGATAGAAATTATGAAGAAACTATAGATCAATTAAATGTTGGAGAAAAAGTAATTAAGCAATATGAAGTAAGAGTTAATAACAATACAGCAGTAGGAACAAATTTAAGTAATATAGTACAGATTAATTATGGAGAAGTAAGCAAACAAACACAAGAAGCAATACATGCAACAGATAAAGGAAGTATAAGATTAACTACTAAACGTGTAACAGATAGAAAAATTGACTTTAATAAAGGAATGTTAACAGAATTTCATGTAATTGTTGAAAATATATCAGGAAAGCAACAAGACAATGTAAAAGTAAAACTTGATTTTTCTGATAAGTTATCAATAGCTGGAGTAAAATTAACAGAAGCTATAGATTTAAATATAGAAAATACTTTACAGTATAATTCAACTTTGCAAGATATAGAATATAGTGAAGAATTAAATATAGGAACAATAGAAGCGGGAAAATCTAAAGTTTTAGCCTATACGATAAGGCTTAAAGAAGCAGAGAAAGACGATAATGAAATATATATATATGCTGTTGGAACAGATAGAGAAAATATAAAACATCTATCTAATAACTGGTATGATGAAATATATATAATAGATGCGTCTATGACTATGTCTGTTAATACAGAATCACAATATATTAAAACAGATGATATAGTAACATATACAATAACAGTAACTAATAATGGCGATAGAAGGATTAATGGAGCACAATTATTAGATAGAATTCCAACACAATTAGCAATGAAAAGAATAATGAGAGATGGAGTAGAAGAAGAAAATACAGCCTATAATTTTGCAACAGTAAAATTAGTAATTGAACCACATCAAACAACTATAATACAAATAGAAACCATTGTGAATTATTCATTATCAAGAGAAGAAGCAGAACAGATTACAAATACAGCAATATTAGAAGATTATCTAGGAAATGAAGTAGCAAAAGCAGAGGTGAGTTTAATTATTCAACCAGATGTGAATCCAGATATCCCTGATAAACCTGATAAACCAGATCAGCCAGACACTCCTGATAACCCTGATAATCCTGATAAACCAGACATAGCTAACGGAAAATCTAGCATAGCAGGTGTAGCATGGTTTGATAAAAATGAAAATGGTAAAAAGGATCCAGAGGAAGAATTACTAAGCAATATTAAAGTTAAATTATTAAATGTAGAAACAAATAATATGGTAAAACACCAAGATGGGCAAATATTAGAAGCAACAACAAATGATAAAGGTATTTATATATTAAATAAAATTAAGAACGGTAAATATATTGTAATATTTGATTATGATACTTCTATATATGATATAACAAAGTATAAAGCACAAGGTGTACTAGAATCTGAAAATTCTAACGTTATCAAAAATGAGCTAACAATACAAAATGAAAAGAAAAAAGTAGCATCTACAGATATTATACAAATAGAAGACAACAATATTCCAAATATCAATATAGGTTTAATAAAATTGAAGAATTTTGATTTAGCATTAAATAAATATATAAGCAAAATAATAGTTCAAAATGAAAAGGGAACAACTGTAAGAGGATACAATGATGAAAGTATGGCAAAAATAGAAATAGATGCAAAACAAATGAATGCTACTGATATTTTTGTAGAATACAAGATTGTAGTAACAAATCAGGGGGAAATAGCAGGATATGCTAGAAAAATAGCAGATTATATGGATTCTGATTGGGAATTCAGTACAACACAAAATAAAGAATGGTACAGACAGGGCAATACTTTGTATACAGCAAGCTTAGCAAATCAAAAAATAAAACCAGGAGAAAGTAAAGTTGTAACTTTAACATTGTCAAAGACTTTAACAGAAAATAAAGCAGGAGTAGTAGAAAATACAGCAGAAATAGCAGAAGATTATAATGAATTAGGAATTACAGATAGCAATTCGATACCAGGAAATAAGGTAAATGGAGAAAATGATATATCAACAGCGGAATTGTTATTAAGTATTAGAACAGGTGGAATAATTTATATTTCAATTGCAGTAATTATAGTAGCAATCCTTAGTACAATAGCTTTTATAATAATAAGAAATAAAAAGAAAGACAAAAAAGAATAGTAAGGAAAGGAGGTAGAAAAAGTGAGGCAAATGAAAAAAATACTAATTAGTATAATAATTGGTTTTTTAATAATAATTGCTGGAACAGTAGTAAATGCAGATGAAGATGTATACAGCTATTATTTAAGAAGCGTAATAACAGATGACCTAGGAACTGGATTTTGGAGAATTCCACAATGGAACTATGATTATTTCTATGAAAATGCAGATATTCCATCAAATAGCTATATGCATAATCCAAGTATATTTTGTATACAACATGGCCAAACGGCTCCACGGTTTAGGTGTTAACTCAGTATCATACAAATGTACTAATGTTGCTAATATTGGTGCTAAAGTAGGGCATGCGGGTAATTCGCTTAATAATCTTATTTACAGAAAAAATAGCCTTGGTTGGGATAGCTGGATTAGTTCTGAAGCGAGAGTATTTTGGCGTTATCCTTCCCAAGAAGGAATTAATGCAGGAGTATATCAACCTGATACAGAAGCAACTAGAGTAAATGCGAAATTAGCATATTTCTTAGCAACACGCAATAATACAAGAGTCCCAGATAATGCTGGTGACCATCGGAAACTATGCTGGAGGTAAAGTGGTTTATACAACTGAGGCTATTTGGGCTACAATGGGCGATTGGATGAACAAAATACGGTCAAAATATAGGAGTTAATATTCCTACAGGATATGGAGCAGATAGTTGGTGTTGGGGACAAGCTGATTTTATGAGATATTGGAGACAAGCAGAAGCATATGCAGAAGGAATGGACAAACCAACAGAAGATAGAACTAATAAAAGTGCAATAAGAGCTAAAGAGGATGGAAATGGAAATATTATAGTGCGGACCTTTTAAATGGTCTTTCCCATATATTAGCCTAGATACTGATACAGACAAAACCAAGCCTACAATGCTAGGTTATGTAAGTGCATATGATCAAAATGGCAACCAAATAAATGGAACTTCAATATTTAGGTATGAAGGTAGTACACAAGTAGAAATAACAAAAATTAAGTTATATGCTGAAGTTTTTAATGTACCAGGAGAATATGAATTTGCAACAAATTTAAAACCAGATGTAGACTTTTATGTTAGAGTTCCTTTAAATAGTGGAGCTACAAAATTAACTAAATTGTTAACTGTAGGAGTACAAAATAATAAATGGTCAACTGTAGCTTTCATGCAAGCTAGTGGATATCAAGATTGTATAGAAGTTGAACGTTCAGGGAATTGGAATGATTCATATGTGATGGAATATGATTACAATGTACCACTTCAAGGAAGTATGACCATAAGTAAAACAGACACAGATACAGGAGCAAATTTAGGAAATACAAGATTTATCGTACAATATCAAGACGGGCAATACTTAACAGGAGGAACAAGTGGGTCATCAGCAGGATATACAGGAAATAAAAACCAAGCAACATGGTACCAACCAGGAAGCAAAATCAATATAGCAAGAGAAGGAACATACACATTTTTAGAAGTACAAAAACAACAATATGGATATCCAGATGCAAGCTTAAATAGTCCTCTAAATGTAGGAAGCATAGCTGGAACATTAGGACAAGACAAAACAGTATACTTAAAAAATACAAAACAAACAGGAAATTTACAAATTATTAAAAAAGATGCTGATAATCCAAATATAGTTTTAAATGGAGTGGAATTTAAAATACGAGATACGTCAAGAGGATATTTAATAGCAATAGGACGAAATGGAAGTACATTATCACGAGCAGTAGGAACTACTCCACTAGGAAATTTAAGCTATACAGGAGATATAAATCAAGCAACAACATTTATAACAGATAGTAATGGCCAAATAAATATTAGTAATATATTAGTTGGAAATTATGAAATAACAGAAATTAGCGTAGGAGGACATTATGGATATGAGGTAAATAGTAGTCCTACAACGGTAAATGTAACAAGGCAAACTGTTCAAAATACTGAAAGAGGAACACCTGCTAATAGTGTAACTATATATAATAAAAGAAAATATGTGAAATTAAGCGGATATGCATGGGAAGACTTAGAATGGATAGAAGGAAAAGAAATTAAGACAAACGAATTATATCGTCAAAAAACATTAGATGTTAATGATAAATTATTAGAAGGAATACCAGTATATTTAAAAGATATGAATGGAAACATAGTAGGAAGAACAACAACGAATTCAAATGGAGCATATATATTTAATGATGTACTAATAGACCAAATATCAAATTACTATGTTGAATTTCAATATAATGGAATGTCATATCAAAATGTAAAATCAGAAAATAATAATTATCATTTAGATGGAAGAATAGTAAGACCAAATCAGGCAGGAAGTAACCGTGCAATAGAAGCAGGAAACAGAACAGCATTTAACAATAGTTACTCAGAAATTCACTATGGAGCTTCTAATCAATATCCATTGACATACAACACAGCACAATACACAAGTACACTATCTTACAGAAGAGATAAAAATACTTCAAATTATAATTATGGATATAGTGGAAATGAAAATTCAAGAGAACCATTTACAGGAATAGATGGACAATATGTAATAGCAGCAAACACTAGAAATACATACAATGGAGGACTAAACCATATTATATCAGCAGATTCTATTAGAAAAAATAGCGTAACAGAGATAACAGATATAAATTTAGGATTGAAAAAGAGACAAAAAATAGATTTAAGTTTAATAAAAGATGTTAATAGTGTAAAAGTTCACATCAATGGAGCAGACCATATTTACAATTACGCAGATAGATTTAATCCAAGTTTATATGGAAAATATAATGACCAAGGAAAAAACGGTCATGATATGGAACCACTAGTAAAATTCCAATCAAAATATAGTAATATGTCTTATACAAGAGCATTATATGCTTCTGATATTAATTATACAGGAGATGATACCTTAAAAGTTTATGCTACATATAAAATAGGAATTAGAAATTCAGAAAGCAATTTAACAGGTGTGATTAATGAATTAAATACTTATTTTGATACTAAATATGAATTTGTAGGAGCAGGAAGAGAGATTAATTCAGATGGAAGTATAAAACCAGGAACTAATGTTAGAATAGGAAATGTTACAACACAAGATGGATTCCAAAAAATAAGTCTTTACCCTAGTGTATCAGTAGGTAGTGAAGAACAATATGTATACATTCAATTACAAGTGAAGCCAGATCAAATTATAGATATATTAGATAAAAATAACGAAGTTGTAAAATTAGATTGTATAACAGAAATAGCTTCTTATACAGTTAAAGACCAAAGCGGAAATATTTATGCAGCAATAGACAAAGATTCACAACCAGGAAATAGCAGACCTAATAATAAAGCTACTTTTGAAGATGATACAGACAAAGCACCAGGATTAAAATTGGTATTGCAAGAAGAAAGAGAAATTTCAGGAGTAGTGTTTGAAGATACTGTAACAACAGGAAATAAAGATTTATCATCAGGAAATGTAAGACAAGGTGATGGTAGATATATAGCTAGTCAAGACAAAGGTATTGCTAATATAGAGGTAAGATTAGTAAATGCTAAAACTGGAGAAATAGCTAAAAAATATAATACAGTAACAAAACAATGGGAAGATGCTGTAACTGTTTCAGATTCAAATGGAAACTATAAAATAGCTGGAATGATTCCAGTTCCAGATAACTATAAAGTAGTTTATGTATGGGGTGACGAAAAATATAAAGTACAAGATTACAAGTCTACGGTAGTAGATAAATCATCTTATGAAGCAAAAGAAAAACAACTAGAATGGTACAAAGATGAATTTAAAGAAAAATATCCAAACACAGAATGGAATACACAAAGCAATACAGAAATAAGAGTATCTGACGCAGTAGATAATTATGAAACAAGAAAAGATATAGATGAGCAAGCTTCATTAGTAACTAATAGCAATCAAAATGTTATTATAGAAAGTAATGGTGAGTTAGAACAAAAGAATGGTACAAAAGAAGAAATTACTACAAAAATGGATGCTATTACACCGACATTTAGAGTAAACTTAGAATATTATACAACACCATCAGATATAGGTGATAATGAATATGAGCTAAATAGTGATGGTTCAGTTAAAATGAATGGAATATATGCAGTTAAAAAAGAACAATATAAAAATCATCTAAAAAATATAGACTTTGGAATTGTAGAAAGAGCAAAACAAGTAATTTCTTTAAATAAAGAAATTAGAAATGCAAAATTGATTTTATCAGATGGAGTTGTCTTAATTAATGCTAATATAGAAGATGGAAAATTAAAAGATTCAGTTCAACATACAGTGTATATTCCAGATTCAGAAGGAGCAAAAGGTCAAGTTAAATTTGAGCTAGACAATGAAATCAGTCAAGGTGTTAGATTAGAATTAAGCTATGCTTTAAAAACAAGAAATATTAGTGAGTTAGATTATTTGAATGAAGAATTCTATAGATATGGAAAAGGGTATGGCGAAAACGAAAGTGATTTAGTAACATTAGATGCAACTAATGTAATTGATTACTTAGATAACAATGTATCAACAGCTTTAGAGGATATAGATATTGGTGAGGTTATAAGAGATAATAATAAAAAGTTACAATATATAACTGAAAAAGGATGGCTAGAAAATACACAAGCGATGAAAGACTTACTTACTACTACAAACCAAGTGGTTGATATTACTAAATTGTCAAAAGATTTAAAACCACAAGGTGATAATACACAAAATGAGGTTATTTTAAAGGCATACAGAATATTAGCTAATACGGCAATTGACGATGAGGATGAAGGAGTATTAGAAAATTATGCTGAAATTATTCGTGTAGAGAAATCTGGAGGAGCTTCTTTAATTACAATACCAGGAAATTATACACCTAATACGAATAGTCAAACAGAGTATGATAGTGATACTTCAGAGAGCTTAACAATTGTACCTCCAACTGGTAGAGTGACAGATTATATTGCTTATGCAATGCTTGCTATTAGTACTTTAGGAATTTTAGTTGCAGGTATTATCTTGATCAAAAAGTTGGTTATTTAAGTTAATAAGGAAATATGATAAATTTTTAAGTAATACATATAGACATAATCCATAATTATGATAAAATATCAATATATAAATTAAACACAAGAAAAGAGAGGTAGAATTAAAAATGAAAAGTGATAGAGCAATTACATTAATAGCATTAGTTATAACTATTATCGTTTTATTAATTTTAGCAGGAGTAAGTATTGCGACATTGGCAGGGGATAATGGAATTTTAACTAGAGCAAACGATTCAAAAGTAGAAAGTAGAGGGGCTACTGTTGAAGAATTAAAAAATTTATGGAAAATGGAAAAAGAGACAGATAGACGTACTGGCACTAAAACAGCAAAAACATTAGAAGAATTTGTAAATTCTTTAGTAGAGCAAGAAAATTTAACTGAAGATGAAAGAGATAAAATATTAGGCAATGAAGAAAAGGGAGTTGAAGCCCAATATCAAATTACTATAGGAAAACGAACAATTAAATTTTTAGAAGACGTATATTTTTCAATTGATGGGGTCGAATATTCAGTTAGAGAGGGTACGACTTGGGAAGAGTTTGGAGATTATCAAAATAGTATTAATTGGCCTAATGGTTGCAATATGGAGGAAGGTGTTGTGGAACCTCCACTTTATTGTCCTAATGATTCTGGGAATTTTGGTATGGTGACGTATATATATGTATCTTATGCAAGAGGGAACGTGATACTGAATGAAGAAGGTAATCCATTTCCTCCAGAAACTGTGATTAGTCCAGAAAATTATGTTTCTCATGGCTATGGCGGATTGTTTTAATTAAGAGCTAGTAAAAAAAGTTCCAATGAAAAACGAATGAAATAATTTCACCCATTTTTCATTGGAAAATGCCATAATTGCTCAATTTACACTTTTGAAATTTTTCGACTTTTGTATTTCTACCGTCGTAAATAGAATTAGGTTCAAGGTTATTATAATTTAAAATGATAAAAAGCCAAGACATGGCGGAATGAATCAAAAATTTGGTAAAAATTTTCAAAATTCTATTGATATAATGAATAAAAACATAGTATAATTAATATACTAACAAAGAATAGATATTTAATAATTCGAGTGTTTCGCAACTCATGTAAAATGGCGAACTATATATCCGAGTGTTTCACAACTCATATAGAAATGGTGAACAATATATTCGAGTAAGCGCTTGCTCAAAAAAAGCGTGATTTAATTAAGGGGTTAAAATTAAATTTTTAACTCCTCTATTTTTATATATAGAATTAAATAATAAAAACTTATATTAAAAAGAGTTTTTTTCTATTGCAATTTTAGAGTAAGTTATATATAATAATTCATAAATAGGAAAGAAAAAGGGAAGTAAACCATGTTAGAAAAATACATGCAAGAAGCGATAAAAGAAGCAAAAAAAGCAGCTGCAAAATTAGAAGTACCTGTAGGATGTGTAATTGTAAAAGATGGAAAAATAATTGCAAGAGCACACAACCAAAAAGAAAGCAAACTAGATACAACCAAACATGCAGAGATACTAGCAATTCAAAAAGCTAGCAAAAAACTAAGCGCTTGGAGACTGTTAGACTGTGAAATGTATGTGACATTAGAACCGTGTTCTATGTGTGCAGGAGCAATGATACAATCAAGAATTAAAAAAGTATATATAGGAACAATGGATGCAAAAACAGGAGCATGTGGCTCAGTCTTAAATTTGCTACAAGATTATCCATTTAATCATAAAATTGAAATAGAAACAGGGATACTGCAAAAAGAATGCGAAAAATTATTAAAAGACTTTTTTAAGAAATTAAGAACAAAATAGGGTAAAATAGGGGACGTTTCATTTTGCACATTTTTGTGAAATTTTAGGACACATCTTAGGTATTGATTAATAATTTTATTTTAATATATTAAATAACTTATTTTTTACAAAGGAGGAAAAATGTTAAGAGACCTAAAAAGCAAGAAATATTTTAATCGAATTATGGTAATGATAGTAGTTGTAGCTGTTTTCTTTATATTAGGAATAGTTATGCTAAGATATAGTGTAGAAGGCGAAACTAACATGCCTTTTGAATTATCAAAAATTTCAATTATTAGTTCTTCTGAAGGAATAGATAAAGAAGCAATAAATACAAAGTGGGCTTTTGATGTATATCAAAGTAATGATGTCTTTTTATATATAGATAAAAATAATGAATATTATAAAACAGAAGCAATTAGGTCTGTTAGCATTGAAAATATACAAATAGATGGAAAACAAAAAGATAAAATTAAAATTTATGAACCTGATGGTCAAGAAGAAAAATTGATTTTTAAAAATATAGAAGAAAATATAGCAGAAAATATAGAATATGCAGGAAGTACAGAGTCAAATATGAAGCAATTGAAAATATCTAATCAAGGTGGATTAGTGGCCTTTCGAATTTCAATTGATAATTTAGTAACTTACGAATCAAATGAAGAAGAAATAAAACATGAGGAATTATTGAAAAAAGCAGGAATTAAATTAGAAGATTTAGAAATGAAAGTAGGTTTTGATTTAACTATTTCGCTAGAAAATGGCAAAGAATATAAAACTACTATTAATTTAGACTTTCCAGTAGGAAATGTAGTAGAAAATGGTACATCTTCTATTGAAATAACAGATGTAAAGGATTTTATTTTCAAAAGAATATAATATTACTTGATAAAATTAAAAATTCATTATATAATACATATGGTCATTCGTTTAATCTTTGTATGGAGAGAATCCAATAAAGACCTATGAATCTTGTCAGGTCCGGAAGGAAGCAGCAATAAGTAGAAATCTTTATGTGGAGTCTTTCCATAGAGAGATTAAGCAATCTGACCATTTTTTATAGTAAGAGGATGTGAAATTATGGGGTACACAGCTCTTTATCGAAAATTTAGACCATTAACCTTTGGGGAAATGGTAGGGCAGGAACATATAACGAAAACACTAAAAAATCAAATAATAGCTAATAGAGTAGGGCATGCTTATTTATTAACAGGGGGAAGAGGAACAGGAAAAACATCAGCAGCAAAGATATTAGCAAGAGCAATAAACTGTTTAAATCCTAAAGATGGTGAACCATGTAATGAATGTGAAATTTGTAAAGGAGCACTATCAGGTTCTTTAACAGATATAGTAGAAATGGATGCTGCGTCAAATAATAGTGTAGAAGACGTAAGAAGCATTAGAGAAGAAGTCAATTTTTTGCCAACTAAAGCAAAATACAGAGTTTATATAATAGATGAGGTGCATATGCTTTCAACAGGTGCTTTTAATGCTTTATTAAAGACATTAGAAGAACCACCAGAGCATGTAAAATTTATATTAGCTACTACTGAACCGCAAAAATTGCCAGCTACTATTTTATCAAGATGTCAAAGATTTGATTACAAGCGAATTTCAAACGAGGACATCATCAAAAGGTTAGAAATAGTATGTAAAGAAAGCAGTATAGAAGCTACAAATGGTGCATTAGGAATTATTGCATTTTTATCAGAAGGGGCAATGAGAGATGCGTTATCTATTTTAGAAAGATGTATACAAGATGGAGAAAATAAGATTGATGAAGATAAAATAAGAGATTTAGTAGGAATTCCTAAAGTTACTTTTGTAAACGGTATCATTCGGAGCTATTATAGAATATGATGTAAATAAAGCATTAGAAGAAGTAGATAATCTAATACAAGAAGGAAAAGATATAAATCAATTCATTTGGGAAATGATAAAATATGTAAAAGATATATTAGTTTATCAAGCAACTAAAAAGCTAGAACTATACAATGAAGAAGAACTTAAAGCAATAAAAGCTATTTCAGAAATAGCATCAAAAGACAAATTAGTAGACTTAGTTTATCAGCTATCAGAATTAGAAAGTGATATAAAAATATCTACACAAAAGACTATTTTATTTCAAGCAGGCATTATTAAATTATGTAATAAACAAGCTAAAATGAATGAGACAATAGAAGAACGTGTAGAAAAAATAGAAAAATATTTAAAATCAGGAAAAGGAATAGCAACAACAACAGCTACGGTATCAGGAACGGCAAATCCAAGTTATGTACAACCAGCTCGGAAGTACGGCTATAACTAATACTATTGGTCAAAAAACATCTAATAATGTAAATCAAGCAGTTAGTAGTAGAACAAAACGCACATCGCTAAATACTAAAAAATTTTCTAAAAATCCAGATGAATATTGGCCTCAAATTGTGAATGACTTAAAGCAAAGTGGAAAGATTGTGTTATACACAAATTTAATAGGAACAACAGCAAAAGAAATTAATGATATGACAGTCGGAATTGAGTTTCCTAATGGTATGACTTCTTTTGGTAAGGCGGTTTTAGAAAAACAGGAAAATATAAGGGAGATTTCTAATTTAGTTTCTATGGCTTGTGGTAAAGAAATGCAAATAAAATATTTGACACAAGTATCAAGTAAACCACAAATTACAAGAGAGGAAGATTTGCAAAATTTTGCAAAGGAATCAGATATACCATTTAATATTATTGAATAAATTACTAATTTTAAATGCAATTAATAAAAATTTAATATTAGTGGTAATAGTATAGATATTATATCATAAATAATTAGTAATATGAAAGGAGATTTTGAAATGAGTAAAAGAGGTGGATTCCCAGGAGGAATGGGAGGATTCGGAGGAATGAATATTAATAATTTAATGAAAGAAGCAAAAAAAATGCAAGCTGATATGGAAAAGTCACAAGCAGAATTAGCAACTAAAGAATTTGAAGCAACAGCAGGTGGTGGAGCAATTTCAGTAAAAGTATCAGGAGAAAAAGCGATAAAAGAAATAAAAATAAAACCAGAAGTAGTAGACCCTGAAGATGTAGAGATGCTAGAAGACTTGATTTTAACATGTGTAAATGAAGCACTAAGAAAAGTAGACAGTGAACAAGCAGCACAATTAGGAAAATTTAATATACCAGGACTAATGTAAGATAGAGGGATTAGGGGACGTTCCTTAAATCCCTCTTTTAGGGATTTAGGGACACTCCTTGCAAAAAAGGAAGGATTATAGTATGTCGTTATATTCACCATCAATTGAAAAATTAATAGAAAGTTTTGAAAGATTGCCAAGCATTGGGCATAAAACGGCTGCAAGGCTTGCTTTTCATATATTGAATAGTTCAGAAGAAGAAACAAATGAATTTATAACATCAATTGTAAATGCAAAAAAGAATTTAAGATATTGTAGTAAATGTTATAATATTTCAGATACAGATCCTTGCATTATTTGTGGAAATCCTAAACGCGACAGTTCTGTTATTTGTGTTGTAGAAGATGTAAGAGATATTGTGGCAATGGAGAAAACACATGAATTTAAGGGAGTATATCATGTTCTTCATGGTTCTATTTCGCCAATGAATGGAGTAGGGCCAGATGATATAAAAATAAAAGAATTGTTAGCAAGGTTAATGGATGGACAAGTAAAAGAAGTAATATTGGCTACAAACCCTAGAGTGGAAGGGGAAGCAACAGCTATGTATTTGTCTAAATTGATAAAACCTTTGGGAATTACTGTTACTAGAATTGCTCATGGTATTCCTGTTGGTGGAGATTTAGAGTATACTGATGAAATTACATTAACTAAAGCTTTAGAGGGAAGACGAGAACTGTAAAAAATAGTAATTTATAAATAAAACTGTAAAAAAACAATCCGCAAATAAAATTTGCGGATTGCTTTTTTTGTACTAGATAATTATGAAGAACTTAAAATTTGATGAAGCTATTCGTCTGCTAAATGTGGAAGGTATTTTTCGTTAAATAGTTTTGTTTTGAAGCATACAATTGGTTTTACACCTTGAGGTTTAATATAAGCTTGACCAGGAGAGGTATAAGTTAAAACTTCCCAAGACCCGCCTTCTCTAGAAATATTAAAAATACATTGTACATCTCTTGGTGAACAAAACAACCAGCTCCAACTATTTTTAGCTGAATAAATTCCATGACATTTACTACCAGTAAAGTTAGACCCAGTAGATGAAGAGGATGAACTACTAAAATCTATATAATTATCTTTTCGTACTAAGGTAAAACATAAATGAGTTGAGGTTGTATGTACAGCGTTCCATGAAGCAGAGTATAAGTCTATAGATGGAGATAAGATAGAGAATAAAGCATCTTCATTTATATTATTTTGTGGGTTAGTTCTAGTAGGGTCAGATAAAACAGCGGCGGCCCTAAGTGATATATCAGTTCGTGAGCTTTCATATATACCGCTATATGCTGAAAGAGTGGGATTTAACTTTCTTCCAATCATACTAATATCTGCAGCGCTTTGATATTTAACAATTGATGAATTTATATTATGACTCAATACATTATCAGAAATTATATATGTAAAGTTTTCATCTTGATAAAATAAACGCCAACAACCTACTGTACCAATATTAGGTTCATAATTAGTAACCTTCCAGCCATATTTATTAGCATTTGTTGCAGACCCAATAGACAAAGTTTCAGGTTCAAAAGGTATCTCCTGCCAAATTGCATATAATATTATATCTGTTGATATATTAATATTTGCTTTATCAGCATATTTTTCGCCAGTTCCATCTGGTTTTGTATTCCATTCAATAAATTTATAATCTTCTCTTGTAAAAGTATTCACTGGTAACTTTGAATCTTTTTCTTTTTCTACTGTTACTGACGCCATATTTCCAGTACCATTATTGTTATTAAATGTAATTGTAGCAACGTTTAACTCCCAAATAGCATATAGTGTAACATCTTGAGATGGTGTGTATAATGCTTGTGGTAAATATCTTTCACCTGTTCCATCAGAATTTTCGCTCCATCCAACAAATTTATAGTTTTCTTTTGTAAATGTACATTCTCCTAATGTTACTGAAAGTTTTTGTTTTACTTCTTGTGAATTTTCTGTTCCTAATCCACCATTTGGATTAAATGTTATTTTATATTTTTCTCCAGTTCCTTTTCCTTCGCTGATTATTTTTGCAGTGTTTTTTAAATCATTTACTTCTATTAAAAACTCGTAACCTTCTTTACTTTCTACTAATAAATGTGTGCTAGTTTCAAAGGTTTGCTGTTCTTGTTTATTATTATCAAGTTTATAAATTTCATTTACCCATTCTTTTTTTCTTATTTTAGTATCTAGACTTTTTATCATTAATTCTTGTTTGGCTTCAATTTTTCTTTCTGTTATTTCCTCTGTAATAACTAAATTAATTTCCTCTCTATATTGAGAAATTTGATGTTCTTCTTTTGCTTTTCTTGAATTCGATAATATTCCATTATCACCAATTAATGCTACTACGCTTATTGCTGCTAAAATAAGTAACACGATTATTGTAATGACTAATGCAATTAATGTTATAGCTTTTTCGTTTTTCATTTTTAAAATCATTCCCTTCAAGGCATAGATTTGGCTAAAAATTTTTTTAACCTTTATTTGCCTACCTTTTTCTTTTGTTATTTTCACTATGTTAATATATTGATATTGTATCATATAATTGAGTTATGTCAAGATAGTATGCGATATTATTTCTGCTAAGAAAAGTTATATAATATCTTTGGTTAATGCTGCAAACATATCATATAAAACAGAATATTATTCTGCTATTGATACAGCTATATATGTAAATGGATTAGATAACAATTTAGAAGAAGGGTATAGCTATTATATATATGTGACTCAAGATAATACAACAGATGTAGACACTGTAATTTCAAATGCTAATATGGCACATTGTGATGGCTTAAAGTATGATTCTGAAAGTAATCAATTTTATTTAAAAGTCAGCGCACATAATAATGGGAATTTTGAAAAAGCTGGAGATTATTATGCTTTTATAGTAAAAGGGAAAGTAACACATAAAAACACATTTAGCTTAATAGATGGACCTACAAAATTAGAAAGACCAAAATTGCTTGCAAATGGAGATAGAATAACAGTAAATTTCACTCAAAATGCAACATCATACTATATTAGACAATATAATTACTATACTAGAATGTTTAAAACAGATAGAAAAGTTAAATTCTATTTAGGAAAAATTGAAGATGAAAATGGAATATATACTAACATGGATGATGTACAAGCATATACTGTTAATAATTCAGGAATTTTAGACAAATTTTCTACTTATAAAGCTAAAGAAGACAGTCAAAAAACAAGTGCAAATGAAAAGGATTTAACAAAAGCTAGTGGAAAATTACCTAATGCTGGTATTGGTATAACAATTATATCATTAATTATTTTAGCAGCTATTATAAGTGTAATTGTTTACAATAAATACAAAAAATTAAAAAATATATAGAAAAATAAAGGATGTATTTTGTGAACTGTTTTCTAAAAAGTGGACAGTTCATTTTTAATTCTTACGTCCTTTATTTTTTTATATATTCTTTTTATATGCTCATATAACATTTTTCTTTTATAAATTTCTTTATTTCTTTTTCATCTTTTCCTTATTCTCTAAAATTCAGAATTAAAATATAGTATATAATAAAATAAATTGAATACACTAATAGGAGTTTATACTTCGCAAAATGAAAAATATTTACTTTTTGCGAAATGAATGTTATAATAATTTCGAGGTGATTTTATATGAAAATAATAGAAAGAAATTACTTGAAAGAATTAATTGATGTGATTGGAACTCCAGATATAAAAGTTATAACAGGAGTAAGACGTAGTGGAAAATCAAAATTATTAGAGATGTTTAGAAATTATATTAAAGAAAATATAAAAAATGTAAATATAATTAATATCAATTTTAACTTAGTTAAATTTGATAAATTAAGAGATTACCTATCTTTAAATAATTATGTAGAATTAAACTACATTGAGGGAAAAAGAAATTTTGTATTAATAGATGAAGTTCAAATGTGTAAAGAGTTTGAAAGAACAATAAATAGCTTACATGCAGAGGAAAAATATGATATATATATAACAGGTTCAAATGCTTTTTTATTAAGTAGTGATTTAGCTACTTTATTTACTGGTAGAACTTATGAATTACAAATTTATCCATTTTCTTTTAAAGAATATTTAACTTATTTTAAAAATAATAATATTGAAGAAGCATTTGATAAATATGTTTTTGAAGGTGGATTGTCTGGTTCATATGAATATGATGATATAAAAAAAAGATATAATTATATAAACGATGTTTATAATGCTTTGATAGTAAGAGATATTAAGCAAAAATATAATATACAAAATACTGGACTAATGAATAGTCTTACTGAATTTATGATGGATAATATTTCGAATTTAACATCATACAGAAATATTGCTAATAAATTAAATGAAAATAATATAAATACAAATGATAAAACAATAGCTTCCTATATTAATTATTTATGTGATGCATTTGCTTTTTATAAAGTAAGAAGATATGATATTCAAGGTAAAAAATACTTATCTTCAATAGATAAATACTATTTAGTAGACCAATCATTTAAATTTGCTAAATTAGGTACAAAGAATATTAATTATGGAAGAGTATATGAAAATATTGTTGCTATAGAATTATTACGACGAGGTTATGAAATTTATGTAGGAACTTTATATAACAAAGAAATAGATTTTGTTGCAATGAAAAGAAATGAAAAATTGTATATCCAAGTATCAGATGATATAAGTTATGAGGATACTTTAAAAAGAGAAACTGAACCATTATTGCAAATTAAAGACGCTTATCCAAAGGTAATAATTGCTAGAACAAAACATGAAAATTATCAGTATGAAGGGATACAAATATATGATATAGCTAGTTGGCTTGCTAATTAATATACAACAAAAATATCCAATAACCTTGTAAAATTATATAGCCTAAAATATAATTTAAAGCAAAAGAAGAAAATAATAAAAAAACAGCATCAGAAATAAAGAAGATTTTGTAAGTAAAGAAGAATATAATGCATTGTTATCAAGAGTAGAACAGTTAGAAAATAATCAAATTAGTAAGACGAAATTGTTAGAAGAACCTATTACAGTGGAACTACGTGGAAATGAAACAGGAGATTTTGGAAAATCAAAATTATTAGATTCAATTGAAAATTATAGTTATTTATTAATAGAATACGATTGTATTTTCTTAAATGGAAATGGTGAAGGTTCTGGAGAAGAGACGTTATTAGTATCAACAGAAAATTTAAACTACAATAGTACTACAAAGATAAGTTGGGATGATAATTCAACAATAGCTTTAGAAAAACCTAGGCAAAATCCAGAGAAAGGTGGAATTGGATTTTACTTTTTAGATAGTGAAAATTTACAAGTTGGTTATAGATATGGTGAGGAGACTAGTACTGCAAATGCTGAGATTAGAATAAGAAACATATATGGAATAAAAAAAGGCAAATAATTGCCTTTTTTAAACATTATCTAGCAAAATATCGCAAATATTTTTTGTTGCATTAGGATGACCAATTAGTAGTGCACTTTCTTTCATTTTTGATAACTTAACATCATTAGAAAGTAAATCTTTAAAAATATTAAAAGCATTATCTTTTTTTCGTATCCAAATGCCAACACCTTTTTCCTCTAAAAATTCAGCATTTTCTTCTTCTTGACCAGGAATAGGATTAATAATAACCATAGGAAGACCAGAAGCTAAGCTCTCAGAAGTAGTCATACCACCAGGTTTTGTAACAACTAAGTCAGAAATGCTCATAAGTTCAGGAACTTGATTAGTAAAACTTAAAACTTTAACATGATTACTAGCCTGATTTTTAGTTACAATTTCATTAAATTTCATTTTCATTTTTTCATTTTTTCCAGCAATAGCAATTATTTGCATAGAAGTAGAAGCACAAATTAATTGCTCAAAAATTTCAAAAGTTCTAGATTTGCCTAATCCAAATTCTCCACCACCAAAAAATAAAATATTCTTCTTTCCATCTTCTAATTGATAAGAATCTAAAATCTTTTTTCTATCATATTTTTGTAAAAATCGATTTGATAATGGAATGCCTGTAACAAATACCTTTTCTTTAGCGATATTTGTAGAAATTAAATAATCTTTCATTTTATCATTAGCAACAAAAAAGAAATCAGTAAAATCACTACCAACAAGCCATTGGTCATGAGGTGCAAAATCTGTCATAACGGTTGCAATTTTAGCTGTAATTTTTCCCTTTCTTTTTAAATAGCTACACATTTGGCTACTAAAAGGATGAGTAGAAATTATTAAATCTGGTTGCTTTTCACGCAATAATTTTAACAATTTAATTGCCATAATTTTATTAGACCTTGTAGAAAGATGTGCTAAAGGGCCTTTTTGTGAATCATTGTAAATTCTTCCCCATACCCAAGGAGCTTTTTTTGCAGCTTCTCTGTAAGCTGCTGTAGAAACTTTTTCAACGGTTTTGTTTACATATTTCATACAATCAATTAATTCAATTTTATTATTTTTATCATAATTTGAAATGCACTCATTAATTGATTTTGCGGCATTCAAATGGCCACCGCCATAAGAAGCATAAAAAATTAAAATATTCATAATTATCTCCTTTTACAAAAATATTTTATCATAAAAAAAATAAAATTTCAAAAAATGGAATATTTTTTAAAGAAAGATACACAATAATAATATTAATATTCGATTTATTGTTATACTTTTGTTTACTATAATAAATTTTTATAAAATGAGCTGTAATAATAAAATTTAAAGGAGGATGTTATGAAAAATTTAATTAAGATAATAACGCTTTTGATTGGTAGTTTAGCTATTATTTTACTACTAGTTTTAATGCAAGAAGATGATAGTTATGCAGCTACTTCTAATACATCAGATATACAATTAATGGCAAGGGCTATTAATGGAGAAGCAAGAGGAGAACCATATGAAGGACAAGTTGCAGTAGGAGCAGTTATCTTAAACCGTGTAAAAAGTTCACAATTTCCAAATACAATAGCAGGTGTTATTTATCAATCAGGAGCTTTTACAGCAGTAGCTGATGGACAAATAAACGCAACAATTAGCGAAGGTTCTACAGTATATAAAGCAGCAAGAGATGCTATGAATGGATGGGACCCAACTAATGGATGTATTTATTATTTTAATCCATCTACAGCAACTAATAAGTGGATTTGGTCAAGACCATTAGTAAAAACAATTGGGAAACACCGCTTCTGTAAGTAAAGAGAAAAAAATTAAAGTATCTAAGGAAGGAATGTTAAATAATTATGAATAAATTACAAGATTGGAAAGAAAGATTAAAAAAAGGACACATGTTAAGCGTAATTTGCGTTTTGTTAATTGTTGTAGTAGCATTAGGAATTATTCTATATAAAAAACAAGAAGAATATAAGCAAGCTTCAGAAAATAGCTATAATATGGCCTTTTATGAATTAGTTGATTATGTACAAAATGTGGAAACATATTTAGCTAAATCATTAATCTCATCAACTTCAGAGCATGGAGCAGAAACTTTAACAAATTTGTGGAGAGAAGCTAATTTAGCACAAAGCTATTTAGCAAGATTACCAATTGAAAGCCAAGAATTAGAAAATACAGAAAAGTTTTTAAATCAGGTAAGTGACTATAGCTATTCATTATCGAGAAAAAATATTTATAATGAAAAATTAACTGAAGAAGATTTAAAAAACTTGAAAGATTTACATTCATATAGTGTAGAGTTAGGAAACACGCTAAACCAATTATCAGAAGATTTAAATACAGGTAGATTTTCATGGGGAGAATTAACTAAAAAGGGAACAATTGCCTTTGCGCAGCAAGTAGACAACATTTCAAAAGAAAGTTTTAGTAATTTAGAAGAGAATTTTCATGAATATGCTGGATTAATTTATGATGGTGCCTTTTCAGAACATTTAACTAGTAATGAAAAGAAAGGCCTTACAGGAGAGGATATAGAAGAGGAAAGGGCTAAGCAAATTGCAGAAGAATTTGTAGGCAAAGATAATATAAAAGAAACTTCTAATTTAGGATTTTCAGAAAATGCAACAATCCCTGTTTATGATTTTTCTATCACAAATAAACAAGAACAAACCATCAATATATCTATAGCTAAAAAAGGTGGACATATCGTATATATGAACACAAATAGAGATGTAAATGCAGAGGTTATTTCACAAGAGGAAGCAGATAAAAAAGGAAAAGAGTATTTAGAGTCAAAAGGTTTTAAAAATATGAAAGAAACCTACTATTTAAAACAAGAAGGAATTGTTACTATTAATTATGCTGCTACACAAAACGATGTAGTTATCTATCCAGATTTAATAAAAGTAAAAGTAGCTTTAGATAATGGAGAAATTTTAGGAATAGAAACAACAGGTTACTTAAATAATCATACTCAAAGGAATATACCAAACATTAAGATTACAAAGGAAGAAGCTAAAAAGACTATAAATAAAGATTTACAAATTGAAAGTGAAGGATTAGCTATTATTCCAACAGAATGGAAAACAGAGATTTTATGTTATGAATTTAAAGGTAAGGTAGAAGATAGAGAATTTTTGGTGTATATCAATGCAGAAAATGGTAGAGAAGAAGACATTTTAATCATAACTAATACACCAAATGGCACTTTGACAATGTAAAAGTGGTTACCTTTGGGACAGGCACAAAGCTAGCAAAGAATCAAATGAAAGACTGCAATTAGCAGCCTTTCGAAGTTATATAAATTATTAATGTCTTTTATAAGTATCTTTTGATAATAATTGTCTATCAACTACTTTTCCATCACGTTTTAAAATTTTATAAGCTTCTGAGTAAATAGCAGTAGAAGTTCTACCTGTTTGATATGCAGAAATTTCAACTTCATAATCATCATCTTGTTTCATACCAAAAATTTGGAAAGTAGCTACTCCACCAGAAACAGAGCAAACTAATTTGATAGGATAATTTCTGTTATTTTTAAATTGAAAATCAAGAGCTCCATATACAACAGTAGCATCTCTACTAGCAGTTACGTAAGAAGGAACAAATTGATGATTAGTTCTTTGTGTTATTTCTAAGTTAGCATATATTACTGCATTATATAAAGTAGAAGTGATTTGACAAATACCTCCACCAAGGCCATCTTCAACACGTCCTTGCACATATATAGGAGCTTCTTTGTAGCCAGCAGCAATAGTTCTTGCACCAACTACTTTATTATAAGAAAAGGTTTCGCCAGGCATAATAACAGTTCCATTTATCTTATTAGCTGCTAAAATCAAGTTTGTTGTTCTGTTTCGGTTACTAGCAGCATATTTTGTAGAAAAAGTAGAAAGCATATCTGGAAAAGCTTCTGTACCAATCATATTAGTTGTAACATTAGGATAAAGAATATTTAGTGGAATTGTATATTCTTCCTTTTCTTCAGAAGAAATCATAGCTTTAGCTTCTTCTAAAGAAACTTTAAAATCTATGCCATTTTCTGAAGGATGAATTTCAAATGGATCTTTGGTATAATAAGCATCAACTGGGTCTTTGTGAACTTCATTATATATCTGTTCTATATTAATTTCATCTGGTTTAGCTGACTTTACAGCAAGTTCTATAGGCTGATTTAAAGCTGAAAAAGTTGAAATTGAATTTTTAATAGATTCAATTGTAGTAGGTACATCTACAACATATCCATCTTTTCCAGAAGTAATAATTAATTCATTATTTTCTATATAATAGCTACTTTGAACTACACTATCAGGTAATTGAGAAGAAAGGTCTTCTAAGTTTTTAGTTAATAACTCTTTATTAACAGTAACTTTTGGTTCAATATTAACACTACTAAACATCATAGATAAAACTTCTAAATTATTTTCGAAAATATTTCCTTGCCTTCCAATTGAAAAAGCTGAATTAGTAGCAGTTTTTGTGTCAAATGTAATATCCATTTGTGAAAGGGAAATAGTAGTTTCAAAATCATTATGTTTTAATTTTATTTCTTCTGGCAACTTGTCTTGCAAATAATTATCTAATTGATATTTTGCGTCAGAAGGACTTAAATTTGAAACATTAACTCCTTTAATATGTACACCTGAAATTATATTTGTATTTAAAACGTTGTAAATAGTAAAAATGGTAAATCCTACAACGACAAGCGCAACAAAAAGAACTACTAATAATGTAAAAATAGAAAGAACATCTGTTGACTTTTTCTCTTTTATATTTTCAGAAGTTTCAGAAGTCTCTTCTACTGGTGCTTCATTTTGCACTTCGTCTTGCGTCTCGTCTAATACTTCTTCTGCTGGCAACTCTTCTGGATTTTTAGTTTCTTCATTTTCTGCTTGATTTTTAGAGTTTTCTTCAGAGTCTTGTAGGGAAGCTTCTGTTTCTAAATTATCTACTGAAATTTCTACTATTTCATTTTCGTCTTCTACGGAAATTTTTTCATCTAGTTTATGTTTTTCTTCTACTATTGTTTCTGTAGTGGCTTCTGTAGAAACATCTGCTACAGTTTCTTCCGTAGTTGCTTTTTCTTTTTCTTTTGCTTTTGCTTTCGATTTTGTTTTCTTTTTTTCAGTAGTTTCAGTCATTTGCGAATCTTCTGTTTTTATTATATTTTCTTCTTTTTCTAGAATATCATTCTTACTGCTCATAATCAATCTCCTTGTACTTAAGTAATCAAATTTATTATATCATATTTTGACAAAAAAAGTATAAAAAATATAAAAAATGTCAAAATAAAATTTGAAAAATGGTTCATACTATAATTATAAAACTTAAATTTAAGTTTTATGATAAAATCTTAATAAAAAGATTTATTTTAGGAGGATGTTATGTCTAGAAATAGTAAATTAATATCTGAAAATTTGAGAGAAGAAATAGCAAAAGAGTTAGGTGTTTATGACCAAGTAAAACAAGATGGTGGAAGTTGGGCAAATGTTTCATCAAAACAATGTGGAAATATTGTTACAAAAGCTATCGAAATAGCTAACAGAAGTGTAGAAAACAAATAACAAAACGAAATGGAGTCAGGTTTTATAGCTTGGCTTCATTTCGTTTTAGAATTTTTACATATCAAAGTACAGAAGGAAAAAAATATACTTTTTTTTCAAGAGAAAATGCTCAAAAGTATATAAAGAGTAGTTCAGAGCTATTTTCAGAAGATACAGAAATAGAAATAGTAAAAAATGAAAATGTGGACTTAGAAAGGCTAATTGAAGGTTAATTAAAAATAGAAGTATATTGAAAGATATTTGTATAATTCTATTTTTTTGTATCAATAGTTTTATAAATTGTCTGTTGTTGATTTGTAATCTTTAAAAATGCATTATGTAAAAAAGATAACAATTCAAATATGTATTTTATTGCAAAAGCAGATAAGATTAATTATAATAAAAGAAAACAAAAAGGAGACGAAAGAAAAATGAAAAATAGTAAAGGGATAACTTTAATTGCATTAGTAATTACAATAATTGTTTTATTAGTTTTAGCAGCTATAAGCATAGCAACATTAACAGGAGAAAATGGAGTATTAACAAAGGCAGATACAGCTAAAAAAGAGACAGAAATAGCTAAAACTATAGAAGAAGCAAGAGCGGATATACTAGGAGTGCAAGCGACAAACGAAGGGAAAATAACTAAAAATGAAGCTAATAGTATTATTGCTAAATATGATAAAGATTATATAGAAAATAAAGAATTTATTTTTAAAACAGATGAAAATGGAGAAAAATATATAACGAACAATAAAGGATATGATATTTTAGTAAAGCGAATTTGGGATGACCGGTTCGATTGAATTTACAGTTGATGGAATAGTTTCTTTAACTGCCTATAATGGTAATACTTGGATGGATTGGTTGAATTGTAAAGATAATTTTAAACAATTTCCAGAAATGGATTCTGAGAATCCGTATTTAAGTGGTGTGAATGCGGTTATAGATTCTTTTCAAAAAATGTTTGCATGGGATTATGATGTACGGAGACGGATATGTTTGTCAAAATTACGGAAGCCAAGGATCGATTCATTTAAAGGAACAGGATGGGACATGGGTTAAACTTATGGATAAAATTATAGATGGTGAAGCATATAAGCTTGAGTTAGAAAATTATTAAAATAACAATCGAAATAAAAAAGAATTTAAAGGAAATGATGAAAAAGTAACCAAAATAGCGAATCAGAAAAAAATTATTTTCCAATTTACTATTTTTTCTACTTTTTCAGCATTTTCTTTTATAGTATGTTTTCTAATAGGTTAGAATATTATATTTTATGGTTTTAATGCAGTAATTGGTACAACATATACTCCATCAGGTCTTTGATAAGCTATATTAGAAAGTCCACATATTACACAAAGAACAGAAGGTATTTTTCCATTTTCTTTTTCTATTTTCTGTTTCAAATTCAACAAATTTTTGGCTGCTTCATCAATTTTATTAGCACCAAGTTTTATTTCGAAAGCACACCATTCTCCATTTTCTAATTCTATTATACTATCTACTTCTCGAATCTCATCCCATAGATTAGTAGCTTCCTGCCATTCATCAATTAATTTTGGCTTTTTCCCTTCTAGTATAATTGATGGAGACATTTTAGCAAGTTCTACATTATTAGAGGCTTCTCCAGTAGTTTTGTGTAATAGAACTTCGCTATTTGAATGATTTCTTCCTGCCCATGTCTTGCCACAGTACTTAGGACCTTCTATACAAACTGCTCCAAATAATTTTAAATAATGTTCTATTTTATTGTCTGCTATTCTTTTTTTATAGTTTTTTATTTCCATATTAAAATTTATTCATTTCTCGCTTTGTTTCTTAAGGCGCACATAGTAATGAAAGATTTTAATATCTTCCAGACTAATATCAATTTTTATAAAGTATTATATAATAATATTTTACACCAATCCGTGAAATTTGTCGATTTTAATCCGTGATTTTTATAAATTATAACCAGTGATTTTTTAAATCCTTAATCCGTGACTTTCAAAACAAAAATAAGGTTGCAAAAAACAAAAAATAAGCATATAATTTAGCAAAAGAAACGTTATTAATAAAATAGATAGAAAAAGATTGATAGATAACTCTTTTTTTATAATATTTAATAAAGGAACGAGGTGCTAAGGTTGAAAAATTTAACAATCAAAGAAATACTAGAAGTAACAAATGGAGAACTAATACAAGGAAGCTTAGAATACGAATGTAAAAATTACTCAAAAGACACAAGAACCATTCGGAAAAGGAGACACCTACATAGCCATAAAAGGAGAAAAATTTGACGGTAATTTATTCTGGAAACAAGCTTTAGACAATGGAGCAGACTGTGTTATTGTGTCAGATATAGAAATAAAAAAACAAGAATTAGAAAAATATAAAAATAAGCAAATAATTAGAGTAAAAGATACATTAGAAGCTTTATATGTTATTGCTAGACTAAAGCGAAGTTTTTATAAAATACCAGTAATAGCAATAACTGGAAGTGTTGGAAAGACTAGTACAAAAGACATTATAGCAAATGTAGTATCTCAAAAATACAAAACACTAAAAACTATGGGAAATAACAATAATAACATAGGTTTACCATTTACCATATTAAAACTACAAGACGAAGAAGCTATGGTCCTAGAAATGGGAATGAATCATTTTGGAGAAATTAGTTTATTAACTAGCATAGCAAAGCCTGATATTTGTGTAATTACAAACATTGGAACATCTCATATAGGAAATTTAGGATCTCGAGAGAATATCTTAAAAGCAAAATTAGAGATATTAGAAGGAAACAAAAATCCAACGGTTATTATTAACAATGATAATGATTTACTACACCAATGGTATGAAGAAAACAAGAACGAAAAAAATATTATCACTTATGGTATTCAAAATTTAAGTGATAACAAAGCAAGTAACATCAAGTTAGAAAATGATAAAAGCCAATTTACTTGCCTAACGAAAGACGGAAAAATTAAAATAACAGTACCAGTAGGAGGAGAGCATTTTGTATTAAATGCCCTATGCGCGCTAACTGTTGCAAAAACATTAAAAATAGAAAATGAAAAAATAATAAAAGGAATTGAAACTTTTGAATTAACTAAAAAAAGAATGGACATTGTAGAATTAGATAATAAAGTAAAAGTAATTAATGATGCCTATAATGCAAGTTTAGAATCCATGCGGAGCAAGTCTTAGTTATCTAGCAAAAACAGAAGGAAATAGAAAAATTGCTGTTTTAGGAGATATGTTAGAATTAGGAGAATATACTAAACAACTCCATGAACAAGTAGGAAAAGAAGTATATGAAAACAAGATAGACATAGTAATGCTTAGCGGAGAATATGCAAAATATATAGAAAATGAAGCAAAAAAACAAGGAATGAAGCAAGAAAATATCTACTACTTTGAGAAAAAAGAGAGTATATTAGAAAAATTAGAAGAAATAGTAAAACCAGGTGATGTTATTTTATTCAAGGCTTCAAATGGAATGAAATTTTTTGAACTAGCAGAAAAGTTAATAAAATAAATTTATTATAAGTATTTTTATATATTAATATTTTTCATCAAACCATAGTTAGGGTGTAACAATCTGGGTCTTGATTTCAAAATATTAATATATAAAAATACTATTAAATAAAAATTAATAGGAGGAAATTGTTATGATAAAACAAAGGCTAGGAGTTATTTTTGGAGGAATGTCAACAGAAAATGAAGTATCTATTGTTTCGGCCAATTCTGTTTTAAAAAATCTAGATACTGAAAAATATGAAATATTTCCTATTTATATTGGAATAGATGGAACTTGGTATGAAACAACAATGCAAAAAGAAGTAGAAATTGGAAAAGAAATAAAAGATAAAAAGGAAATAGAAAATATAGTAGAATATCTAAATGAACTAGATGTTTTATTTCCTGTATTACATGGATTATATGGGGAAGATGGAACAATACAAGGTTTATTTGAGTTGTTAAAAAAACCATATGTTGGATGTGGCGTATTAGCCTCTAGTGTGGGAATGGATAAAGTTTATACAAAAATTGTTTTTGAAAAAGCTAGATTAAAACAAGCAAAATATGAATATATTAGAAAATATAAACAAGACTACATTTTTGTAGATAATAACTTTAATGAAACAAGACTAAAATTAGAAGAAGTAGCAGAAAAAGTAAGTAATAATCTAAAATTTCCTATGTTCATCAAACCATCTAATTCAGGTTCAAGCGTTGGAGTAAATAAAGCTAATAATAAAGAAGAACTAAAAACATATATAGAGCAAGCATCTAGTTTTGATAATAAGATTTTAATTGAAGAAGGAATTGTCGGAAAGGAAGTAGAGTGTGCGGTACTAGGAAATGAAGATGTTATAGCTTCTGTTGTAGGAGAAGTAAAATCAGCAGAGGAATTTTATAGCTATGATGCTAAATATAAAAATTCAGCATCTAAAACAGAAATTCCTGCTAATCTTCCTAAATCAATAGAAGAGGAAATAAGAAAACAAGCTGTGAAGGCTTTTAAAGCAATTGATGGAAAAGGCTTGTCAAGAGTTGATTTTTTTGTAGAAAAAGAAACGAATCAAATTTATATTAATGAAATTAACACTTTACCAGGATTTACTAGTATTAGTATGTATCCTAAATTATTTGAGGCAAGTGGTATTAGTTATAAAGAATTATTAAATCAAATTATTAAAATAGCAACAGATTAAGTGGGATTTAGGGATGCCCTTAGCTGTTACGAGTAAAAATGAGTTACAGATAAGTAATACCTTTAGGTACGTTCCTTAAAATCCTACTATCTAAAACTTTAAATAAATTTAACCTAAGAAAATTTATAAAACTATGGATTTTTTTTCTAGATATGGTATAATAAGCTTACCTAATTAGAGTAGGATGTTAAGGTTGAAAAATAATAGAGATTCTTTTTCACCGAAGGATTTGTGCCTTGAGAAAGGAAGGATGTTAAAAATGGTATTTAAGAACTACTATAAAATATTAGAATTAGAGACAAGTCATGTTTCAATAGATGAAATAAAAATCGCATACCGAAAAGTTGCTAAAAAATATCATCCAGACTTAAATGTAGGGGATAAACTAGCAGAGGAAAAAATAAAAGATATAAATGAAGCTTATAAAACCTTATCTGTACCTGCATCAAAAAGAAAATATGATAGAATTTGGAATTCACGTTTTGGTAAAAATGAAAAAGCATTTACAGGAAAAGGTGAGAAAGGGAAAATTATTAATATATTTTTAGGAAACATAGAAGAAGAAAGACATACAGAGTCTAAGAAAGCAATAAAAGGAGAAAATATAGAAACAGGGATAAATATTAGTATACAAGAAGCATTTTATGGAAAAGAAAAGACTATAGCAATTAGAACAGTTGAAGGAAAAATAAGAAATTTAGCAGTTGCGATACCAAAAGGAATTCAAAATGGAGAGAAGATACGCTTAATAGGACAAGGAAAACAAGGACAAAACGGTGGAAAAAATGGAGATTTATTTATTAAAGTCAACATAGAGGATAACAAACCATTTAAATTAAAAGGACAAGACCTATATACAGATTTATTATTAACTCCATGGGAAGCGGCTTTAGGAGCAAGAGCTGATGTAGCTTCTATTGATGAGGAAACAAAAATATACATTCCTCAAGGAATTCAAAGTGGTGAAAGAATAAAAATTCCAGGAAAGGGTTATCAAGATAGAAATGGAACAAGAGGAGACTTAATCGCAGAAATTAAGGTAGTAGTGCCAAAACAATTGACAGAAGAAGAAAAAGAAATGTTTAAAAAATTAAATGAAATATCAAATTTTAATCCTAGAAAGACTCAATAATAGGAATATAGAAAATACTATAAAATAGTTGATATATAAAAATTTTATATATCAACTATTTTAATGGGATTTTGCACCTAACTATCACTAGAATTTACTTTCACATTTAATGAATCACAAGAAAACATAAAAAACATTGCGTAATAATAGAAAATGTAATATAAATAAAAAAGCAGTATAACAAAATAACATAATTTAGAAGAAAAAGAAGAGGTGAGAATAAACATGAGAAAATTAATAAGAATAAACAGCAAAGGTATTACACTAATTGCATTAGTAATTACAATTATAGTGTTATTAATTTTAGCAGCAATAAGTATAGCTACTTTAACGGGAGAAAATGGAATACTAACTAAAGCGTCAGCAGCAAAATTAAGAAGTGAGAAAGCTGAGATTGAAGAAAAAATAAAATTAGCAGTAATGGCATCAAGAATAGGAGAAAATGGAACAGAAATTAATAAAAAAACTCTAGAAAGTGAACTAAAAAACTATGGATTTACAGATGAAGAAATTGAAAAAGGTGAAGATGGAAAATTACCATGGAAAATAAGCCATAATGGATTTATCTTTCAAATAACAGAAGATGGAAAAGTACAAGAAGTAAATGGAATATCTTTAAATAGTACACATTTAAAAATATTATCAGGTGATAGTAAGCTACTAACAGTAACAAAAACAGGAGATATAGAAGGAAATATAACATGGAGTACATCAGATGCAACAGTAGCAACAGTAGAAAATGGGAAAGTAACAGCAGTAGGAACTAGCGGAGCAGTAATAATAACTGCAAAAATAGAAGGAACAGAATGTCAAGCAACATGTAGAGTAGAAATTGTATCAAAAGTAACAGATATAAATATAGCAAATATTACAATAAAAAATGATGAAACTAAATTAATAGAAGTAACAACAACACCAGCAGAAAATGTAGAGGAATTAACATATACAATTACAACAAATAGTGATTTAATAACAATAGATGAAGAAAATAGGACTATAACAGCAGGGACACAAAGTGGAACAGCAACAGTGACAATAACTGCAACAGCAAGTGATGGTAGGACATTTACGAAGGAAATAACAATAACTATAGGAGATCAAAAGGCAAAAGATGTATTAAGGATAGATACAACAGCTACAGAAGAGGCAAAGAAAAGTCCATATGTAAAATATAACAACATACTATGTAGAGTACTATATAATAATAGCTATGATTCAAATGCATTTACTGAGAGTTCAGCTGGAGTTCAAATTTTTGCAGATGATAGTGTTCGTAATATTACTTTGGGTAGTAGTGATTCAAAGGTTACAGCAAGTGATAGTACAATAACTGTTAAATCTGCAAGTTCTTCAGACCGTACAGACATTAATCAAGCTGGGGTTCTTTCAATGGCTTCTTACAATAATGTATGTAAAACATTGAATGGTTATGCTAAGGAGTATCTTTTAGCTGATGGCCCAGTATCTAATGCTAGATGTATTGGATGCCAATCTTGGGAAGCTGATCCTGAAAAAAATGGTGCTAATTGGTTTGCAGCAGGAAATAATCTTGATAAATTTCCTGCAAAAAATAGTTCTTACAAAATTAAGAAACCATATGAATTAACTATTAATAGAGTCAGAGATTGTTCGGCAATTATTAGTTTAGGATTACAACTAGATAGAACAGAAAGCTGGATATGTAAAAGATGTGCATATGTCCCAGGTGAGTATCTTGGACAGTTTGGGGTGGCATCATTACCAACAACTGAGGCGCCAACTGAGGCTAAATTAAATACTTTTCTTAATATTAGTTATTATAATAATACTTCAACTCGGTAAGTGGTGGTCAATTACTGGTTCGAGTGTAACTAAAGGTTTCCGCCCAGTATTCTTAGTAAAAGAGGACGCCAAAGTAATAGATGGAGATGGAACACGTGACAATCCATATATATTAGGAATGTAATTAATAAATTAGAAAATATCCTTTTTAAGTATAACTTTAAGAGGGTATTTTTGTTCAGTGAAAAATAATTATGATTTTATTCTCCACAACTCTTGATTTTATGTTGATGGCTAAGTTGGGACAGGCACACTTTAGCCATT
>CANPAC010000002.1 GCA_947571975.1 uncultured Clostridium sp. | reverse complement strand
GGAAATATGAATGAGTTAGTTCATATTTATAACTATGTAACGCAAGGAACATTTGACGCATATATGTATCAGTTAATAGAGCAAAAGCAGACATTTACAAGTCAAATTATGACTTCTAAAACACCTATAAGAAGTATGGAAGATATAGACGAAAGAGCATTAGACTATGCAGAAATAAAAGCACTAGCAACACGGAAATGAACACATTAAAGAAAAAACAGAGTTAGAGGCAAAAACAACAAAACTAAAAATGCTAAAACAAAGTTATTTGAGCCAAAAATACGATTTAGAAGAAATGGTAAATAGGAAATACCCACAAGAAATAAAAGAATGCAACGAAACAATAGAAAATCTAAAACAAGATGATAAATACTTAAAGGAAAATACAATTATAAATGAAGATAATTTTTCTCCTATGAAAATAAATGAACAAGTATATAATGAAAGAGCAAAAGCAGGCGAAAAAATACTAGAACTATGTAAAAGTGTAAAAGATACAAAAGGAGTATATATAGGAGATTATAGAGGATTTAAAATGTATTTAGAGTTCAATACATTTGAGAAAGTATTTCAAGTAGCATTAAAAAATATACAGACTTATAGGGCAACATTGGGAAACGATAAAATAGGTGTAATAACCCGTATCAACAATGTTTTAGAATCAATGGAAAAAATGCTAGAAAACAATGAGCAAAGACTACAAAATTTAGAATTACAATGTAAAAATGCACAAGAAACACTAGCAATTCCTTTTGCACAAGAACAGGAATTACAAGAAAGTTTAGCAAGATTAAAAGAAGTAAATAAATTGCTTAAAATAGGAGATACAAAGGAAAAAGAAGTAATAGATATTGATGATGAAGAAGACGAAGAAATAGAAGAATATTCAAAAAATAAAAGCAGAGAATATGTAAGATAAAATCAAAGATATAAAAACGAAAAAATTTCTTATATTACACATTTCCTTAATATACAAACTTAACATAATATATATCCATAGGAGGTATATATATTATGAAAAATTTTTTCAAAAGAAACATTTTAGACGAAATGTATGAGTTGAAAGGAGATGAGTTTGCAGACAAAATTTTAAAGGAGATGTCAAAACAGAAAAAAGAACTAGGATCGTTAGCCATTGAAGAAAAGCTAACAGAAAAAATCAAAGAAATAGTTACAGATGAAGAAAAACAAAAAGAAATACTAGACTTACTTAATAAGTATGAATTATCTACTGGAGATGATGATGACTTCTGGAACAAAATGTATTACAAATTAGGAGCTTATGACTGTGCAAGAATGAGTGAAGTAGTAAAAACAGAAGTAAAAGAAGAAAAGAAAGAGATAGAAACAAAAACAGTATTCTTTGACGAATATTCAGATGATTTTTACGATTACTTAAATACTAATAGAGTAAGAATGTTAAAAGAAAATGCAGAATATAAAGAGCTAGAAGTTAAAAGAGAAAAAGTAAAAGCAGATAATCCAAATATAAGAGCAATTTTTGAAGATAAAGAGGCAGTACAATTAACAGAAGATGAAGTAAAAGCTGTTTTAGATATGTTAGAAATAGAGGGAGATATAAATACTATTGAAACAATAGAAAACTTTAAATTGGGAGCTAGAGAAATGTTGCTTTTTCTAAAACAGATGAGATTATTGTAATTATAGTATAGAAGATATTAAGTTTTTAGTATCTTCTATATTTTTGTAAAATTTTGCTAGAAAGGAGTAAAAAGTGAATAGCAATGTAAAAGTAATTTATAACAAATTAGAAAATATGACTGTTAATAATAGAGGGTATATTGATTTAAGTGATTCAAAAATACAGAAAACAAAAGATATTGTAAATATATGTGATATATTTAGAGATTCTCGTTATGAAACATTTAGAGTATTTTATATGAAAGACAATAAAATAGTAGGGCAAGAAGCTATTACAAGTAAAATACCAGACGCCGTAATCCTTTTTTCTAATGGAAAAAAATTTGAACGCAATCCAATAAAAACCTATGAAAAAATGAATAATAGAATACAGAGATTAGGTGCAGATGGTTATTATTTGGCACATAATCATTCTTCTAATTCAGCTAAACCCTCGCAAGAAGATATGGAAATAACTCGTAATTTTGTTGCTAATGTAGAGGGATTTTTAGGACACATTGTGTTAGGAAATACAGATAAATATTCAATTATTGAAGAAAATTCAGAAGGTTTAATTTTAATGCCAAAGGAAAAGAGTTTAAAAAAAGATACATTAGAAAATATGGAAGAAAAGTTAAAGCAAAATACATTATATAATATTAAAATTTCTTGCCGTGATGAGCTAGTAGCTTTATTGAAACAAATTCAAAATGAAAAAGAGTATTCAACAGCAATATTAACTGATAGTAAATGTAATATTAGATTAGTATTAGATATTCCAAATAAAATGTTTAATCAAAAATTAGAAAATCTAAATGGATTTTTTAAAATATTGCAAGAAATAGTGGAGCTACTAGGGTATTTATAGGAACACAAGATAAAGAAACTTATAATAAAATTTTAGAACATCAAAAATATGGAACAATTAAAGATATGGTTTATTTTGATAAAAAAAGTAATTTGATAAAAACAGAGAAAATAACAGAAAGTCAAAATTTATTTGATAAAGAAAAGTCAAGAAAAGTAAAAAGGAACAGAGATGTAAGATAGAAAAAGAAGATATTAAGAAATTAGTATTTTCTTTTTTATTATTTAGAATAAAAGGAAGTGATAAGTTTGCAAAGAGCAGATATAACAGAAAAAATTGGAAAATTAAATATAAAAATTGCTAGAGCAAACAAAGAGCTAGAAGAATTGGAACTAAAATACAAAAAAAAGAAATTAGAAATAAGGAAATATAAAAATGAATCAGCAGGATTACAATTAGAATTACAAGAGTTAGATCTTGAAAATCGTAAAGAAGTTCAAAAGCAAAAGAAAATAAAACAAATTGAAAAAGAAACAATGAAAAAATATACAGATATTAATAATGAATATTATTCACAAGAAAAAAGTTATTATAATTCAGAAGATCCATATAAAAGTTATATGGAAAAAAATATACTGCCTTATAATGACTAGAAAGGAGAAATGCGTATGAGCTACGATGATTTAAAAGAAATGTTAATGAAAAAAATTGACCAAGAATTATTTAATTATAAACAAAATCTAATAAAAAACTATACACCAGAAGAAATTATAGAGCAAGCATATAAAATAAATATCAAACAGCAAATAAGAGATATTATTGATGGAATAATTTTTAGTAAAGAGCAAATACAAGTATTACTAAAAACCGATAATCTGTTAGAAAAATTGTATGACAAATATGAGAAGTCTGACGGCAATATATGGGAATATTTAGAAGATAATGTAGGAGATAGTTTAGGAAATATTGTCAAAGAATATAATCAACTAAAAAATAAAAATAAAGAAAAAGAGAGGTAAAAGCAATGTCAAAAGTATATCAAATTGAAATAGAAGAAACTTTACAAAAAGTTGTTAAAATAAAAGCAGATTCATTAGAAGACGCTATAAGTATTGCACGAGATAGATATAAAAATGAAGAATATATATTAAATGAAGATAACTTTATGGGGGCAGAATTTAGCGAATACAAAGACGAAGTTATAAAAGAAAAAAAGCATAAAGAAAGGGAAAGGTAGGTGTAGATATGCCATATATTGCACCAGAAATAGTTGCACAAGCAAGACAAGTGGATCTACTTACTTATTTGAAAAATTATGAGCCTAGTCAGTTAGTACCAGTATGCAGAAATACTTTTGTAACAAAGGAACACGATAGCTTAAAAATTAGTAATGGTTTGTGGTATTGGTTTTCAAAAGGAGTAGGTGGAAAAAATGCAATAGATTATTTAATGATAGTAAAAAATTTATCATTTATAAATGCAGTACAAACTGTATTAGGAAATATGAAAATACAAGCTCCTGTTAAGTATGAACAGGAAGAAAAAAATCACGAAAGAAGATTAAAAATACCAGTAAAAGCAAGTAATAATGCTAGAGCAATAAACTATTTATTGAGTCGAGGAATAGACAAAGAAATTATACAATATTGCATTGAAAATAAGTTGCTTTATCAAGAAGAAAGAACAAACAATGTAGTGTTTATTGGCTATGATAATAATAAAATTCCAAGTTATGCTTTTTGCAGAGCAACTAATCAAGAAAGATTTATGAGAGAGGCAACAGGAAGTAACAAAAAATATTCGTTTAAGATAAAAGCAGAGAAAGAAAATAATATAGTTCATTTATTTGAAAGTAGCATTGATTTATTATCATTTGCTACTCTTTTAAGTTCAGAAAATAGAAACTGGAGAGAAGAAAATTTACTCTCATTAGGTGGGATTTATTCTTCAAAATATGATTTAGAAAAAACAAAAATTCCAGTTTCATTAACAGAATTTTTAGAAAAAAATCCTAATGTAAATGAAGTACATTTGCACCTAGATAGAGATTTAGCAGGAAGAAATGCAAGCACTTTTTTTCAGCAAGTATTGAGTAAAAAATATAAAGTTTTTGACAGACCAATGGCTTATGGAAAAGATGTAAACGAATACTTATGTTTGAAAAAAGGTATTAAAAAAATTGAAAAAGAAAGGACACGATAAGTTATGAAAAAATATAAATTTTTAGTTAAAAGAATAAAAGAAATAGAGATACAAATTAGTGCAGAAAGTCATTCAGAGGCACTATTCAAAATGTTACAAAAAGTAGTAAAAAAAGATGAAAACTTTTTTACAGAAGATTTAGAAAATAGAAAAGAATTATTTATATATATTGAAAAAATTATTGATGAAAACGGAAAAGAAAATGTAAAAGATAAAGAGAATTTTATAAAGGAAAATAGTTTTTTTATTAGCAAAATTGATAGAGAAACTTATGAAAAAGGAAATGAAGAAATAGAAGATGATTTGCCAAAAGAAGATGTAGGAGTTGTATGTGATAAGTGTAAAAACTATATACCAATAGACGAAATTATACACCAGTTAGAGTCCTAACAAGCAATGAATTTTTCCTCCCTAGAAAAATTCGACTTTGTGGGGCAATGCCCCAATCCCCATTTTAAAATTATAATAAATGAAAGGAAAAGTTATGAGAAAAAGAAGAATAAAAAAGAACTTTTGGTTTGATGAAACAGAAAATAATTCATTAAAAAATTTAAGTGAATTATCAGGAAAAACCGAAGTGCAAGTTATAAGAAAATTGATAACAGGAACAACAATAAAGGAAAAGCCACCACAGGAATTTTACGAAACAATGAAAGAATTATTGAAGTTTAGAAAAGAAATAAAAACAATAAAAGATTTAAGCAAATATACAAAAGAACTAGATACAAAAAGAGTGTATAAAACACTAGATGGAATTGATGAATTAAGATCAAGAATAGTAGAAAAATATTTGAAATAATGGAGGTCAGATAATGGCAACAACTAAAATATGGAAGATAGAAAAAAGATTAGATAATGTAGTTGATTATGTAGTAAATGAAAAGAAAACTAACGCAGACAGTTATTATAATTTACACAAAGTTGCAGAATATGTAAAAGCCTCATATAAAACAGAAAAACAATTATATGTTACAGCAATAAATTGTAGTGAAGATAATGTTGTGCAAGAAATGATGGAAACAAAAAAACTATTTGATAAAGAAGATGGTATTTTAGCTTTTCACGCATTCCAGTCTTTTTGTGAGGGCGAAGTAACACCGGATATAGCTCATAAAATTGGAGTAAAACTTGCAGAGGAATTATGGGGAGATAGATTTCAAGTTGTAGTTACTACACACTTAAATACTAATCACATTCATAATCATTTTTTGTTAAATTCTGTATCGTTTGTTGACGGATTAAAATACTATAATAAGTTAGAAACTTATGCACTAATGAGGCAGACATCAGATAATTTGTGTAGAGAATATGGACTTTCTGTTTTAAAAGAAAAGCCTACTGGAAAATATAAAGTGGACTATACACAATTTTATAAAGGGTATGTGCAAAAAAATAATTATCACACACAAACAAAACAAGATATTGATTATGCAATTACACAGTCAAATGCCTATAAAGAATTTGAAAATTTACTAAAAGCAATGAATTATGAACTTATTTATAGAGCAGGTAAGTTAAGTATAAGGAGAGATCCATACACAAAAAATATAAGAGTAGCAAGAGCGTTTGGAGATGATTATACAGTAGAACAAATAAAGGCAAGAATAAAAACAGAAAAAGCAATAAAACTACCATTTCCAGAAAAGCGTTTAAATAGAATATATATTTATAAAGGGAATATAAGAAACAAGAAAAAGGCAAAAGGAATTAAGGCATTATATTTATATTATTGTTACTTATTAAAGATATACCCTAAAACAGAAAAGAAACACAAAACACCAATTTCCATTAAAGCAGATGTGCAGAAAATGGAAAGAATATCAGAGGAGGCAAGACTTCTTTGTAGTAATGATATTAAGACTACAAAGGAGCTTTCTTTATATATGAATACCCTAAATGAAGAACTTAAAAATCTCGAGGAGGAGCGAGATAAACTTTACTATCAGAATACCAAGCTGAAGAAAGAAGAAAGACAAGAGAATTACACAAAACTCTCTCATATAGCAGGCAAAATTCAATTTCTAAAACACAAAATAAAAATGTGTAAGGAAATTGAGGCAAGAGTACCAAAGATAAAACAAAATCTAAAAGAATTAGATGAGAAAGAACAAATACAAAAAGGAAAGGAGAAAAAAGACTATGAGTACATCAAGTGATAGTGCCGAAGAAATGGTACGATTAAGTTTAGAGGGATTTGAAGTTGTAGCAAAACTAACAGGAAGTATGGCAAAAGAAGTAGCAGTAATGTTATATGCTATGTCAAAAGAGCGAAACGAACACAAAACAGGTAAAGTAGGACTAAATAAAATGCTAAAAAGTAAGGGGAGTTTTAAAATATTCAGTATTAAAAAAGAAAACCTAGAAGACTTTAAAAAAGGTGCTAAAAAATACAAAATTCCATATAGTGCAATATATCTAAAAGGCAATGTAAATAAAGATGGTGTTATTGATATTGTAGTTAAGGAAGATGACGCAGTTTTAGTCAATAGAATAGTAGAAAATTATAACTTAACAACAGTTGAACAATCGAAATTAGACGAAGTAATAGAAAAAGCAGAAAAGGAAAATCTTACACAAGCACCAAAAGAAAAAGCAGAGATCCAAAAAGAGATTCAAGAAAAAAACACATCACAAGATTTACTAAATAAGCTAATGAAAAAACAAAACAATAAGGAGGAAAATGAGAACACCAACCCCAGTAACATTCCAGTTACGGAGAAAGAAGTTCCATCAGAGAATTTATCGAAAGCAAACGAAAAGACGGAGGGGACTAAAAAGGAAGAAAAGCCATCAATAATGGAAAAGCTAGACACGATAAAAAAGCAGAGAGAAGAAAAAGAACAGCAAAAGGCAAAAGAAGAAACAAAAGAAACACCAAAACAAGAAAAATCAAAGGAAACAAAACACAAACAGCCTAAAAAGAAAAATAGAAAAAAGGAAAGGAGCAAATAAGTTTATGAGTATGATAAACGATATTATAAAAAGTGCAGTTAATAATGTGCAAAATAGCAAAGAAGAATTTAACAAAGAAGAATGGGGAAAAGGAAAACAACAAGACAGAGAATTTGCATACAACACACAAGATGAAATGGCAACAAAAATAACAGAAAGTGGAGAACTTTATAAAACCTACTTAAATGTGCAAAGTAAATTTCCAACTTATTCAGTAGGAAATGCACTACTTGTAACAGCACAAAACCCAAAGGCTACACAACTAAAAGACGCAGAGGGGTGGAAAAAAGATAATATAAATTTTGCAGGAAAACCAAACAAAATAATTATATTAGAACAGGGAGATATTTACGAAAGAGATGATGGAACAGAGGCACAAAGTTATAATCCTAAAAATGTATATGATATTTCAGATATGAGAGTAAAAAGACAACTAAATACAGTACCATTTTCAAAGGAAAGTATAATGAAAGCTGTATTGTCTATGTCGCCAGTTGAAGTAACAATAGTAGAAAATTCTTCTAATAATAAGTTAGTTAATTTTAATGCAGACAAGAGAGTGATAGAAGTATCAGAAAAAGCAGAAGTAGAGCAAACGATAAAAGGGTTAGTAAGAGAAATTGCAAGTATTCACACATTATCTTTTGCAGATTCAGAACTAAACAACTTTAAAAATGAAAGTGTTGCATATATGATATGTAAAAGATATGGAGTACCAACAAAAGATTTTAATTTTGAAAGAATACCAGAAGAATTAAAACAAATGACACCACAAGAAGTAAAGGCAGAATTAGGAAAAGGTCGAGAATGTTTTGAAATACTAGCAGAGGGAATGGACAGAGATGTAGGAATGCAAAACAGAAATAAGACTAATAGAGAATACGAAAGGTAGGAAGTTCTATGGAAGATGAAAAAAGAGTAGTTGAAATGGACAGAATAGTTTATGCAATTATACTAAATTCTCTATTAAGTATGAAAAATGAATTAAGAAAGCAAGAAAAAGAAACAGACTTAATAGATAAAGTTATTATAAAAGTTGCGAAAGCACCATCTAAAAAACAAAAGGGAATATTCCACAGAAAAAAAGGAGATAGAGATGAAACAAGATAATAGAATATATGTAATACTAACTATTATTGGAATAATACCTGTTATATGGCTTGCACTTTTAGTAGCACCATTATTAGACGGAGGACTTGCAAAAATAATAAATGAGTTGCCAGTAGCACTAAACACACCATTTAAAATAAGTATTGTAGAGAATAGCACAAAAACTGTTGCTATTTTTTTATTTTCTTATTTTATAGGAATAGGAGCATATTTTTCAACTAGAAAGAATTATAAAAAAGGTAAGGAACACGGATCAGCTAAATGGGGAAATACAAGAGAAATCAATAAGAAATATAAACAACTACCAGAAAGCGAAAATAGAATACTAACACAAGATATTCGACTAGGACTAAATGCTAAAAAACACAGAAGAAATCTTAATACATTAGTAATCGGACGGAAGTCGGTGCAGGTAAAACATTGTTTTATGCAAAACCTAATTTATTACAAGCCTCTAACAATTCATATATCATTTTAGATCCAAAGGGCGAAATTTTAAGAGATACAGGGTATATGCTAGAACAAAAAGGATTTGAAGTAAAAGTTTTAGATTTAATCAATATGAATTTAAGTTATGGTTATAATCCGTTTAAATACCTAAAAACTGACAATGATGTTCAAAGACTTGTAACGAATTTATTTAAGAGTACAACACCAAAACGGAAGTCAAAGTAACGATCCGTTCTGGGACACATCAGCCTCAATGTTACTTATGTCTTTAATCTTTTTATTGAAATATGAAGCTCCAGAATATGAGCAAAATTTTGATATGGTATTAGAGCTATTAAGGGCAGGAGATGTAAAGGAAGATGATGACGAATACGAAAGTCCATTAGACGAACTATTTAAAATGATAGAAGAAATAAACCCACAGCATATAGCATTAAAATATTATAGGAGTTATCATTCTGGTTCAGCAAAAACACTAAAATCAATTCAAATAACATTAGCCTCTAGGTTAGAAAAGTTTAATTTACGAGATTTAGCAAATCTAACAATGGAGGACGAAATGGAGCTTGCAAGTATTGGAGAAAAGAAAGTAGCATTGTTTGCACTTATTCCAGATAATGACACATCATTTAACTTTATTGTTTCAATGCTATATACACAAATATTTCAGCAGTTATTTTATATAGCAGACCATAAGTACAAAGGTGCATTGCCGATAAATGTTCATTTTATAATGGACGAGTTCGCTAATGTTAGCTTGCCAGACGATTTTGACAAAATACTTGCAACAATGCGTTCGAGAGGTGTATCAGTTTCTATAATATTACAAAATCTTGCACAATTAAAAACATTGTTCGAGAAACAATGGGAAAGTATTGTACGGAAATTGTGATGAACTGTTATACTTACGGACGGAAATGAGCAGTCCACACACAAGTATATCAGCGAACTTTTACGGAAAAGAAACTATTGATACAAACACCTATCGGAAAAAGTACAGGACATTCTGGAAGTTATAGTACAAACTACCAGATAGCAGGTAGAGAGTTGATGACACCAGATGAAGTAAGAATGCTAGACAATAAATATGCTTTATTATTTATAAGAGGAGAAAGACCAATAATAGATTTAAAATATAACACATTTGCACACCCTAACATCAAACTAACAGAAGATGGAGGGTACAAACCTTATATTCACGGCAATACAAAAAATGCTATTGCTACTATATCAATAGATACTAATGCAAGTGATATTAAATGCAAAGAGTATAAAGATATAGGAAATTATGAAATCTTAATTGATGAAGAAATAAATGAATACTTTATGAAAGAATCTAAAAAAGATAACTAATTTTGAAGAAAAACAAAATAAGATAAATATGCCCTCTCGGAAAGAGAGGAATTTTTTATGAAAAAGAAAATAAGTAAACAAAAATTATTAAGTATAGGAATGAAAATTTTTACAGTTGGAGCTGTATTATTAGTTGGAAACAATACAGTATTTGCAACAGATGATCCACTAGCTGTTATCAATAACCTAAAGAATTTTATGTATCAAATTATAGGTGCAATAGGTGCAATTCTTTTGTTATGGGGAATTGTGCAAGTTGGTATGGCTATAAAATCACACGATCCATCACAAAGAGCAAATGGATTTATGACGCTTGCAGGTGGAGTAATTATAGCTTTTGCAAAACAAATACTAGAACTAATTTTGGGTTAGAAAAGTGAAGAAAAACAATAAAAGAGATATTGCCCTCCTATAAAAAATATAGGAGGCGATAAATTTGAGTGATAATTGGATTGTAGGTAATCTACAAAATGCAATCAATACTTGGAATGGGAAACTAGGCGAGATATGGCAATTAGTTTCACAAACACCAGAAAATTTTAAAGGTCGGTGGTATATGGAGTGTAATTACTAATATACACGGAGCAGTACAAGCAATACGGACTAGCATTGCTTGTAATTTTCTTTTTAGCAGGAGTTATCAAAACTTGTAATTCGTTTTCAGAAGTAAAAAAGCCAGAACACGCTTTTAAGTTGTTTTTAAGGTTTGCAATAGCATATACAATAGTTGTTTATGGACTAGACTTAATGCTTGCAATATTCAAGATAGTACAGGGCATAAGCTCTACAATAATGAGTTCAGCAGGCTTTGGAAATAGCACGAGTACAGTTATACCTCCAGAAATAATTTCAGCAATAGAAAGTTGCCGGATTTTTCGAGAGTATTCCATTATGGGCGATTACGATTATTGGTGGACTATTTATAACTGTACTTTCTTTTGTAATGATAATGAGTGTTTATGGTAGGTTTTTCAAACTTTATTTATACACAGCAATAGCACCAATTCCACTTTCAGCAATGGCAGGAGAGCCATCACAAAGCGTGGCAAAGAGCTTTATAAAATCTTATACTTCAGTATGTATGGAGGGAGCAATTATTGTGCTTTCTTGTATTATATTTTCACTATTTGCGTCCACACCACCAGCAGTTGATATGAACGCACCTGTTGCAACGCAAGTATGGAGCTATATTGGAGAGCTAGTTTTCAATATGTTGGTACTTGTAGGAACTATAAAAATGAGCGACAGAGTTGTGCGTGAAATGATGGGATTATAGATGAAAGGTAGGGAAATATATGAGTACAATAACACACCAAACAAGACAATTAAGTTTTGAAGATATGCAGTTAAAAAAGAAAAGGAGATATGAACAAATACTATATAGACTTATAAAAGGCAATAAAACAGCAAAAGAAATAGCAGTTGAATTGTTTGAATTAAAACTAACACCTAGTGCAGAAAGAAATTACACAGCACCACGCCTTACAGAGTTAGAAAAAATGGGGTTAGTAAAATCAGTAAATAAGAAAATATGTGAATATACAGGTAAAAAAGTGGCAATTTATGAAATTACACTAGATGGCATAAAAAAGTATAAAGCATTAAATAAAAATGGAAATGCCAGACTAGAGAAAGGTTGTGAGAGCTATGAGTGAAATGATTAACGGAGTAGAGTATATTTTAATGAAAGATATAAAAGGAAATGAGGACTTACACGAAATAGCAAGAAATATAAAATTTGAAGATGATACTTGTTCAATGCCTAAAAATACAACTAGAAAGCAATTCATAGCAGAAATAAAGTCGGAGATTGAATGGTACTTTGATTTTGTATCTCCACCAGTAAGCAAAGATATTTTGAATCAAGAATATTTGAAAATATTAAAAATAGAAGAAATGGAAAGGAGAAAAGGCAAAAATATGAAGAACTATGAAAAAGTAATTGATAAAAGAAACTTAACACAAAATGCGTTTGCATTAAATGTTTTATTACAATGTGGCAGAAATAATTTACTAGATGATAAATTTTACGAAAATATGATAAAAGGAGCAAATGGAACAAGTCTAATGACAGCAGATTTTCAAAAACAAGTATATGAAATTGCAAGAAATATGGCAAAATTAGATGACAAAGGCTTATGCGAGTATGTATATGACAAAGTGAAAGCAGATAAAAAGCTAGAGCGAGGCAGATAGGAGGTAGGAAATATTATGATAGAACAAACCAATATAGAAACAGTATGGCTTATAGAAGATAATGAGTTAAAAAAGGCAAATAAGAGAGTAGCAAAAGTAAATTATAATGGAACAGAAATAGCTGTATTGAAAACAGAAGTAGGAAGTTATGGGCAAGAGTATTTATTTAAAGATAAAGACAATGAATATTGGAAAATGAATATAGCAGGAATTGAGTTCAAAAAGTTTATTAGTGCTAGTATAGACAGTACGCTAACAGAAAGTAAAAACTATTGTGATCGTGTTATAGAAAAGTTATCTACATTTGATTTAAAAGAGTTTTTTACGAGAAAAATCGAAAGAAAAAACTACTTCAATAAATGTGAATTAGCATATATTTCTAAACATTTTCCAGATATGTATGATATGGCGAAAAATAGCAGAGAAGAATATATTGCAGAAAATAGAAGAATAGACCAAGAGGCATTTAATGCAAGAAAACAACAGGAAAGAGAAACAGTAAAGCAAGTAAATACAGAATTTAAAAGGCAATTAAAAGAAATAAAACAAAATATATACAAAGGAGAAACAATAAAAATATTTGATTTTAAATTTTATAAAGATAATGAATATAAATTTACTCCAGACACACAAAATTGTGTGCTTTTTTTAGCTAAAGAATATGATATAAAAATTCCACTTGCAACACAGGGATTTATCAATAATAGGCTTACAGATTATAATTTTAAAACCAAAAAGGGATTTTTTAAAGCTACTAGCAACAAAAGGTGTAGCCAAACAATGTTTGAATATTTAGATAAAATCTATGATAGTGTAAAAAAAGAATTGAAAAAACAGAGAGTATGTGAGAGATAGGAGGAAAAAGCTAATGGAAAAAGAAATTGTTGATAATATAATGTATGAAGTTAATGAGTTAGCAAGAAGTAAAGACTTCACTAATGCGAAAATAGAGTATGTATTAGTAAATAAACAAAATACAAAGCATTCTATTGCTGTAATAAATGACCAGAATAATGAGCTGTATGAGGTAACATTAAAAGATAATGAAATAAATCCTGCATTAGACTGGGCATACAATATAGATGATGATGTCTTTGCACATTTAGAAAATGAATACGAAATAGGATTTATGAGTTTAGAATTTCATTCTGGTATATGGTATCAAGTTGAGGATATAGGTATAGAAGAATTTACTCATAAACTAGGACTACAAAAATATCTAAAATACTGTAAAGATAATGGAATTGATAAAAAAACTATTTGTGAAAAATTAAATACAGATTTAGCAGATATAATGCAGTATTACAATGAAAAAACAGATTATATAAAAATAGAAAATGGGCAAGTACAACTTCCACAAGAAAAATACCAAAAAGAAAGTGAAATTAGTTATATAGCATTTTGTTTAGGCTATGACTTGTTAAATGATAAATTAAGCGAATCAGAAAAAAACGAATGTGATAATGTATATGATTTTTGCAATTATTTAGCAAATAAGTTTATAGAAACAGATTATTATAAAAATGCGTGGAGATCCACTTATGATAGTTTGAGCGAATGGCTTGAAGATAATAGAGAAATTATACAAAGTGAATATTTATGTTATTTAGGAAAAGATAATAAGTGTATTCTTGAAACAGGAAAAAGAAATAATGATAAAGTAGCACTTGTAGAACATCAATTTAAAGATGGAACAAAAGAATATATTGTAGCTTTTCATTATGAGGTAGATGATAAAAAGGTAAACTGGGGCTATGGCTATTATTATGGAGATGACTTAAAAAAAGCAAAAGAAGATTTTGAAAAAGTAAAAGCAGGAGGAAATTTGGCAGATACATTTAAACTACAAACAAGCGAAAATGACGAAGTTAGAGAAACAGTAGAAAACAAAAAAGAGTTTATTGAGCAAGTAATGAAAAAGCAAAAGAAATCAAAGGAAAAGGAGAGATGATAGCTTATGGAAGTTAAGATAAATAAGGAAATAAGGCAGTACAAAGAAAATATATTTTTTGGACTGACAATGAGGCAATTTGTATGTTCGGCATTAGCTTGTATTGTAGCAGTCGGAATATATTTTATAACAAAACCAATATTCAATAATACAGGAACTGTATCGTGGCTATGTATGGCAGGTGCAGTTCCTTTTGCATTACTAGGATTTGTAAAATACAACGGAATGACAGCAGAAAAGTTTTTTATAGCTTGGGTTAAGTCAGAGATATTAACACCTAAAAAATTAGTATTCAAACCTAATAACTTATATTTAGATATGTATAGACAATGTGAAAAAAGCAAGAAGAAAGCTAAAAAAGTAAAACAAGATAAGAAAGAAAAAAAGAACAGAAAGAAAACAAAAACAGATAATGAACAAAATTAAAGAAAAACAGTATTGAGATTTTACCTCTTAAAAGGAGGTAGGATTTATGAAAATAATTGAGTTATTCAAAAAAGATAAGGAAAAATATATAATTCCAAAGGGTGTGCAAGATGTCATACCAGTAAAAAGAATATGGAGAGATGGAGTATTTTTAGTAGGTAAAAATAAATATTCCAAAACTTTTAAATTCACAGATATTAACTACATTGTAGCAAGCGAGGAAGACAAAGAGGCAATGTTTTTAGACTATATGCAAATACTTAATTCTTTTGAGTGTGAAATGCTTGTAAAAATTAGTATATTAAATAGCAAAATGAACGAACAAAATATAGAGAATAACATTAAAATAGAAAATGAAAAAGACAAACTTGATAGATTAAGAAGTGAGTATAATAGGCTAATAGATGAGGGAGCAAAAACAAGCAATGGAATTGTGCAAGAAAAGTATATAACAATAACTATTAAAAAGAAAAACTTGGAGGAGGCACGAACAGCTTTCAGAAGAATAGCAGTAGAATTAAATAAACACTTTAAAAAGTTAAATTCAGCTTGTATAGAGTTAGATTCAAATGAAAGATTAAAAATGCTACACAACTTTTATAGAATAGGAGAGGAAAGTAGTTTTAATTTTGATATGATAGACAATATGCAAAAGGGACACAGTTTCAAAGACTATATATGTCCAGACAGTTTTGAGTTCAAAAAAGACTATTTCAAAATGGGAGATAAATTCGGTAGAGTAATATTCTTAAAAGAGTATGCGTCTTTTATAAAAGATAGTATGATAGCAGAGCTAACAGACATTAGTAAAAACTTAACATTAACAATAGATATATCGCCAGTTGCAACAGACGAGGCAATAAAAGACGCAGAACGAATATTGTTAGGAGTAGAAACAAACAAAGCTAATTATATAAGGAAACAAAGTGAAAATAATAATTTCCTTGCGTCAGTTCCTTTTGATATGGAACAACAAGAACAAGAGGCAAGAGAGTTCTTAAATGATTTAATGACACGAGATCAGCGTATGTTTTTAGGACTAATTACAGTTGTATTTATAGCAGACACAGAAAAGGAACTTGAAAACACAACAGAGGCGATATTAACAACAGCAAGAAAAAATTTATGTCAGTTTGGTATATTAAGGTTTCAACAGCTAGACGGACTTAACACAACATTACCTATTGGAATAGAAACAATAGAAACATTGAGAACATTAACAACAGAAAGTCTTGCTGTGTTTATGCCATTCAAAGTGCAAGAAGTTCAGCACCCAAAAGGAATATATTACGGACAAAATGCAATTTCAAAAAATATGATATTATTAGATAGAAAGCAGTTGCTAAATGGAAACAGTTTCATACTTGGAGTTTCTGGAAGTGGAAAAAGTTTTACAGCAAAACAAGAAATTAGTTCAATAATGTTAAAAGAAAAAGACGCAGATATAATAATTATTGATCCAGAAAATGAATTTGCAGGACTTGTAAAAGAACTTGGAGGAGAGCTTGTAGAAATATCTTCAACAAGTAAAAATCATATAAACGCAATGGATATGAATAAATTTTATGGAGATAATGCGAATCCGATAGTATTAAAATCGGAGTTCGTGCTTTCACTATGTGAGCAACTTATGGGAAAAGCATTAGAGCCACAACAAAGGTCAATAATTGATAGATGTACGGCAAATGTATATAAAAAATATCAAGATAATGACTATGAGGGAGAGCCACCAACTCTAAAAGATTTTAGAGAAGAATTACTAAAACAAAATGAGAAAGAGGCAAAAGATGTAGCACTAGCAATAGAATTGTTTAGTAATGGTAGTTTGAACACATTTGCAAAACAAACTAATGTAAATATTCATAATAGGTTAGTTTGTTATAATATATTAGAACTAAAAAAACAGCTACAACCTATTGCAATGCTAGTAATACTTGATAGCATTTTCAATAGAATAACAGCAAACAGACAAAAAGGAAGAAGCACATATATTTATATTGACGAGATATATTTATTATTTCAATATGAATATTCAGCTAACTTCCTTTTTACTTTGTGGAAAAGGGTTAGAAAGTATGGAGCTTGTTGTACTGGTATTACACAAAATGTAGAAGATTTATTACGAAGTGATTTAGCAAGAACAATGCTTGCAAATAGTGAATTGATTATAATGCTTAATCAAGCAAGCACGGACAGAGCAGAACTTGCAAAACTATTAAATATATCAGACCAACAATTAAGTTTTATAACTAATGTAGAGGCAGGACACGGATTATTAAAAATAGGAAATTCGCTAATACCTTTTGTAAATAAATTTCCAAAAGATACCGAACTTTATAAATTGATGACAACAAAATTAAATGAGGTTATATAGAAAGAGGGAGCAATATGTATAAAAAGTTCTATATATTTTTAGTTATAATGCTAGTAGCTAGTTTAGTTACTAGCATTATCTATATTATAATAAATTACAAAGAAGATAAAGAACAAAACGAGGTTTTTGAAGAATTAGAGAACATTATCACAGAATGCCAGGAGGAACAAAACGAAAAACAGCAAGAAGAAAGTAGAAACTTACAAAAATTATATGATTTGAATAATGATTTTGTAGGGTGGCTAGAAATAGAAAATACAAATATAAGTTACCCTGTTATGCAGACAGAAAGTAATAGGAAAGATTATTATTTAAGAAAAAATTTTTACAAACAATATTCGCAATTAGGAACACCATATATTGCAGAATATTGTGATATAAAAACAAGCGATAATGTTATTATATATGGTCATCATATTAAGAATAATCAAATGTTTGGAGAATTAGAAAAATACAAAAAGAAAGAATTTTACAATAATCATAAAGTAATAAATTTCAATACCATATATGAAAATGCAGATTATGAAATAATAGCAGTATTCAAAACAGTTGCTTATACAGGTTTTGAATATTATAAATTTGTAAATAGCAGTTCAAAGCAGGAGTTCGATACATTTATAAAAAAATGTAAAGAACTTTCTTTTTATGAAACAGAAAAAACAGCAGATTATGGCGATAAATTGATTACATTAAGCACTTGCGAATATTCCAACAAAAACGGACGATTAGTAGTAGTAGCAAAAAAAATAAAGGCAGAATTGGAGGAATAGCAATGGCAGATATAAAAACAAAGAAAAAACAAGAAGTCAGTATAAAGAAATTTGATAGAGCCAAGATAGTTGGGCAAAATCTAAAATCAAATATAATAAGTGTAAAAGACAAAACAAAAGAAAATTACGAAAAGAACGAAAACACAGCAGAAGAATACGCAGAAAATAAAGTAAATAACACAATGCACGATATTATTTATTATACACCACGATTAAATAGAAAAGGAAAGCAAAATTTTGAAAAGACTATACAGAACATTGAAAAAGGAAAAGTGCAAATAAAAAAGGCACAAAAAGGAATAAAAAAGGTAAAACAAAAAGGAAAAATTACAATAAACAAAGCAAAAAGAAATATAAAAAGAGTTCAAAACACAGTAAAATCAGCAAAAAACACAGTTAAAACAACAGAAAAAACAGCGAAAGCAACAATAAAAACAACAAAGCAAGTAGCGAAAAATAGTGTAAAACTAGCTCAAAGAACGGCACAGATGACGAAACAAGCTGTGAAAACTACAATACAAGCAACAAAGGTAGCAATTAAGACAACAATAGCAATAATCAAAGCAATAATTGCAGCAACAAAGGCACTTGTTTCAGCAATTATTGCAGGTGGTTGGGTAGCAGTAGTTGTAATTGTTGTAATATGTTTAATTGCTATGATATGTAGTTCTGTTTTTGGAATCTTTTTTGCAAATGAAAAAAAAGACGGAGAAATGACAGTCAATAGTGTAATGGCAGAATTAAATACAGAATTTTCAAAAGAAATAGAAAAAAAGAAAGGACAACACCCTAACGCAGATTATGACATTAAATATGCAAGAGCAAATTGGCGAGATGTAATAGCAGTTTATACAGTAATGATAAGCAATGGAGATTATAAAGTAGATGTTATGACTATGGACAATAACAGAGCTAAAATATTAAAAAAAGTATTCTGGGATATGAACGAATTTAATGAGGTAGTAGATAAAAGACAAGAAAAAGTAAAAGTTCCAGATGGGCGAGGTGGAGAAAGAGAGATAGAAGTAATTAAAGAAACACTACACCTAACAGTTAGAGTAAAAAGTATAGAAGAAATATCAAATCAATATAATCTTAATCAAGCTCAAAGGGAACAATTAAATGAACTAATGAACGAAAAATATGCTAGTAATTGGTCAAGTCTTATATATGGAGGAGGAAATAGTGATATTGTAAAAGTTGCTATTTCGCAAATAGGAAATATAGGACGGAGAGCCTTATTGGTCTTGGTATGGTTTTGAATCTAGGGTTGAGTGGTGTGCTTGTTTTGTTTCGTGGTGTGCCGAACAATGTCGGTTATATAAACGCAGGAATAGTTCCAAAATATGCAGGTTGTCAGAGTGAGGGAGTTGTCTGGTTTCAAAATCGTGGATTATGGCAAGATGGAAGTTATACACCAAAGGCACGGAGATATAATCTTTTTTGACTGGGCAGATAGTAATGATGGACAGGCAGATCATACAGGAATTGTAGAAAAAGTAGAAAATAATAAGGTTTATACTATTGAGGGAAATACAACAGGAGATATGTGTAAACAAAATCAATATGATGTGGGCAGTAGTGTTATTTTAGGTTATGGAACGCCAGCATATCAATAAAGGAAAGTGATAAATTATGAAGATAAAAAAGTTTGATGTGGTAGAGTTGAAAAACAAAAATAAAGCAGTAATTTTAGAAATATACAAAAGAAAAAGATATTATGCAGAGATAGTAAATGACAAAGGAGAAACAATAAATAAAAAAGAAATTATTTCAAAAGAAATAGATAAAATCATTTATAGAAAAAAAATTTAAAAATAGGTAGGAATGGTATTTGTTAGAAATAATAAGTACCATTCCTATTTTTTATTTGGTAAAAATTCGATATTATGGAAAAAATTAAAAAAACTATTTACTTTTTAACTGATAAATGATAAAATTTCAGTTGGAAAGGAAAGATAAAGATGAACTTTTATGATAAAATTTTAAAAATTGTTGAAAAAAATAATGGATATGTTACAACAAAAGAAGTTGTTAGTAATGGTATCAATAAGATATTTTTAACAAATATGGTAAAAAAAGGAACATTGACAAGAATTTCAAAAGGCTATTATGGATTACCTAATTATATAGAAGATGAATACTATAAAATTTCTTCCAAAAGTAAAAATGCAAGATTTTCTGGAGCAACAGCATTATATTTGCATAATCTATCTGATCGTACACCACTTTTATATAATATAACTTTACCATACGATTATAGTGGGGTTTTGCAGAAAGATAAGAATGTAATCATTAGTTTTGTAAATAGAGATATTTTAGATTTAGGAGTAATTGAAATGACTTCACCTTATGGAATGAAAATTAAAGTCTATGATATTGAAAGAACAATTTGTGATATTATAAAAAATAAAAATAAAATGGACGCAGAGATTTTTTCAAAAGCATTAAAAGAATATGCTAAAAGTAAAAATAAAAATTTAAGCAAACTTACTAAATATGCAAGAACAATGAATATTGAAAAAAAAGTAAGTGAATATATGGAGGTTTTATTATAGTGAATAAAGATAAATTAAAAAGTATTATATCAAAAAAGGCAAATGGCAATAATAATCTATCAGCACAACTTTATCAAATGTATTTTTTTGAACATATTTTAGATAGACTTTCTAAAAGCCAATATAAGAACAATATCATTTTAAAAGGTGGACTTCTATTATCTTCAATTATAGGAGATGATGAAAGAACTACTAAAGATATGGACGCTACATTAAAGAGTTTGCCACTAGAAAGAGAAAATGTAATCCAAATAGTAAATGATATATTAAATATAGATTTAGATGATGGAATTACTTTTAAAATAGAAGATGTAAAAGATATAAGAGAAGAAAGTGAGTATGGAGGATTTAAAATAAATATACTAGCAATGATGTTAACATTAAAGGTATATCTTGCGATAGAACTTACAACAGGGGATAAAATAACACCAAGAGAAATAGAATATAATTATAATTGTATATTTGAAAATAAAAAAATACCAATACTTGCATATACATTGGAAACTGTTATTGCAGAAAAATATGAAACAATAATTGCAAGAGATATTTATAATACTAGAATGAAAGATTTTTATGATATTTATGTTTTAATAAAAGACAACAAAGAAAAAATAGACTTTAAAAATTTAATCACGGCAATAAAAAATACATTTAAAAATAGAGAAACAGAATTAAGCATAAGCGATATTAGAGAACAATTAGACAATATGAAAACAAGTAAACAACTAATTAAGCTATGGAATAATTACCAAATTACAGCACCATATTCAAGTAATATATCTTTTGAAAGTTTATTTGATTCATTGGAGTACATAACAAATATATTAAGTGAACAAGAAATAATGGTATAAAATGTTGCTAATGTAATTTTGAAAGGAGTAACAATGAGTAAAATTTTAATTGTTGATGATGAAAAAGAAATAGCAGATTTTGTTGAAATATATTTAAAAAATGAAAATTATAATGTTTTGAAATACTATTCAAGTAAAGATGTATTACAAAATATAGATAGTTTAGAGATTGATTTAGCAATATTAGATGTTATGATGCCAGAAATGGACGGATTTATGCTTTGTAAAAAAATAAGAGAATTAGGTTATACATTTCCAATAATTTTTGCAACAGCTAAAATAGAAGATATAGATAAGATAAATGGACTTACAATAGGTGCAGATGATTATGTAACAAAACCTTTTCAACCTTTAGAACTTATAGCAAGAGTAAAAGCACAATTACGAAGATGTCAAAAATATGATGATTCTAAAAAACACGAAAATATGATTGATTTTAGAGGAATACGTATAAATGATGATACACACGAGTTTTTCTTTAATGAAAACAAAGTTAATTTAACAAAAATTGAATTTTCAATTATGTGGTTATTATGTGAAAATAGAGGAAATGTTATAAAAAATGAAGAATTATTTGAGCGTGTTTGGGGCGAAAAATATTTTGAAAAGGACAATAATACTATAATGGTACATATTAGACATTTAAGAGAAAAAATGAAAGATACTGGGAAAAATCCCAAGTATATAAAAACTGTTTATGGAGTGGGGTATAAAATTGAAAAACAATAAAATAAAAAAAGGATTCTCAATAATTTTAATTATAACTATTGCTATTATAATTTGTTTAGGTATATATTTCTTTATAGATTTTATAGTAAATGGTGCTTTTGTGGATTGGTTTGAAAATAACTATATGATTACTGAAAATAGATTTTTGCCAGAGGCAAGTGATGAAGTTATTTTACATTCTCCAATGTGGAGTAAAGTTAAGCCATTATTATTAGGTGTTTTTATTGGAAGTGTTTTGATTTGTGTTGTTATTGTAATTGTAGTATCACATTTTGTTGCAAAAAAGAGAGAAAAAAAGATAGTTACAGATATAAGTCAAAAACTTCGTACATATATGAATGGAACAGCTGATATAACTGATATTTTTCCAAGAGAACAAGCAGAAATATCTGCCCAAATAACTGAAATAAAGTCAAAATTATTACACAATGAACAAGTATTAAAAGAGGAAACAACACGAAAAAATGACTTGATTGCATATTTGGCACACGATTTAAAAACTCCTCTTACATCTACTATTGGATATTTATCTATTTTGGACGAAATAGATGATATGCCAAAGGAACAACAAAAAAAGTATATTGGCGTGGCTCTTGATAAGTCATATAGGCTAGAAGAACTTATAAATGAATTATTTGATATTGCACGATTTAATTCTGAAGAAATAATTTTAGAAAAAGAAGAATTAAATCTTAATTTAATGATAGAGCAAATCATTGATGACTTTTATCCTATATTAAAGGAATTGAATAAAAATATAGAATTAAAAACAAAAGATAATATGAAATTATATGCAGATCCAGATAAATTAAGTAGAGTATTTGGAAATATTGTAAAAAATGCTATAAATTATAGTAGTGAAGAAAGCAATATTATAATAAATATTGAAAAAACTGATAGTGATATTATAGTTGAAGTAAAAAATAAAGGAAAACAAATCCCTAAAGAAAAATTAGAAAGATTATTTGAAAAATTTTATAGAGCAGATTCATCGAGAACATCTAAAACAGGTGGAAGTGGTTTAGGACTTGCTATTGCTAAAGATATAGTAGAATTACATAATGGAAAGATAACTGCTGAAAGTAACGAAACAGAAACTATTTTTCGTGTAGAGTTACCTATTAAATAATTTAAGTAGAATTTAAGATTTAATTAAGACGAAATTAAAGAACAATCATTTAAAGATTAGTATAATTTTCTTATACTAGATTTTAATGATTGTTTTTTTGTTAGAATCAAACATTAAATTAGAAAAGGAAAGAATGTATATGGGAAGAAAAAGATTAACACAAATATTACCATTTTTATTACCACTTCGTATATGGCAAAAAAATTTGTTTTACAGAATAGGAATGAAGTTTGATGGGAATGAGTATGCAAAGACTTTTGGCGAAAAATTAGATTATGAAATATGTAATGCAAAAACTCTAATGATAAATAAAGATAGTGGACACGATATTATATTTCAAAAAAATAAAGTAGAAAACCTCAAAATTGCTAGTAAAACTATGAATCACATTTTAATATACCCAAATGAAACATTTTCTTTTTACTACTTATCTAAAAATAGTAAGAAATACGGCAAATATAAAGATGGTTTAATATTAGTTGATGGAAAAATTATAGCTAAAGAAGGTGGAGGCTTATGTCATTTAAGTAATTTACTACATTACATATTTTTAATGAGTCCTCTTACTGTAACAGAAAGACACGGACATAAAGTTAAGTCATTTCCAAATCCAGACAAGTCATCTCTTGAGGGTATAGACGCAACAATACACGGAGGATGGCTTGATTTAAAAGCGAAAAATGAAACAAATGATATTTATCAGATTGACATTTCTTTTGATGACGAGTATATGTATGGGCATATTTTATCTAATAGAAAGCCAACAGTTGATTATAAAATAATTAATGAAGATTTACATTATGTAAAAGAAAATGACCAAATTTTTGAATGTGTTTCTGTTGTTCAGGTGGAAACGGATAAAAAAGATAAAAACATTTTTCATCATAAGAAATTATATGATGAAAAAGTATTGATTAAATATGAACTACCAAAAGATGTGGAAATTAAAAGAAAGTAAAAAAGAGGTGTAAATTTATGAAGAAAAAAGTAGCAATTATATTCGGAGGGTGTTCAAGTGAATATAATGTTTCACTTGTGTCTGCCACTTCTGTAATTAGGAATATAAATAAAAATAAATATTATGTGATAATGATAGGAATAACACCAGAGGGAGATTTTTATTTATATGATGATGAGATAGATAAAATAGATAAAAATGAATGGTTAAATAGTAGCTCTTGCAAAAAGATAACTATTTCAACGAATAGAAGTGATCACGGAATTATAGTGCTAGAAACAAATGAAATTATAAAAATAGATATAGTATTTCCTATTTTACACGGACAAAATGGCGAAGATGGAAGATTGCAAGGTTTGTTAGAACTTGTTGGAATTAAATATGTAGGTTGTGATATGACTTCATCTGCATTATGTATGGACAAGTATCTTGCACACGAACTTGTTTCTTCAAGTGGAATATTATCGCCTATATCTTATTTATTTACAAAATATGAAACTTTAGAAAAAATTGAAAATAAAGTTTCTAACTTAAAATATCCATTGTTTGTAAAACCATTAAAAGCAGGCTCGTCATTTGGAATTACAAAAATTTTATCTGTGAAAGAATTACACAAAGCAATAAATGAAGCCTTTAAATATGATGATAAAATTATTATTGAAGAAAATGTAGACGGCTTTGAGGTAGGTTGTGCTGTACTTGGAAATAAAGATTTAATTATTGGCGAAGTAGATGAGATAGAATTAGAAGATGGATTTTTTGACTATTACGAAAAATATAATTTAAAAACAAGTAAAATCCATTTACCTGCAAGAATTAGTGAGCAAGAGAGAAGTAGAATAAAAGAAACGGCTCTTAAAATTTATAAAATATTAGGTTGCTCTGGTTTTGCAAGAGTAGATATGTTTTATACAGAAGATAAAAAGATTGTTTTTAATGAAGTAAACACTATACCCGGATGTACTTCACATTCAAGATACCCTAGTATGTTAAAACAAATAGGTATAACTTTTGAAACAGTTATAGATCGTTTAATTGAATTGGGGGTAGAAAGATGAGTTATATTGAATTAAAAAAAGAGAATATTGGAAAAGGTTATCTTGTGCTGATTAACCCAGATAATTTATTAAAACAAGTAATGTCTAATTTAGTATCATTTAGTGATGAATATAAAGAAATAAAATTAGAAAAGAAAGTAAGTGAACAACTAGAGTTGGCTTTAAATGAAATAAAATCAGAGAACAAAATTGTTTTAGTAAGTGGGTATAGAACATTAGAGGAACAAACTAGAATTTATGAAACTTCATTAAAAGAAAATGGCGAAGAATTTACTAGAAAATTTGTCGCTTTACCAAATGCTAGTGAACATCAAACAGGATTAGCAATAGATTTAGCACTTAATGAGGGAAATATTGATTTTATAGCTCCAAGTTTTCCATATCACACTATTTGTCAAGAATTTAGGAAAATCGCTTCAAAGTATGGATTTATTGAAAGATATAAAGATGAGAAAAAGCATATTACCAAAATATCAAAAGAAGAATGGCATTTCCGTTATGTAGGTTATCCTCATTCTAAAATAATAGAAGATAAAGATTTGTGTTTAGAAGAATATATTGAATATTTAAAACAATTTATTTATCCTAATAAACCATTAAAGTATGAGAAATATAACATCTTTTATATTCCTTATAAAGACGAATCTTATATCCAGATAAATAAAAACTTTTCTATTTCTGGTAACAATATAGATGGTTTTATATTAACAGTAAAGGAGTAAAAAATGGGTAAGAAAACAAATAATAAAATGAATATAGATGTTTGGAGATTTATAGTATCATTTTTAATAGTAGCAATACATATTTCGCCTTTCGATAAAATTAGTCCACAATTTGATTTTTTCTTTACAAGAATATTAGGCAGAATTGCTGTTCCATTGTTTTTAATGATAACAGGGTATTACATACTAGATAAATCTATAAATGATATAAAAAGAATAAAGGAATATACAAAAAAGATAATTAAAATCTATTTATTTTGTATCATCTTATATATACCAATAAATATTTATATGGGTAAATTCGCAAATATTAGTTTTATACAGATTATAAAAGACATTTTTATTAACGGCACATTATATCACTTATGGTATTTTCCAGCTCTTATTTTAGGAATATGGATTACATATTTCTTAATAAAAAAATTAGGAAATAAAAGGGCATTTGCTGTAACTATTATATTATATTTAATAGGACTATTTGGCGATAGTTATTATGGAATATCTGAAATGTCTGGAATAATTACTAATGTTTATAATGATATTTTTAATGTTTGTGATTATACAAGAAATGGGCTATTTTTAGTACCAATATTCTTATATTTAGGCTATATAGTAAAAATAAATAAAGAAAGCAGAAAATATGATTTATATTTAAGTATAGTATTCTTTATTTGTATGACATTAGAGGGAATAATTTTACATTATTTCAATTTTCAAAGACACGATAGTATGTATATTTTTCTAATACCAGTTATGTTTTTCTTATTTAGATATTTAATGAGTAAAAATAAATCTTCTAATAAAGTATTAAGAGAAGTAGCAACAGGAATTTATATTTTACATCCATTATTTATTGTAGCAGTTAGGTTTATATCTGGAGTATTAGGATTAGATAAAATATTGGTTGAAAATAATTTAATTCTTTATGTGGTAGTTAGTTTTGGTACTTTTATATTTATGGTTTTTGTAGAAAGGGCAAAGGGGTTAATTAAAAATGGAAAACATTGATTTAGCAAGAGATAGAGCGTGGATTGAAATTAACTTGAATAATTTAGAAAATAATATAAATGAAATAAAAAAATTACTTTCTGAAGAAACAAAAATAATGGCAGTTGTTAAGGCAAATGCTTATGGACATGGATCAGTAATAATAGCGAAGAAACTACTAGATATTGGTATAACAGACTTTGCAGTAGCAACATTAGATGAGGGAATAGAATTACGAAAAAATGGTATAACAGGGAATATCTTAATATTAGGATTTACAAACTTTTCTAATTTAAAATATGTTATAGAATATGATTTAATACAAACAATAGTAGATTACAACTATTCTGAAAGAATAAAAGAACTTGATTTAAAAGACAAATTAAAATGCCATATTAAAATAAATACAGGAATGAATCGCATAGGTGAAAATTGTGATAGTTTAGATAAATTATATAGTATCTATGAAAACAAAAAATTAAATATTTTAGGAAGTTTTAGTCATTTATGTGTTGCTGATTCTAGTAATTTAGAAGATATTGATTTTACAAAAATACAAATTAAAAAATTTAATGAATGTGTTAAAGCTATAAAGGATAAAGGATATAATACTGGAGCATTACATTTGCAAAGTAGTTATGGAATAATAAATTATAATGAACTAAATTATGATTATGTAAGAGTAGGTATTTGTATGTATGGTGTAAATACTGACTTTAATCCATATCAATTAAATAATTTAAACATTAAACCTATATTAGCTGTTAAAGCAAGAATAACAAGTATAAAAGAGATAAATATAGATGATAGTATTAGTTATGGAAGAACTTTTATTGCAAAAGATAAAATGAAAATTGCAACATTGGGTATAGGATATGCAGATGGAATACCAAGATGTCTTTCAAATAAAGATATGCTAGTTAATATCAATGAGGAATACAAAAAAGTAATAGGAAGAATATGTATGGATCAAATGATTATTGATATAACAGGACTAGAAAATGTTAAAGTAGGAGATATTGCAACTTTAATTGGAAATGATAAAAGAATATCGGCTGAAACAGTTTCTAATAAAGCTGAAACAATTACAAATGAATTATTATGCAGATTGGGAAGTAGATTGAGAAGAATTACTATATAAGAATAAAGGAGTGAAAAATTTTATGTCAAAAATATTGATAATAGAAGATGATAACTTAATAGAGAAATTTTTAAATGAAATATCTACTGAAATATCAGTTGCAGATATTACTAAAATACATAAAATAGATAAAACAGAAAATAGTGATATAATAAATTATAAGAATATTACTTTAAATAAAGAGAATTATGAAGTAATACAAAATGGAACAAAGGTATTTTTGACAGCAAAGGAATTTGAAATATTAAAATCATTTATGGAAAGTCCTCATAAAGTATTTTCAAGAAATAATCTATTAAATTCTGTCTGGAGTTATGATTATTTCGGAGATGAAAAGATAGTAAATACACATATTAAAAATATTAGAAAAAAACTAGGAAATGATATTATAGAAACTGTTAGGGGGGCAGGCTATAAACTTAAATAACTCCTTTTTTATTCAAAATAAAAGAGCATTGATAGATTTTACTTTATCAATACTCTTATTTTTTATTTTTAAATATTCAAAACTACATCAAAACAATATCTTAACTCTACTTAAACTCCATTTTTTTACAATATTATATGAATGCTTAATAGAAAAATGTTAGTAAATTACGAAAAATCTTTATAAGCTTCAATATAAAGCTCATTTAATGTGATACCGAATATTTTAGCAAAGGCGAAAGCCTCGTAATCTTTAACAATACGCTTATTATTCTCAATAAGATGAATGTCGGAGTGATATAAGTTCAATCCTAACAAATCTAATTGCTGACATAGTTGTTCTTGGGTATAACCTTTTTGCATTCTGTATTTTCTTACAGTTTGCCCAATAACATTTGATTTATCATTAAACTTTTTAGATTGCATACTTGTTTCCTCCTTACTGACAATAATACACATTAACATTTTATTATAAAAAAAATGCTTTCTTGTAGGAATGTACTACAAAAATAAAAGAAATGGAGTAAAAGTTTTAGAATTATTAGAAAAATAGAAGATATAAATTAAGAAAGTATACAGAGTTTTGTATGCTTTTTTACATAAGAAAATTAAAAAATGTACTAGTGAAAAAATAATAACAATGACGATTAGGAAGGCATTTTTAAGGAGAATGAGTTGTTATTATTTGGTATCTTAAAAACGCTAGTATGTTGGTATGAAATCGTAAAAGAGATTAAATCTACTCATTTTAGTAAATTTAATCTCTTTTATGCTTTTATAAACAGAAAAATTATAATTCTATATTTTTCGCCACGAGCTCCTCCAACTGTCGATTCAAAAAATTTGAGTCGATAGGAGGAAAGAAAGTGGATAAAAGACCTAAAAGAACTAGGGATAAATATAATCCATATATTTTACATAGTGAAATAGAGAAAAATGTATATAAAGTTACATTTTCTAATAAAAATGAAATGATTAGTATTGATATAACAAAAGAAATATTTAACGAGCTTGACGAATTTGAAAAAGAGGACGCAAGACAAATACAAGAAATTGCAAGACATAATGAACTGAATGCAGTTACAGAAACAACATTAAATAAAAGAGCATTTGAAAAACAAGCAAATATAGATGAAGTTGTAATAAACAGGATCAATAATGAAAAATTACATAAGGCAATGGACAAGCTGACAAAACAGCAAAGGCGAAGAATTTTATTGTATTATGATTATCAGTTGTCTATGGAAGAAATAGCAAGAATAGAGAGCTGTTCTAAACAGTCGGTACAAGAGAGTATTGACTGGGGTATAAAGAAATTAAAAAAATTTTTTGAAAAATTTTAAATTTATACCCTGACAAAATTCAATTTTCTGCACAAACAAGTGAGAGGGTAAAATCTCTTACTTGTTTTTCTTTAAAAGAGAGTAAAAAAGCACTTTGAAAATTGAATAACAGTTCATTAGATACAGTCCTTTGATTACTTGAGCTAGTAATTTCATATTACTTAAATATTAGCTTGCAACTAATAAGGCGAAGACGAGTGTAAAAGGAAAGAAACTTTTGTCTAGTCATAGCACGAGCGAGAAAAAACCGTCCCACGCATTGAGGACAAGCCTGTGTAACAGGTAGGGTATGCCGAATACACCTATGAAGATATACGCAAAATATCTGTCTAATGAATGATGATAAAGGTATAAAAGTAAATAAACAATAAGAACTCTAAAATTAAGGTATGCAATATCAATATACCTCTAAAACATTTTAGAGTTCTTTTTAACATACAGAAAGGAAAACCAAACAATGATATTAAGAATTTTACTAATAGATATGTTTATAATTGCAGTTTTTATGTATTTATTGCTATTAGGAGCTAATAAGTGCAAAACAGCTGAAGAAAGAGAAATGGAAGATATAGAGCAGATGGAACAATTAAAAAATAATTGCAGGAGGCAAAACAATGATAAATAGAATTAGAAGAAATGAAATATATCTTGCTAATTTAGGAAATACAGTAGGAAGTGAGGAAAGAGGAATAAGACCTGTTCTAATTATTCAAAATGACATAGGAAATAAACATAGCACAACAACAATAATTATTCCTATGACTAAAAGAATCGAAGAACGATTTGCTATTCCTACTCATATAAGAATAAATAAATTCGGAAAAATGAAGTACGAGGCTACAATAATGGCAGAACAAATAAAAGTAATTGATAAAAAAAGATTATTACACCGAATAGATATACTACCAGAAAAATATATAGAAATTGTAAACAATGCTATAAAAATAGCGACCGATTTACAAGAAAGGAACGGCTATGGAAATTGTAAATAAAAAAGGAAATGTTGGTATGTATATGAGAGTTGGAAATATAGAACAACTAGATTACTATATTGACGAAAAAATAGAAAACAAAAAGCAGAAAAAGGTTGTTGCACTATATATGAGAACAAATAGAGTAGATGGAGATATGGTAAATGCAGATATTTATTCTCAAAGAGATAGACTAGAAGAATATTGCAAAAAGCACAATATAACAAACAGAGTACATTATATAGATGTTAGAAAAAATGGACTATCTGAAGATAGAGAGGCATTAGATAAACTCATAGAAGATATAAAAGCAGGAAAAATCAAGCAAATAGTTGTAACAGATATTTCAAGGTTATTTAGAAATCCTGCAAAATTAACAAGTTTATTTGAAAATAATTTTATGAAAAATGTTGATATAGTTACTCTTAATGGAGAGTGTATCAATAGAAAACGTTATATAGAAACTTTTAAAAAATTAGGCTTTGAAAAATTAGCTAGAGATATAAAGAAAAAAGAATTGAAAAATAGAAATGACAAGTCCAGATAGGGCTTGTTTTTAGTATAGGAGGAAATTTTAATGAAAAAAAATGTAAGAAATAAAAAGTATGCTATTAAGGAGGCTGTAAGCTATTATATTTTAGGTTATAAAAGATATGAACAGAATGTAAATCAAAATGGACTTGGAGATATATTGAAAGATATAGTAGAAGTAGCACAAGAAAATCTTAATAGTACAGAGATAAAAGGAGTTAATACTGAATTATTAAATAGAATAAATTTTGATTGGATTTTATCAGCAGATGACTTTATTTCTTATGCTATTTGTATATTTTATGTACTTATAAATAGAGAAATACAAATAACAGACGAAAAAATTGTTAAAGAATTTTTAAGCGAGATCCATACGCACCACCCTAGAAAAATAATGAAAGAGGCAGAGGTTATACTAGAATCGGTTTTTCCAGAGTTAAAAGAAGATATTAAAGAGGTGGAGGAAAGTGATAAAAAGGGTAAATAATTTAGTAAAGCTAGAAAAGATGATACAAGAATGTGAAAATATAGATATAGAAAATATAAATATAGAAAAGGTAAAAGATATTAAAGATATAAAAATCAATAAGAAAAAATCAAGTGTTGAGCGAATACTTGATTTTTTGCGTTCAACTGAAAATCCTTATGTAATAAAAGTAAATGGAGTAATTGTGAAAATGGAATTTTCAAATAATTCAAATATAACAGCCAATAATTGTATTAACAAAGCACTAAAAGATTTATATCTAAAAAATTGCTAATGTCAAATGTTAAAAAAATTTAAAATGCACATTTCACATACTGACTGAAAAAATATACAATTTATTCAATGTTAAAGGTAGGAGAAAAAATGAAAAGAGGTAGAAAAGGAAAATATAAAATTTACAACAATAAGGTTATAGTTCCTAATTGGAACGCAGGTATATATATAAGGTTATCAGCTGAGGACAGAAACGATAAAGACGAAAGTAATAGTATAACTAATCAAAGAGAATTATTGAACGATTTTTTGCAATATAATACAGATATTCAAGTATATGATTTTTATGCAGATGATGGCTATTCTGGAACAAATTCTAATAGACCAAATTTTCAAAGACTTCTAAATGATATGAAAGATGAAAAAATCAATGTAATTATTGTGAAAGATTTATCAAGATTAGGAAGAAATTTTGTTGAAGTAGGAAATTATATTGAGCAGATTTTTCCTATATTTAATATTAGATTTATATCAGTTAGCGATAACATTGATAGTTATTTAAAACCAGATTCAATAAAGAACTTAAATGTTGCATTAAAAAGTTTAATGAATGAAGAATATTCGAGAGATTTATCAAAGAAGATAAGGACAGCTTTTGAAACCAAAAGAAAAAATGGAGAATTTATTGGAAGTGTAGCACCTTATGGATATATGAAAGACAAACAAAACCCTAATCATTTAGTAATTGACCCAGAGCCAGCAAATGTTGTTAGACAAATATTTAATTGGGCAAAGGAGGGGAAAAGTGGAACAGCAATAGCTAAAATGTTAAATCGACAAAAGATAATAAACCCAACAGGCTATAAAAGGAAAGTACAAAAAATAAAATGTGGACATATTTTAAAAGAAGAAACAAAAGAAGAAATAAAATATACTTGGGAAATGTCTAGTATAATGCAAATACTAACAAATCAAATATATTGTGGAGATATGATACAGGGTAAAAGCACTTATGAAAGCTATAAAAATCATAAAAAAATATATAAACCAAAAGAGGAGTGGGCAATAGTGGAAAATACACATAAAGCAATAATTGATAGAGCAACTTTTGATGAGGTACAAGAAATTTTAGAAAGTAGAAAAAGACCTAAAACAGAAAAAAGAAAAGGAACTAAATCCATATTTGCAGGACATTTAAGATGTGCAGACTGTAAAATGGCAATGCTAAAAGGAACTTATGTATATAAGGACAAGCCTAAAAAGAACTACTATCATTGTTCAACTCACGCAAATAGGTCAGATATATTATGCACAAAACATTATATAAAAGAAGAAACTTTAAGAGAGGCTGTATTAGAAACAATAAGATTTCAAGTTAAGTTGTCTATTGAAATAGATAATACAATAAAAGAGATAAGAAAAATAAAGTTTTCAAATGGAGAAAAAGAAAATATACAAAAACAGATAGACATTGCAGAAAGAGAACTATTAAAACAAAAAGTTTTGAAAAGGTCAGTTTATGAGGATTGGAAAATAGGAAATATTACTGAAAAAGAATATCAAAAATATATACAATCTTATAATGATGAAGTAATTGAAAAAACTGAATTGTTGCAAAAATTACAAGAACAAAAAAGAGAAATAACAGAAAAAACAGCTAGAAATGACTGGATAGAAAATTTGAAAAAATATCAAAAAATAAAAGAATTAACACCAGAAATTATTGATTCGTTGATTGATACGATATATGTTCACGAAGATAACAAAATTACAATACAGTTTAGATATGAAAATGAATATAAAAAGGCAATAGATTTTATAAAAGAAAATCAAAATAAATCTAACAAAAAATTATTATGTGCAAATATATAGTTTGTTGATGGAAGATAAGGGAAAGGAGGGAAAATAATGCCAAGAAAAGCAAGACAATATAGTGGAACAATAGAAGAATGCAATAATAAGTGGATAGTCGCATTATACATTAGATTGTCTGTTGAAGATGGAGATGATAAAGTAGAAAGCAATAGTGTAAGTAATCAAAGGCAATTATTAGAGGACTTTATTAAAGAAAATACAGAATTATCAATATATGATTATTATATAGATGATGGCTATTCTGGAACAAGCTCTGATAGACCAGACTTTCAAAGATTATTAAATGATATGAAATTAAAAAAGTTTAACACAATTATTGTCAAAGATTTATCAAGACTAGGAAGAAACTACATAGAAGTAGGAAATTATATTGAGCAGATTTTCCCTTTATTTAATATGAGGTTTATAGCAGTAAATGACAGTATTGATAGTTATAAAGACCCAAAGTCCGTAAACAATGTTATAGTACCATTTAAAAATTTAATGAATGACGAATATTGTAGAGATATATCTAATAAGATAAGAGCAATTTTAAATGTAAAAAAAAGAAATGGAGAGTATGTAGGAGCATTAACTCCTTATGGATATGTCAAAGACCCTGATGATGTCCACCACTTAATAATAGACGAAGAACCTGCACAAGTAGTTAGAGAAATATTTGATTTAGTTATAAAAGGTTATGGTAGAACAAAAATTGCAAAAGAGTTAAATGCAAGAGGAATACTTAATCCAATGGGGTATAGAAATAAGGTATTAAATCAAAACTTTAAATTAAAAAGACCTAATGATGAGAAATTTGCGTACTTATGGGATCCGGCTACTATTTTGAGTATATTAAAAAGTCAAGTATATTGTGGAGATGTTATTCAAAGTAAAGGTAAGCTCATAAGTTATAAGGTGCATAAGCATATAAAAAATCCAAAAGAAGAATGGGTAATTGTAAAAAATATGCACGAGCCTATAATAGATAGAGAAACTTTTGAAAAGGTACAAAAAGCATTATTAGATAGAGATGTAAAAGCAAATCAAGATGGAACTTTATCTATATATGCAGGACATTTAAAATGTGCAGACTGTAAAATGTCAATGACAAAGAGAGTAGGCTCTAAATATAAAGGAAAACCAAGACCACATTATCATTATGCTTGTTCAACTTATTGTAGGAAATCAAAAGATTTATGCACTAAACACTTAATAAGAGATGATATATTGTATGAGGCAATATTAAAAGCAGTAAAGTTACAAATATCACTTGTCATTGATATAGATACAATAATTAAAGAAACAACTAATACAAAACAAGTGGATTTTAGAAAAGAAAGTTTAAAAAATAGTATTAAAAAACAAGAAATAGAATATGAAAAACAAAGAAAGCTGAAGAAATCTTGTTATGAAGATTGGAAATTAGGTGTAATTGATGAAACAGATTACTATGAATATAACCAGAGCTATGTTAATAAAATGAAAAAATTAGAAGAACAAATATTATATTTGAAAGAAGAACTAATGGAATGTGAATCATTAAAATCAAATAATGAATGGATAGAAAAATTTAAAAAGTATGAAAATATAACAGAACTATCAAGAAATATAATTGATGATTTAATAGATAATATATATGTTCACGAAGATAACAAAATAACGATAAAATTTAATTATGAAGATGAATATAAAACAGCTATTGAATATGTAAAAGCAAACAATGGAATAGAAATATCATCAGTTGGATAAAAAGTATTGCAAATAAATGTAATACTTTTTTATTTATATATGCAAAATGTATGGAAAAAAATAAAAAAGTATGATATATTGTTACAAGATAAAAACTCGAAAAAAACTGATGATGAATATAGTTTGCTAATTTTTAACAAAGAATAATTAGTGTGCAGAAATCGGTTTTTGAGAGGAGGAACGCTATTGTAACCGTAAAAGTTTTGCAGATAAAGTTTAACTTTAAAATAAATAGAAGATGAGCTAGCTAGATTTTATAATGTTATATAATAAAATGAAAAGTATGAAAAAGGAGGTTAAAATGACAAAAGTTTTATTTGTATGTTTAGGAAACATTTGCAGGTCACCAATGGCTGAGTTTATATTTAAAGATATAGTAAACAAAAAAGGATTATCAAATGACTTTTTAATTGAATCTGCAGCTACAAGCACAGAAGAAATTGGAAACACCATATATATAGGAGCAAGAAAGAAGTTGCAAGAAAAGGGAATAGATTTTACAGAACATAGAGCAAGGCAATTAAAAAAAGAAGATTATGAAAAATATGATTATATAATAGGAATGGAAAATAGCAATATAAATAATATAATAAAAATTGTAGGACAAGATAAAAATAATAAAATATGTAGATTACTAGACTTTACTAAAAATCCAAAAGATATTGCTGACCCATGGTATAGTGGTAATTTTGATATTACTTATGAAGAAATACAAATTGGATGTAAAGCTTTTTTAGAATATTGTATGGAGTGAAAACATATTAGAAAAATGTTTGCCAAGTTATTTAGAAAGAGATATACAAAATTTAAAAGAAGGAATAAAAAATAATGTAAGTTATATTGATTGCTTAATAAATGAAGTACAGGAATCTATAAATTCAGCTTGGACAGATGGGGATATAACAGAAAAACAATGTGACTATTTATACAAAAAGTATGTAAGAATGGAGAAATGATATGATTGATTTTACAAATTGCCAAATTAATAATTTTAAATATTATGGTGGAAAAAATTGTTGTTGCTTGTAAAGACTTTACATCAACAGGAACTGTTTTAAAGTAGTTTGCAGAACTAAAAAACAGTCACTTAATAGGAAATTTTGACAGACATAATGGAAATTGGGGATTTTTAATAAATGAAAATTTAAAAAAGATTGAAATAGCACCAATTTATGATTGTGCATCGTGTTTATATCTACAATTGACAGATGAAAAAATTATAAATAATAATGAAGAATTAGAAGCACGTGTATATGTATTTCCGACATCAGCATTAAATAAATTATTTTGATTTTATAAATTCTTTAAAAAATGAAGAATGTAATCAAGCTCTTTTAAGAATATTTCCTAAAATAAATATGAATAAGACATGCCAAATTATTGATGATACTCCATATATTTCAGATATAGGAAAAAACTTTTATAAGAAAATTATAGAATTAAGATATGAAAAGATTTTAAAATGTAATTATGACAAATTAAACGAAAAAAGTTTAAGATTTTGTTGAAAAATGTAAAATTTTATAGTATAATATTAAAAGTACAGACAGATAGAAGAAAGTAAAAGACAATTAAATGGTTCAACTAGATAGATGATAATATACAAATTAAATTAAAACATGAAAAGTATTACAAATTAAATGGTAATACTTTTTTATTATATATAGAAAATATATGGTAAAAAATAAAAAAATGTGATATATTATTCGAAGAGATAAAGAAATAAAAGGAGGCAAATATGCAAATAGTTTATCATGGTAGTTATTGTAAAGTAGAAGAACCTAAAATTATAGAAGGAAAGTATACTAAAGATTTTGGAAAAGGATTTTATTGCACTATATTATCAGAACAGGCAGAGAAATGGGCAAAAAAATATGATACATCAATTATTAATATGTACGAATATAATGAGAATACTAAACTAAAAATAAAAAATTTTATCGTTATGACAGAAGAATGGTTAGATTTTATAATAAATTGTAGAAGTGGAAAACCACATCAATATGATATTGTAATTGGAGCAATGTCTGATGACCAAGTATATAATTATGTTACTGATTTAATAAATGGAACAATTACAAGAGAAGCTTTTTGGGAACTTGCTAAATTTAGGCATCCGACTCATCAAATTGCATTTTGTACAGAAGAATCGTTAAAATGTATAAAATTTATAAAAGCAGAGGAGATATAAATTTATGGGAGAATCACAAAAAGATAATGATTTATTTTTTGTATGTAGCCTAATTGAACATATTGCGAGAAAAACTAAAAATACAAAGAAATATATTATAGATAAATTAGAAAAAGAAAATATAAAAAAGATATATGAGTTAGCAGAAGTTTATCATTCGGAAAATATTGAAAAGATTTCTGATGAATTGATTAAAAAGTATAAAATAGAAAATGGAGATTATGATATAATATCTAAATGTGAATATAGAGTTCCAACAATTTGGGAGTTAGGAAGAATATATCAGAGGTTAATAATAAATATAAATAAAAATGAAATACAATATATAGACACATTAGTAGAAGTATTATCATCGTGGATCATTGAAAAAATAGATAATTATAATAGTAGTATGTATTATGAAAATCCAAGTTATATATATGAATGTTATAGACAAAATAAAATAATTTAATATGCAAAAATCGATATAATTAGAAAAGGAGGCAAATATGATATTAGAAAATAAATTAGGAATTGATAATCCAATTGAACTTGCTAAACAAGAAGAAAAAATAACAAAGAAAAAAGCAATTAAACTATTTGAAGAAAAACAATTAGAAACTTTTGAAACTGGAACGTTTAAAGGATTATCACAAATTCATCAATTTCTATTTGAAGATGTATATGAATTTGCAGGAAAAATACGAAAAGAAAACATTTCAAAAAGCAACTTTAGGTTTGCATCTGCGATGTATTTAAAAGAAGCATTAATAAAAATAGATAAAATGCCACAATCAAATTTTGAAGAAATTGTAGATAAATATATTGAGATGAACATAGCACATCCTTTTAGAGAAGGAAATGGAAGAAGTACAAGAATATGGTTAGATATGATTTTAAAAAAGGAAATAGGAAAAGTTATTGATTGGAGCAAAATTGACAAAGAAGATTATTTGTTAGCAATGGAAAGAAGTCCTATCAAAGATACCGAAATTAAATATTTATTAGAACAAGAACTAACAGATAACATCAATGATAGAGAAGTATATATGAAAGGAATAGATGCAAGTTATAATTATGAAGGATATAGTACATACAAAATAGAGGACTTAAAAAACTAAAAATAACACAAAAGAAAGGGGAAAAACAAATGTTAATAAAAGAAATAAAACCAATAGGAAAAGTAGGAAAAAAATTATTAGGAACAGAAAATGCGGATGAAATAATTGATAAAATTATAGAAGTTCCATTAAGAAAGGCATGTAAAATATTTAAAAATAAAAATATAGAAACAAATATGAGTAGTGCTAACAAGAAAAACTTACCTAAAAAAGGAAATAAAAGAATAGAAAAAGAAGACTTAAAAATAGATGATAAAATTCATTATATTAGCCCTAATTTTACAGTAGCAGGAAAAGGCTATGCGTGGATAATGATAAATTATGACGCATTATCAGAGGAAAACAAAGAAAAAATATTTGAATTACAAGAAGAACTTACTGAAAAGAAAATATGGCTTGTGTATTCAATGTATTATGCAAAATTTCAAAAACCAGAAGAATACACAGAAAGTAAAAAAAGATTTGATGATAAATCTTTTAGACTAGTATATAATAATAAATATCCAAGAAGAGCAATATTTGTAAGAATGCCAATTGACGAAAAGACCACAGTAGAAGAAGTAGAAGAGTATTTTTGCAATTTTGCAAATAAAATGTTACAACAATAAAAATTTACTTTTTTATAGTACAAAAAACTGTGAAAGTTTATAAAGGAGACCAACAATGACAGAAAGCAAACAAAATAAAATTAATAACCTAATAAAAGTTTTATTAATTGCTACAAGTATTTTATTTGCTATGCCATCTATTATATATTTTTTACAAAAGAAAACAGTATTAAACTTTGGACCATATTTTCAATTTTTATATGAAGCTCCAATTGATAGATTAACTACTACATTTATATATATTAGCATATTAGCAATATTTACTATACTATATTTTATGATTATAAAAAAAAGAAAACAAATATTTAAAACAAGAAAGAAAATGTTTTTATTTATAACTATAATTGCAATTATTTTTATTATGGTATTACCATTTACTTGTTCTGATATATTTTATTACTTAGGAATTGGAAGAATAGATAGTACTTATCATCAAAATCCATATTATACAACAATTAAAGAATTTGTAGAAACTACGGAAAATAGAAGTGATTTATTAGAAAAAGATACTGTATTAGCACAAGGATATTCTAACGATTGGGCAGATTCGACAGTAGTATATGGACCAGTATGGACTTTGATTTGTAAGGCAGTAGCTGGAATTTCATTTGGAAACATAGATTTTGCTTTATTGTTTTTTAAAATAGTTAACGTATTAGTACATCTATGCAATTGTTATTTAATATATAAAATATCACAAAAAAGAATATTTACACTTATTTATGGGTTAAATCCATTCATTTTAATTGAAGGAATAGCATGTGTTCATAATGACATTTTTGTTGTTTTATTTATATTGTTAGCGCTATATTTTTTAGTAAAAAAGAAAAACTTATTAATATCAGTAGCATTTTTAGCAATGGCAACAGCAATTAAATATTTTGCTATTATTTTATTACCATTTATAATTATCTATTATTTTAGAAAAGAAAAACCACTAAAGCGATTTCGGAAGATGTATTCAATATGGAATAATATTTTTAATAATTTTAGCAATTCCTTATTTATTTTATATACGAGATGGACAAGTATTAAGTGGATTATTTATTCAACAAGAAAAAATAGCAAAAAGCTTTTATGTTATGATAATAGAATATTTTAATGAACCAACAATAAAAACATCCACTGTAAATAAAATTCTATTAGGAAGCTTTACAATTATATATTTCTTTACATGTGTAACTTTGCTAAACAAAAAACAAATATTGTTAAAAAGTGAAATGAAAAAAGTAAATTATTTTATTATGGCATTTTTGTTTTTATTAATTACAAATTTTCAGCCTTGGTATATTATGTGGTTGTTCCCATTACTAATTTGGCAAAAGGCAGAAATGATAAGATGGATTCCACAGGTGGCTATAATTTCTGAATTTGCAAATAGCATTTTTCTAACTTATGGTGAAGGATGGAAAAATGGAATACCTTTTACTTTTGTTCTATGGGTAGGAGCTTTAAGTACTTGGATTATAAATGAAAAAGTTAAAAAATTGAGAAATAAAAATAGACATTATAACTAATCTAAGATATTATATATTATTTTTTGCAATACCGCGTAAGCGAACAAACGAGCATAGCGAGTGCGATTTGGAGCAACCTACCTATTATTTTTTATTTTGTAGGTTGCGACACCAAGGTATTGCAAAAAATAATATATAATATCTTAGATAAAACTATACTGTATTTTAGGAGGAAATAATTTTGGAAAAATTAGTATTAGTAGATGGAAATAGTATTATGAATAGAGCATTTTATGGAATTATGGGAAGTAAAATGCTTACAACAAAAGATGGAAAATATACTAATGCCATATATGGATTTTTAGCAATTTTATTTAAGTTACTAGAAGACATCAATCCAGAATATTTAGTAGTTGCATTTGACTTAAAAGCACCAACAGCAAGACATAAACTATATGAAGGATATAAAGCAACAAGAAAAGGAATGCCACAAGAACTAGCAGAGCAAATGCCAATAATAAAAGATGTTTTAAGAGCTATGAATATTGATATAGTAGAACTAGAAGGTTATGAAGCAGATGACGTGCTTCGGAACCTTATCTCGTTATGGAGAAAAACAAGGTCTAGCAGTTACTATACTTTCAGGAGACAGAGATACATTTCAATTAGCAACAGATAATGTAACTATAAGAATTCCACATACAAAAGGAGGAAAAACAGAAACAGACGAATACAACAGAGAAAGCATCATAGAAAAATATGGGTTAGAACCTAAACAATTGATAGATGTAAAAGGATTACAAGGTGATACTTCTGACAATATTCCAGGGGTGCCAGGAATAGGAGAAAAAACAGCTTTATCATTAATCCAAAAATTTGGTTCAATCGAAAACTTATATGAAAAAGTAGAAAAACAAGAAGCAGAATTAAAAGGAAAACAAAAAGAAAATATAGAAAATAACAAAGAATTAGCATTTTTGTCAAAAACATTAGGAACAATTAATTTAGAAGTGCCAATTCGGAGATACTTTAGAAGATTTTAAAGTAGAAGAATGGGACAAGCAAAAAGTTTTAGAATTATTTAAAGAATTAAATTTTAACAGATATATTGAACGATTTTCTTTACGCAGTGAAGAAATAAAAAAAGAAGAACCTAAAGATTTATTTGAAATTGTAGATAAATCAAAAGATGATATCATAAAATTAATAAAAGAACAAAAACAGATGATTTTTTATATTCATACTGCTAAAGATGACAATGTAGAAAAAATTATAAAAGAAAAAATAATAGGCTTTTCTATATTTGATGAAAAATCAAAAGAAGCGACTTATTTAACAATTAAAAATGAAGAAGAAAGCAATATTTTTAAAGAAATATTAGAAGATGAAACAATAAAAAAGACAGGTATTAATTTAACTAAAACATATATATTATTAAAACAAATAGGAATTAATTTAAAAGGAATTAATTATGATATAGCAATAGCAAGTTACATCTTAAATCCAACTAATAATAAATTAGAAATAGAAAATTTATTAGAACAATATTTAGAAATAAATTCACAAGAATTTATACGGAGAAGAACCTAAACAACAACAAATAAACCTATTTGATGAAATGTCAGAAGCAGAAGAAAACTATCAAAAAAAATATGCTTTATATAGTTATGGAATTAGTAAAATAAAAGAAATTACTTTAAAAGAACTAGAAAAAATAGGAGCTTTAGAATTATTTTATGAAATTGATATGCCTACTGTTGAAGTTTTGTCTGACATGCAATGGAATGGAATGTATGTAGATGAAGAAGAATTAAATCAATTTGGAAAAGAGCTAACAACAAAATTAGAAGATTTGACAAAAATAATCTATGAACTAGCAGGAGAAGAATTTAATATTAACTCAACAAAACAATTAGGGGAAATTTTATTTGAAAAAATGAAATTGCCAGTAATTAAAAAAACAAAAAGTGGATATTCTACTGATGTAGATGTTTTAGAAAAACTAAAAAAAGAAGACCCAATTATAGAACAAATATTAGAATATAGACAATTAACAAAACTAAACTCAACATATGTAGAAGGATTAAAAGCATATATAAATCCAAAAACCAAAAGAATACACTCATTTTTCCACCAAACAATAACAGCAACACGGAAGAATTAGCTCAACAGAGCCTAACCTTCAAAATATTCCAACAAGGTTTGAATTAGGAAAAAGAGTAAGAAAAGTGTTTAAACCAGAAAAAGGAAAAATTTATTTAGATGCTGATTATTCTCAAATTGAACTAAGAGTATTAGCACATATTTCAAATGATGAGCACATGATACGGAGCATTTAAAGAAGGTCAAGATATTCATAAACAAGCAGCTTCTAAGGTGTTTAAAACACCAATAGGAGAAGTTACAAAAGAGCAAAGAAGTAATGCAAAAGCAGTAAACTTTGGAATAGTCTATGGGATTAGTGACTTTGGGCTAGGAGAACAATTAGGAATATCAAGAAAAAAAGCAAAAGAATATATTACAGAATACTTAGAACAATATTCAGGAATAAAAATATTTATGGAGGAAATTACGAAAAAAGCTACAGAAGAAGGGTTTGTAGAAACATTATTCCATAGAAGAAGATATATACCAGAGCTAAAATCTAATAATTACATGGTAAGACAATTTGGCTCAAGAGCTGCTATGAACACGCCAATACAAGGAACAGCAGCAGATATTATGAAAATAGCAATGATTAAAGTATATAGAGAAATCAAAAAAAGAAACCTAAAATCAAAGATTGTATTACAAGTTCATGATGAAATGATGATAGAAGCAGTAGAAGAAGAAAAAGAACAAATTAAAGAAATAATGAAACAAAGTATGGAAAGTGCAATGGATATGCGGAGTACCACTAATAGCAGATATATCAGAAGCAACAAACTGGTATGAGGCTAAATAAGGACAAATATACAAGGAGGAAAGCATGAAGAACAAAAAACGAATTATAATGATTTTATTAATTATTTTAGTTGTGTTTGTTTTTCTATTTAGAAACAATTTACTAAAGATGATATATCCTAAATCTTATCAAGAAATAGTATCAATAAATCAAGAAAAATATGGAGTAGAAGAAAATTTGATTTTTGCGGTTATAAAGGCAGAAAGTAATTTTAATGCAAAAGCAATTTCAAATAGAAAGGCAATTGGTTTAATGCAATTAATGAAAGAAACTGCAAAAGATGTTGCAAGAACTAATGGAATAGAGTTAGATACAGAAAACATAGAAGAAGAACTTTGTAATATCTATAAAAATATTGAAATTGGTACTTGTTATTTAGCAATGCTTTTAGAAAAATATCAAAATAAAGAAGTGGCTTTAGCTGCTTATAATGCTGGTATTGGAACTGTTGACGGATGGATTGAAAAGGGAATAATAAAAAAAGATGGAAGTGATATTGAAAAAATACCTTATAAAGAGACAAACAATTATGTAAGAAAAATATTAAGAGATTATAAAATTTACCAAGATTTGTATAAAAACTAGACAAATGGCGAAAAATGCAGTAAAATATAGATATTAAAAGAAGGAGAGAACAAAATGCTAATAGAACAATTAATATTTACAATTATTTCATTTACAATATTTGTATATATGTTTTTCCGAATGATGCGAAATAATGATACAACATATATTTTAATTTTAATATTAGAATTTATAGGAATAGCATTAAATTTTGCTGAAGCATTATTTAATGTTAAACTTAATATGGTATTTATTATACTAAAATACGTAGTAGCTATCATGATTCCGATAATTGTTGTT
>CANPAC010000001.1 GCA_947571975.1 uncultured Clostridium sp. | reverse complement strand
AAATTTTCTTCACCTAAATCATAAACATCTGCAATTATTAAATCATTGTTTATTTCGATATTTGTATTATGGTTAAAAAATTTCATTGAGCCTTTTACAAAAGGAATCAATTTTATTTGAAATTTTTTTGTTTTTTCATCTTGTCCTAAAATATTATATAAATCTTCTAAAATTGGCATATCTTCAGATGTTTTAAATTCTTTTCCTAATATTTTTTCCTTATTTTCTTTATATAAACTATCATCATTAAATGTTATTTTTTTTGTTTCATATGTTTTTATTATTTTTTCTTCTAATATAGCTTTTTCTTCTTCATTTAATATGCCAAATACTAAATTAAAAAATCCAATCAATTTTCCTATCTTAGTAGCTAAATATCCATTTTCTCCTTCTTCAATACTTTCTTTCCTTATATCTAAAATATTAATATATGTATTCGAATTAGGCCCAATTTTTATTTGTGTACCTTTTAATTCCTTTGATAAATTACTATATTCTCTTTCTGGATCAATAATATATTGTTTTATTCCCTGAAGTTTATATCTTAAAATTAATAATTTTGTATAAAAAGATTTTCCCGCTCCACTTGTTCCGAAAATACAAATATTAGCATTTTTATATTTATTTGTATTATATCTATCAATAAAGACTAAAGAATTATTATATACATTCGTACCTATAAAAATCCCATCATCATCAAATAAAGTTGATGATATAAACGGATATGTTGCAACTAAACCAGATGTTAAGATGTTTCTTTTTGCAACACTTTTTATTTCTATCGGATTTTCCATTAATGGTAAACAACCTCTAAAAGTTTCTTCTTGCCTAAAATTAGCTCTTCTTGTTTGCATTCCTTTACTTTGTGTTATTCCTTCAATTTTATTTAAATAATATTCTAATTCTTTTGTGTCTTCTGCATAAAGATTAATATAAATATATAGAAAATAAATATCTTCATTATTTACTTGAATTTCTCTTCTAATATATTTTGCATCATTATATGCAAAAGCAGCTATATCCATATCTTGTCTATTAGGATTATTTTCTTTTAATTCTACACCTACATTTCCTATATGATAAGTTAAATCTTTTATTGTTTTATAACTATCTTGTTTTTCATAAAAAATTGATATATTCATATTTATATTTGTTTCAATTAAACTTTTTAATAAAATATCAGTTTGTTCTCTGTAATAATTTACAACAATTAATCCTGCATAATATAAATTATCAATTTCAATATATTTTGGATTTTCTAAATTAATATAAGATGGTGCTATTTTATCTTTATCAAAAATTGCTCCCGAAAAAATTTCTAATTTTTTATTATTTTTTTTATTAATATTTTTTTCCTCCTTTATTATTTTTTATATTTTTCTATTTTAATATTTTTTTCCCCTTTTTATTTACTATTTTTTTATATTTTTTTATTTTTTAAATTATTTTCTTTTCTTATATTAAAAAAAGAATTTAATATATTTAAAATTTCTTCTTTTGTATTTATTTCAAAAACGGAATTTCCACAACGAGATAAACATTCTTTTATTTTAAAAAAGTTTTCTTTTAATTCATTTTTAATGATTTCATAGGCTTCATATTCTTCTTGTTCTTTCGAGATTTCTTTAGAAATAATAATATAAAAATTTTTAGAAGATGATTTTTTATTTGAATTAATTTTATTAATATATTCAATATAATTTTCAGATATTTTTTTTAAATATTTATTTCCTTTTTTTTGGATATTTTTTTGAATATTAAAAATATTTTTTTCTAAATTTTCTTTACTACTTTGAATTAAAATTTGAAAATTAAAATTACATGTTTTTAAAAAAATTTTATAAGAATTTAAAATAGCTTGCTTTTCTAAATCAGATTTCAGATTATAATTTATAGGCATTACTTTTAAAATTTTTATATATTCTCTTTTAGTTTTTATAATGCCATTATCAAATACCTCTTCTAGTGGAATCCAACTTTGCGATGTTTCCTGCTTTTTTATTTTTTTCACCTCCTGCTTGTAAAACATTTTACAATAATCTATATCAAATGTCAAGAAAAACTCATCTTCTTTTTTCGACATTTTTCGAAAATTGTATTTTATAATTTTTATTTATTTCATATTTATTTTTTATAATTAATTTATTTATTCACTTTTTATTTTAATTATTAATTTATTTATATTTTTTTATAATTAAATTATTTATCCATTTTTTGTTTTATTAATTAATTTATTTATTTATATTTTATTTTTATTAACTAATTTTATTATTTATATTATTATATTATAACATATTTTTTTACAATTTATATCCTCTGTGTTCTTACAGTAGCTTAAAAATTGCATGTTGTGTGTACATATTGTACTTTGCAAAAAAATAATGAAAAAATTCTATTTTCTATTATTTTAATTTAAATAATTATTTTTTTAATTTTTGAATAATTTCTTATTTTTTGTTTATAATAAAATTATAAGGTTAATAATAGTTGAGCCAAGAGTATAAATAGATTTTTATTAGTTTATTTATATTCGGACAAAGATATATTATTGTGTATTTTTATATGATAATATGTCGGCGATAAGAATATATTATTTGTTTGTAGGCTGTATTTATTTATAATTTTTTATTCTTTCTATCTATCAAATATGGTCAAATGGTAGGTAATATACTCGAGCTAAGATTATTCTTATATCTAGTGTATATTTTTTATGAAGTGGTTATTAGTAGTCCTTTTGGGATGAATATAGTTACTTATGGTGTATTAATGGTCGAGCGAATGATTAATATATGTGGTATTTAGGCTTATTTATATAGTAATATATATTAGGTTTAGCTATTAGATATATTAGTTTTAGCTGAAGATTATTATTAGCTTTACGATTAAAGGCAGACAATTTAGATTGTCTGCCTTTAAAATATTTTATCTAATTATTTAGATGTGTCCAAAATTTCACAAAAATGTGAAAAAAGAAACGTTCCTATATATCCAAATTTTTTACATATTTTGCATTTGCTTGAATAAAGTCTCTTCTTGGCTCAACTTCGTCACCCATTAATAATGTAAATATTTCATCCGCTTTTATTGCATCATCCATTGTTACTTTTATTAATGTTCTGCTTTCAGGGTTCATTGTTGTTTCCCATAATTGTTCAGGATTCATTTCTCCTAAACCTTTGTATCTTTGAAGTCCTAATTGATCTCTTGCTATTCCTTTTTCTTCTAATTCTTTATAAGCAATTTCTAAGTCTTCGTCTGTATAGCAATATTTATCTTCCATTCCTTTTTTAGATAATTTGTATAATGGTGGTTGTGCTAAATATACATTTCCATTTTCTATTAATGGTCTCATATAGCGGAAGAAAAATGTTAATAATAAAGTTCTAATGTGAGCTCCGTCAACATCAGCGTCTGCCATAATTATTACTTTTCCATATCTAATTTTAGTAACATCAAAGTCACTTCCAATTCCAGCTCCAACTGCTAAAATAACTGGATTTAGCTTATCATTTCCATAAATTTTATCAGCTCTTGATTTTTCTACATTTAACATTTTTCCCCATAGAGGTAAAATTGCTTGGAATTTTCTATCTCTTCCTTGTTTTGCACTACCTCCAGCTGAATCTCCTTCAACTATATATACTTCACATTCATCTGGATTTTTACTGCTACAATCTGCTAATTTTCCTGGTAATGTTGATGTTTCTAAAGAACTTTTCTTTCTTGCTAATTCTCTTGCTTTTCTTGCTGCTTCTCTTGCTCTTGAAGCACTTATACATTTTTCTAAAATAGATTTTGCAACTGCTGGATTTTCTTCTAAAAATGATGATAATGCTTCATTTACCATACTTTGTACAACACCTGTTACTTCACTATTTCCTAATTTTGTTTTTGTTTGTCCTTCAAATTGAGGTTCCTTTACCTTTACAGATACTACTGCTGTTATTCCTTCTCTTATGTCCTCCCCTTGTAAATTAGGGTCCTTTTCTTTTATTATGTTGTGACTTCTTGCATAATCATTAAATACTTTTGTAAGTGATCTTTTAAATCCTTCTAGATGAGTTCCACCTTCTATTGTATTAATATTATTAACAAAAGTATAAATATTTTCAGAATAACTTGATGTATATTGTATTGCAATTTCTACTGGTACTTCTCCATCTTTTTCTATATAAATAGGAGTTTTGTGTAATTTTTCTTTATTTTTATTTAAAAATTCAACAAAAGAAATAAGTCCTCCTTCAAAACAAAAATCTGCTTTCTTAGGTGTTTCTTCTCTTTGATCTTCTATTGTTATTTTAAGCCCTTTTGTTAAAAAAGCTATTTCTCTAAATCTTTTTTCTAAAACCTCATACTCATAATCTGTAGTTTCAAAAATTGTATCATCTGCTAAAAATCTGACTTTAGTACCTGTACCTTCTGCTGAACCTATTTTTTCTAGTGGCATAACTGTTTTACCTTTTTCAAACTTCATTTTATATAGGTTTCCACCTCTTTTTATTGTTACTTCTGTCCAATTTGATAAAGCATTAACAACAGATGCACCTACTCCATGAAGACCTCCAGATACTTTATATCCACTATCTCCACCAAATTTTCCACCTGCATGTAAAACAGTATAAACTGTTTCTGCTGTTGAAATACCTGTCTTTGGATGAGTTTCTACTGGAATACCTCTACCATTATCTTCAACACTTATAATATTTCCTGGTTCAATTACAACATTAATTTCTTTACAATAACCAGCTAATGCTTCATCTACTCCATTATCTACAATCTCATAAACTAAGTGATGTAAACCTCTTACAGATGTACTACCTATATACATACCAGGTCTCTTCCTTACAGCCTCAAGACCTTCTAATACTTGGATTTGATCTGCACCATATTCATGCTCAAACTTTTCCATTTATATTTCCTCCTTCAGGGATTTAGGGACGTTCCTTAAAATCCCTGTTTTAGGGATTAAGTGACAGTCCTTATCCTCTTTTCATTGTTGTTTTATTTTTCCATCTTTCACATTATATAGTAAAATATTTTTATTTTCAAGTATTATTTTTTGAGTAACAGTAATAATTACTTGAGTATCTTGTATTTTACTCAAAAAACTTTTTATTCTCTTCTCATCTAATTCAGACATAAAATCATCTAATAGCAAAATTGGATTCTCCCCTATTTCTTCTTTAACAATTTTTAGCTCTGCTAATTTTAAAGAAAGAATTGCAGTTCTATGTTGACCTTGAGAACCATAAATATCAATTTCTTTTCCATTTATATATATCATAAAATCATCTCTGTGTATCCCTTTTGTAGTAAAACCTTTTATTATATCTAACTTCCTTCTTTGTTTCAATAATAACATATATTCTTCTTTTGATTTACACTCTGAACAATATTCTATTTCCAAATTTTCTTTATTCTCAGTTATTTCAGAATGAATTTTTTTAATTTCTTCTCTTATTTTATCAATATATTCTTTTCTATATTTATAAATAATTGTTGCATACTCTGCTAACTTTTCATCCCAAATATCTAAAAAACTTTCATCTTTACTTTCTTCTCTAATTTGCCTTAAATAATTGTTTCTTTGCTCTAAAGTTTTTAAATACAAATTTTCTACGTACATATAGTTCGGCTTTAATTGGCTAATCATAATATCTAAAAAACGTCGTCTATTCTGTGGACCACCCTTTAAAATATGAATATCATCTGGAGTAAAAATAACAATATTAACATTACCTAATAATTCACTTAACTTTTTTATTTTAATTCCATTTAAATAAATATTTTTTTTCTTTCCTATTTCAATCTTAATTTTTCCATCTCTATCAATCTTTTCATATTCAATTTCAACTAAAGCATCTTCCTCATTTAGCTTAATCATATCTTTATCTTTTTTAGCACGAAAAGACTTCCCCATACTACTCAAAAAAATTGCTTCAATAATATTAGTTTTTCCTTGTGCATTTTCTCCAAAAAATACATTGATTGAATCCTGTAATTTTATTTCTTGCTCTGTATAGTTTCTAAAATTTTTAATTTTTATATTCTTTATCCACATATAAAACCCCTCATGTACAAAATAATTTTCCACAAGTTATGAATGTTATGTGGAAAATTATTTAAAACTTTTTTTATTAATCTTCTTTTAGTCTAATTGGTAAAATCATATAAGTATAATCACTATTTTCGATTGATTTTATTAAACAAGGAGAAATACTTGAACCAAATTCAATATATACATCCTCATCATCAATTGCTTTTAAACTATCTAAAAAGTATTTTGGATTAAATCCTGCTTCTAAATTTTTTCCTTCTGTTGCTACTAATAATTCTTCCTTAGCATCTCCTGTTTGATTAGTACAAGAAATAACAACTTTTCCTATATCAACTTGTACTTTTACAGGATATTTTTTCTCTTTTTCAACTGTTGAAGCAGAAATTAAGCTAATTCTTTCAAAACTATTTTGAATATTATTTTTATTTACTTTTACTCTTGTTTCCCAATTACTTGGAATAACATTTTTATAATTTAAAAATTCTCCATCTAAAATCCTAGTAACAATCTTGCAATTATCTAATTCAAATAAAGCTTGATTTTTAGCTACTCCTATTTTTACACAGTCAAAAGAATCTGAAATAATTTTATTAACTTCATTTAAAGTTTTACCAGGAATAACAGCTTTAAAATCATTACTTTGTTTATTTAAGTAAATACTTCTTAACGCTAAACGAAAACCATCTACAGAAACTAATGTTAATTTATTATTTTCAATTTCAAATAAACATCCTGTAAAAATTGGTCGACTTTCTTCTGAGCTAACTGCAAAAATTGTTTTTCTTATCATATTTTTTAAAATACTTTGGTCTACTTCAATTGAATTCTCTACTTCGATTTTAGGAAGTTCTGGAAATTCTTCTGGATTCATAGTTGCTAATTTATATAAAGAACCTTCACATTCAATTTCTAATAAATTTTTTTCATTTAAAGAAATATGAATTTCTGTATCTGGTAACTTTCTTATAATCTCACTAAACATGATAGCATTAACAACTGTACTCCCCTGTTCTTTTACTTCACATTCCATTACATATTCAATACCTATTTCTAAGTCATATGTAGTTAATTTAATTTCTTTATCATTAGTTTGAATTAATATTCCCTCTAGTATAGGCATTGTAGTTTTTGAAGCTACACCTTTAACTACGGAATTAATAGCTTTAAGGATTGTATCCTTATAACAAACTATTTTCATTTTGAATCCTCCTTTTTATATAATAAATATTATTAGTAGTAATAGTATTAGGCACTGTGGAAACTGTGGAAAACCATGTTGAAAGTTACAATCCCTAAAAAAATTGATGTTTATAACTTAGTGGAAAACTAAAAAACTTATCCACACTTTCCAACAACCCATGTGCAAAATTGAGATATACACAGTTTATTAACAGCTTATTAACAAGTGGGTGTGGAAAGTGAATTAGTTGCTTCCGTAAGAACAGATTGAATTGTGTTCTCACAAACAATTATTTATCAAACACAAATTTTAAAAAATCTCTATAGCTATTTTCCCTAAGCATGTTTGCCATCTATGATGATGTTTTTCACACTATCCACAATTAACTTTGTATTTCCTTTTTCCTGAATTTCTTTTTCTATTTTTTTGCATCCATGCATAACGGTTGAATGATCTCTTCCTCCAAAATCGCTTCCTATTTGAGGATAAGACATATTAGCAATTTCTCTACACAAATACATAGCAATTTGTCTAGGAAAAGCAATATCATTTGAACGTTTATTACTAGATAAATCATCTTTATTAATACTGAAATACTTAGCTACAGTTTCTTGGATGAAGTTACTAGAAATAACTTTTTCTTTTTCATATTTAAAGTCATTAATAGTTTTTTCGGCTAATTCAATAGTAATTGGACTGTGTGTTAATGAAGCCATTGCTACAATTTTATTAAATACACCTTCTAATTCACGTATGTTTGAATCTATTTTGTTTGCTATATTAGAAAGAATAAAATCATCTATAACTATACTTTCATCTTGAGCCTTTTTTCTTAAAATCGCTAAACGAGTTTCGTAATCAGGACAAGCAATATCTGCTAAAAGTCCCCATTCAAACCTAGTTTTTAAACGATCTTCTAAAAAAGGAATATCTTTTGGAGCTTTATCACTAGAAATGATAATTTGTTTTTTTGCATCACGTAAAGTGTTAAATGTGTGGAAAAATTCTTCCTGAACCCTATCTTTTCCAGCAATAAATTGAATATCATCAATTAATAATACATCAATAGATCTATATTTTTTACGGAACATTTCGTTCTTATTATCCTTAATTGCATTAATCAATTGGTTTGTAAACTTCTCAGAAGGTACATATAAAATATTGCAATTTCTATTGTTTTCTAAAATTCTATTTCCAATAGCATGCATTAAATGAGTTTTCCCTAAACCTACGCCTCCGTAAATAAAAAGAGGATTATAAGACTCGCCAGGTTCATTTCCAACTGCTAATGCAGCAGCATGTGCAAACTTACTATTATCACCTACAACGAAAGTTTCAAATGTATATTTAGGGTTTAAAGTTGGATTTAAAGGTATAGTTTCTTGTTGATTAACAGCTAAACTTTCTTCAGAAGGTACATCATCTAATTTTTCCTTTGCTTCTTTTTCTAAATCAATAACACTATATTCCCAATCACGGTTTGTAATAAATTTTAAAGTATTTAAAAGCAAAGATTTATATTTGTTTTCAACAAAATCTTTTTGAAACTCAGAAACAGCAGTAAAAACGATATGATTACCATCAATACTTCTAATATCTAAAGGATTAATCCAAGTATCAAAAGATATTTGTGTAAGTTCTGGTCTTAATTCATTTTTTATTTTTTGCATTAAATCTTTTTTGTCATAATTCAATTGAAATCATCCTTTCTTAACAATTTATCCACAAAGTTATCCACAAGTGTTGATAACTTTGACGCTTTTTAGTAAAAATAAAGATGATTTATACGAACATAAATTCCTTTGATTTCAGTAAAAATCACTTATATTTTTTTACGCCCTAATCATAACAAATTTTTTTAGTAGAAGTCAATACAATTGTGGAAAAAAATTTTTTTTTGTGGATAAATTTTGAAAAGTTGTGGAAAATGTAGAATAAAATGTCAAAAATTTTTGAAAAAAATACTAGAAATCACTTGACTTTTTATACATTTTTGAGGTATAATCGATATACTTGTTAAATAATAAGAAACAATTCTAAGTAAATTAGATGTCATAAAGAAAAACAATAGGAGGTGTAGGGAAGAGATGAAAAGAACATATCAACCAAAAAATAGACAAGAGAAAAAAGAACATGGATTCATGAAAAGAATGAAAACAAGAGCAGGAAGAAATATATTAAAGGCAAGAAGAGCTAAAGGAAGAAAAAAATTAACAGCCTAAAGTATGCATTAAAAGGCCGCTATAGCGAGCCTTTTAGCATAACAATAGTAAAAAATTAGTTTTTTTCATAAAAAAAGCAAAAAGTCAGAAAGGACCAAAAGCAATGAAAAAAACAAAAATGATGAAAAAAAATTACGAGTTTAAATATGTTTTATCAAAAGGAACATACTACTCAGGCCATTACATAGAAGCTTTCATAAAAAAAACAAATAAAGCGCAAAAAAATAACAAACTAGGTATTGCAATAAGTGTAAAAATAGCAAAAGCAGTAAAAAGAAACTACATCAAAAGAAGAATAAGGGAAAGCTATAGATGTTATGAAGAAAATCTACAAAATGGTTTGCAAATAGTTATATTGTGGAAAAAGAAAGCACAAGTAAATAAAGCAAATTACCAAAACATAAAAAAAGACATGAAAAACATTTTTGATAAAGCAAAAGTAATAGAGGAGTAACATGAAAAAATTACTTATAAGCCTAATAAATGGATATCAAAAACATATATCATTATGGCTAGAAAGTAAAAATATTCATTGCAAATATTATCCAACCTGTTCAGAATACACGAAACAAGCAATTCAAAAATATGGGGCGGGGAGAGGAGTATTAAAAGGAATTGCTAGAATTTTAAGATGTAATCCTTTTTCAAAAGGTGGATATGATCCATTAAAATAAAGCTAGGAGGAAAACAAGTATGTTTGAATTTTTTGCAAACATCTTCGGCTATTTATTATCCTTTTTATATAATTTTGTTAATAATTATGGATTAGCCATTATACTATTTACAGTTATCATAAAATTATTATTGTTACCTTTATCAATAAAACAACAAAGAACCATGAAAAAAAGTGCAAAACTACAAGAAAAGATGAAAACAATACAATTTAAATATAAAAATGACCAAGAAAAAATGAATCAAGAAATAATGGAACTATATAAAACAGAAAAGATGAGCCCTTTTAGCGGATGTCTTACAACAATAGTTCAATTTCTATTATTACTTTCAATTTTTTATTTAGTAAGAAGTCCACTTACATTTATGGAACAAATACCAGCAGAAGAAATAAATAAATATGTAGGACAACTACAAGAAGAAGGAAAAGAAGTAAGTCAAGCATATCCAGAAATAGACTTAATTAGAGAATATAATTGGTTAAAAGAAAAAAATCCAGAAGATCAACAAATAGAAAAAATTAATCTTCAAATGAATTTTTTAGGATTAGATTTAAGTAAAATACCACAACAAAACCTAACTGATTATACTGTTTATATTATACCAGTTCTATACATTTTGTCATCATTTATCTCAATAAGAATGACAACAGCAATGCAACAAAAGGAAAATAAGAAGAAAAAAGAAATGGTAATAGATGGAGAAACAGGAAAGGCAGAAGAAAATGAAATGGATGCAGTAATGCAAACAAATAAAATGATGTCTTGGATGATGCCAATAATGTCAATTTCTATAGCTTTAATAGCACCTTTAGGTCTAGCATTATATTGGTTAGTAAGTAACATACTTATGATATTAGAAAGATTAATATTAGATAAAGTATTAAAAGCCGACGAAGAAGAAAAGGCTTAAAAATATAAATTTGTGCCTTATAGAAAGGATTGATAAAAAAATGGAAAATACCATAATTTCGGAAGGAAAAACCACAAATGAAGCAATTCAAAATGGACTAAGAAAACTAAACGTTCCGAAAGATTGCGTAGAAATAAAAGTCCTAGAAAATGAAGATAAAAGAAGTTTTTTTAGTATTTTAACACCAAGAATTGTTAAAGTTCAAATGACAATAAAAGAAGTAAAAACAGCTGAAAGCAACGCAAAAAAAGAAACAGTTGAAAACATAATAAAAAAGGATGTTGAACTAAGTAAGCAAGAACAAGAAAAAGCCAAAGAAAATATAGAAAATTTTTTAAAAAAATTTATAGAAGAAATGCCAGAAGGAACTACATACAAGGTAGAAACTAGTGAAAGTTACATATATGCGGAAATCAACAACAAGGATTTAGGGTATTTGATTGGTTATAGAGGAGAAACTTTATATGCCTTGCAAAATGTACTATCTGCTATAGCTAGTAAAGGAATAGATAAAAAAGTAAGAGTTATTTTAGACATAGAAGGATATAAAGCAAAAAGAGAGAAAACATTAGAAGATTTAGCAGAAAAAGTTGCAAAAACAGTAATAAGAACTAAAAAGCCAGTCAAATTAGAACCAATGCAAGCATTTGAAAGAAAAATTATCCATAGTAAACTACAAAGCAATCCTAAAATAGATACTACTAGTATAGGAGAAGAACCACATAGAAGAATTATAGTATCATTAAAAAATAGATAAAATCAGAGGTCAAAGGTCGGATTTTACAATTTATTTTGTAAGCGATTTTTGACTTTATTTTTATATTTTAGGAAAGTTATAATAACATTATAACTTTCCATAGAAAAAAATATAGAGAAAATCAGATTTTCATAAAAAGGAGGATTAAATATGAGTACAATAGCTTCAATATCTACGGCACCACGGAATTGGAGGAATAGGAATAATAAGAATGAGTGGCGAAAACAGCTTTAAAGTTTTAGAAAAAATATTTAAGCCAAAAACTAAACAAAAAATAGAAGAAATAAAAGGATATACAATAAAATATGGAAATATAGAAGAAAATGGACAAATAATTGATGAGGTTTTAGTTTCTTATTTTAAAGCACCAAAAAGTTATACAACAGAAAATATGTGTGAAATTAATTCACATGGAGGAAATATATTAGTAAAAAAAATTTTAGAACTATGTTTAAAAAATGGTGCAGAACTAGCAGAACCAGGGGAATTTACTAAAAGAGCATTTCTAAATGGAAGAATCGATTTACTACAAGCAGAATCTGTAATAGACGTTATTCATGCTAAATCGGAAAAAGAAGCAAAAGAAGGTATAAAACAGTTAGAAGGAGTTTTATCTAAAAAAATAAGAGAAATAAAACAAAGCATTTTAGATGTTATGGTTAATATAGAAGTAGCTATAGACTATCCAGAATATGATGTAGATGATGTTACAAATCAGCAAATAACAACTATGTTAGAACATGTTCAAGAAAAATTAGAAAAATTAGAAAAAAGTTTTGACAATGGAAAACTAATAAAAGAAGGAATAAAAACAGCTATTATAGGTAAGCCAAATGCAGGAAAATCATCTCTTTTAAATGCAATTTTAAAAGAGGAAAGAGCAATTGTAACAGAGTATGAAGGAACAACAAGAGACACAATAGAAGAATTTGTTAATATCAATGGAATTCCGCTTAAATTAATTGATACAGCAGGAATAAGAGCAGCAAAAGACGAAGTAGAAAAAATAGGAATTGAAAAGTCAAAAGAAATGGCAAAAGAGGCAGATTTAATCATTGCTATTTTTGATAGCACTAAGGATTTAACTGAAGAAGATACAGAAATATTAAAATTAATGAAAAATAAAAAATCGATTATATTATTAAATAAAATTGACTTAACTCCAGTTTTAGATGAGAATGACACAAGATTAAAAGAGGGAAGTAGTACAATTTTAAAGATATCAGCATTGAATCAGGATGGAATAGAAGAGTTATATCAAAAAATAACTGAAATGTTTCAATTAAATGAAATAGAAATAGACAATGAAGTGGTAATTACAAATTTGAGGCATAAAAATTTAATATCAAAAGCAATCGAAAATGTAAAAAAGACAAAAGAGACAGTAGAACAAAAAATGCCATTAGATATTATTTCAGTTTTTATAAAAGACATTTTAGAAGATTTAGGAAACATAACTGGAGAAATTGTAACTGAAGATATTATTAATGAAATTTTTGCTAAGTTCTGTCTAGGAAAATAGAACAAAAAACAAGGCGCGAAAATCAAAAATAAGACATTCAAAATCAAAAACAATGTAATTACACCATTCGAAACTAAAATCAAAATAAACGCAATTTAAAAGCAAATAGAAAGACACACCCACAACAGTACAATAAGTTCTTAATAAAAAGTTATATAAATAAGAATATTATAAAAATCAAATTAAAGAAATAGCTTTTTTGAAATATTTATATAATAATATAGTAAAATAAAAGAAGAAAAAAGAAGAAAATCAAAGAAAATAAAAGTAAAATATGTTCGGAATACATAAAGTTTAAACTTAAAAGTAAAAATTTAATCTAAAAACAAAAAGTTGCAAAAAACTGAGAATAGAAGAGAAACAACAAGAAAAATTAAAGATAAGCCGAACAAACAAGTAAAATTCGATAAATACCACAAAAAAACAAAACTTCCTGTTTCACAAGGAAGTGGCTAGTTTGGGGACAGGAACAGAACTAGCCAATATGGTCAAGTGGTGCCTGTCCCAAATTAGCCAAAAATGGATAAATTGGGACAGGTTGATTAAAGGAGGAAATGAAAGAAAAAATGAATTATATAGCAGGAGAATATGATGTAGCAGTAGTTGGAGCTGGACATGCTGGTTGCGAAGCAGCGTTAGCAGCAGCAAGATTAGGAATGAAGACGCTGATATTTTCTATTAGTTTAGAAGCGATTGCTAATATGCCTTGCAATCCTCATATTGGAGGAAGTTCAAAAGGGCATTTGGTAAGAGAGATTGATGCTTTAGGTGGAGAGATGGGAAAAAACATAGATAAGACTATGATACAAATTAAAATGTTAAATACATCTAAAGGACCAGCTGTGCATTCTTTAAGGGCACAAGCTGATAGAAAAAAATATCAAGCAGAAATGAAACACACATTAGAAAAACAAGAGAATTTAGAAGTTAAACAAGGTGAGATTATAGATATTAAATTAGAAGATGGAAAGGTAAAGTCTATTGAAACTGATGTAGGAGCTATTTATAAAGTAAAAACTGTTATTTTAGCAACAGGAACTTATTTGAAAGGAAAAATATTTATTGGAGAGTTTTCTAAAGAAAGTGGACCAGACGGAGTAGCAGCAGCGAATCAATTGTCAGATTGCTTAAAGAAAATGGGAATTCCACTAATTAGGTTTAAAACAGGAACACCAGCTAGAATTAATAAAAGAAGTATTGATTTTAGTAAAATGGAAGTACAAAAAGGAGACCAAGGGATAGAAGCTTTTTCCTTTGAGAACAATCCTAAGGAATTTGAACAGGTTGATTGTTATTTGACATATACAAACGAGAAAACACATGACATTATTAGGCAAAATCTTCATCGTTCTCCATTGTATGCTGGAAAAATAGAAGGAACAGGGCCTAGATATTGTCCTTCAATAGAAGATAAAGTAGTTAGGTTTAGTGACAAACCAAGACATCAAGCGTTTGTAGAACCAGTTGGAATAGATACAGAAGAGATGTATATCCAAGGAATGAGCTCTTCTTTACCAGAGGATGTGCAAATTGCATTATACCATACAATTCCAGGATTAGAAAAAGCAGAATTTACAAGACCAGCATATGCAATTGAATATGATTGTATTGACCCATCAAATTTAAAGCTTTCTTTAGAATATAAAGGAATAGAAGGCTTGTTTATGGCTGGTCAAATAAATGGAACTTCTGGTTATGAAGAAGCAGCAGCACAAGGATTAATTGCTGGAATTAATAGTGCACGAAAAATTCAAGGAAAAGAACCAGTTATTTTAGATAGAACTCAAGGTTATATAGGAGTTTTAATTGATGATATTGTTACTAAAGGAACAAATGAGCCATATAGAATGATGACATCAAGAGCAGAATATAGATTACTATTAAGGCAAGATAATGCAGATTTAAGGCTTACAGAAATAGGACACAATGTAGGATTGATAACAGATGAAAGATACCAAAAGTTTTTAAATAAAAAAGAAAATATAGAAAAAGAAATAAAAAGGTTAAAGGAAAAAACAGTAAAACCAACAAAAGAAGTAAATGAATTATTAAAAGAAAATAATACAGCAGAATTGACTACAGGTACAAAAATGTCAGAATTGTTAAAAAGAACAGAATTAGATTATGAAAAATTAGCTATTATTGACGAAGAAAGGCCAATGTTAAGTAACCAAGAAAAAGAAGAAGTAGAAATTCAATTAAAATACGAAGGTTATATTAAAATGCAAGAAGCACAAGTCGAAAAATTTAAAAAGCTAGAAACTAAAATATTACCAGAAGAAATTGATTATGAAACAATAAAAGGAATTAGCTTAGAAGCAAGGCAAAAATTAGATAAATTCAAACCACATTCAATAGGACAAGCTTCAAGAATATCAGGGGTTTCACCAGCTGATATATCAGTCCTATTAGTATATTTACAACAGTTAAAAAAACAATAAACCATTAACTTTTTATTAAAATTACAATCAGAAAATAATAAGGATAGACCTAAAAAAATCAAAAATTTCATTTCTATATAAGAATCAGAAAGAGAAAGGAATAGAGTTTTAAATGGAAAAAGAAGTTGTTGAAAAACTGAAACAGCAATCAAAAGAATTAGGTATTTTGTTAAACGAGGAACAAATAGAACAATTTTATAAATACATGGATTTATTACTAGAATGGAATCAAAAAATAAATTTGACAGCGATTACAGAACCAGAAGAAATAATACAAAAACATTTTGTTGATTCAATTACGATTGAAAAGTATTTAAATAAAAATGCTGAAATAATTGATGTCGGTACAGGAGCAGGGTTTCCTGGAATACCTTTAAAAATTATAAGACCAGACCTAAAAATAACTTTATTAGATTCTCTTAACAAAAGAGTAAATTTTTTGAATAATGTAATTGAGAATCTAGAACTTTCTAGTATATATTCAATTCATGCAAGAGTAGAAGAATTTGGAAAAGTATCACAATATAGAGAAAAGTTTGATGTTGCTACTTCAAGAGCAGTAGCCAATTTAGCAACTTTATCAGAATATCTAATTCCACTTGTTAAACAAGGCGGATATGCTATTAGCATGAAAGGTTCCGAAGTAAACGAAGAAATAGAACAAAGCAAAAAAGCAATAAATATTTTAGGTGGAAAGATAGAAAAGGTTGATACATTTAAATTGCCACAAAGTGATATAACAAGAAATATAATTGTTATAAAAAAGGAAAAACAAACACCAAACAAATACCCAAGAAAACCTGGAACACCAACAAAAGAGCCAATAAAATAAATTTGTCGAAGAGGGATTAAGAATCGTACCTAAAGGTATTACTTATCTGTAACTCATTTTCATTCATAACAGCTGGGCATCCCTCAATCCCTCTTCGATTTTCAGTGAACTGTTACAAAAAGTCGACAAATTTTATAAAATTTGTTGACTTTTTTTATATAATTATATATGATAGTAGTATAGAAAAAGAGGAATCGATAAATAAATATTAACTAAAAATGGAGGCAAAGAAATTGGGAAAAATTATATCAATAGCAAACCAGAAAGGTGGAGTAGGAAAAACCACCACAACTGTAAACCTATCAACTATTCTAGCCCAAAAAGGCAAGAAAGTATTACTAATAGATGCTGACCCTCAAGGAAACGCAAGTAGTGGACTAGGAGTAGAAAAGGAAGTAGAATATTCAACATATGACATCTTAGTTGGAGAAACAAAAATAGAGGACACATTACAAAAAACAATGATAAAAAACTTAAAAGTATGTCCATCTAACATCAATTTAGCAGGAGCAGAGGTAGAATTAGTATCTATGATGTCAAGAGAACAAAGGCTAAAAGAAAAATTAGATGAAATAAAAGAAAAATTTGACTTCATTTTTATTGACTGTCCACCATCACTCGGACTTATCACACTAAATGCTTTTACGGCTTCAGACAGTGTTTTAATACCAGTACAATGTGAATACTTTGCATTAGAAGGACTTGGTCAACTTTTAAATACAGTCAATCTAGTGAAAAAACATTTAAACAAAAACTTCGAAATAGAGGGAGCATTACTTACAATGTATGATATGAGAACAAACCTTTCTAATCAAGTAGTAAGAGAAGTAAAAAAATATTTTAATGATAAAATGTATAAAACCGTAATACCAAGAAATGTAAGATTAAGTGAAGCACCAAGTTATGGAATGCCAATTACAGAATATGACCCTAAATCAAAAGGAGCAAAAAGTTACCTAAAATTAGCAAAAGAATTTTTAACAATGAATGAAGAAGAAAAAAAGAAAAAGGAGGAAGCATAAAAAATGGCAAAGATGACGGGATTAGGAAAAGGATTAGACGCTTTATTTGGACCAGCACCAGAAGAAGAACAAATGAAAGAAAATGATACATTGAGAAATTTAAAAATAATAGAAGTAGAGCCTAATAGAGACCAACCAAGAAAAAGATTTGAGCAAGAAGCATTAGAAGAATTAGCAGAATCAATTAAGCAATATGGGCTAATTCAGCCAATAGTAGTAACTCAAAAAGAAGGCTATTATAGTATTATAGCAGGAGAAAGAAGATGGAGAGCCTCAAAAATAGCAGGATTAACAGAAATACCAGCAATAATAAGAGAAGATGACGAAAAAATAAATTCAGAAATTTCTTTAATTGAAAATATGCAAAGAGAAGATTTAAATCCTGTAGAAAAAGCGATGGGAATAAAAACTTTAATTGATAACTATGGAATGTCACAAGAAGAAGTAGCTAAAAAGCTAGGAAAAGGAAGAAGCACAGTTGCTAACTGGATAAGAGTACTAAACTTAGAGCCACGTGTATTAGAAATGGCAAAAGAAGGAAAAATATCAGAAGGATACTGTAAAGCTTTATTAGCAATACCAGACCCAGAAAAACAATATCAAACAGCAATACAAATGTTAGAAAGAAACTCAACAGTAAGACAAGTAGAAAAAAAGGCAAAAACCAAAGAAACAAAAGAAGAGCAACAAAGAAATCATATTTTATATAAAAGCATAGAAGATAATTTCCAAAGTTTTTTTGGAAGTAAAGTTAGATTAGATGCAGGAAAAAGAAGAGGAAAAATTATTATTGAATATACATCAAATGATGACTTAGAAAGAATATTAGATTTAATAAAATAAGGAAATAAAATATAGTTGAAAAGTTAAAATCTTTTATAACTATATAAAGCATTAGGGAGGAATGAAATAGAAAATGGAAAGTGTAATGGAAATAATAAAATCAGATGCGTTTTTATTAGGAATATGTGGAATTTTGCTATTTTTGCTAATTAGTTTTATTGTGCTTATGGCTAAATATAGTGGATTAAATAAGAGATATAAAGAATTTATGCAAAAGTTAGGGAATGGAAAAAACTTAGAAGAAGATTTAGAAAACTACATGTATAGAGTAGAAAGAGTAGAAAAAACAAATGCTAAAAATGCGAATGACATAGCAGTTTTAGACCATGATATGAAAAAATGTATTCAAAAAATGGGTATGGTAAGATATAACGCTTTTAGAGATGTAGGAAGTGATTTAAGCTTTTCTCTAGCGTTGCTAGATGAAAATAATGATGGTGTTGTCTTAAATGGTATCTATGCAAGAGAAATGTCAAATATTTATGCTAAACCAATTAAAAATGGAAAATCTACATATACGGTTTCTGATGAAGAACGAGAAGCAATTGAAAAAGCTATCAATGCAGAACCGTTACCAGATAACCAAGACAATTAAACATAGTAAAAAAGGTTTAAATAAAATAGTTATGCAAACTAAATATTAAATTTTGGTTAGCAAATGGTTAGCAAAATGGTGACCAAATAATAAAAAAGTTAAAAATTACTATTGACAAATGCCGGTAAGAATGCTATTATAGGTATTGTCGCTGACATTTGTCTAAGATAATGGAGAGGTGGTCGAGTTGGTTTATGGCACCAGTCTTGAAAATTGGCGTGCGTTTATAGCGTACCGTGGGTTCGAATCCCACCCTCTCCGCCAAACAATAAAAGTTAGATGTAGGCTTATGTCTAACTTTTATTTATAAAAATGGAGATGTACCCAAGTGGTGAAGGGGACTGTTTGCTAAACAGTTAGGTCGGGAAACCGGCGCGGAGGTTCGAACCCTCTCATCTCCGCCAAAATTAGTGTAAAGTTTTAACAGCTTTATACTATTTTTTTTATTAAAAATATATATATTATATTTAAAAGAGCCTTAAAACAGAATATAAAGCGTAGTATAGTAATTATAATAACTAAGATAATAAAAATATTTTATAAAATGTAGATTTTAATTTTAAATATGTTATAATATATGAAGATACGAGAGTGGCATATGAAAAATATAATTTGGAGGGTAGGAAATGCCGATAGAATTTAAAAAGTATTTTTGGGATACAGAATATGAAAAATTAGATATAAAAAAGAATATGAAATATATAATAAGCAGATTATTTTGTGAGGGGAATTTAGACAGTATAAAATGGCTAAAAAGCACTTATACAAAAGAGCAGATTATAGAAACAGCAAAAACAAGTAGAAGATTAACACCAATCACAGCGAATTTTTTGAAGAACATATATAATTTAAAAAAAGAAGAAATGCAATATTATATAAATAACGAAAAAATGAATTATACATTTGGAGGGTAGTTTATGCATTGGGAAGTAATTGATAAAAATAGATACGACATATTAAAAAAAATAATACAAAAAATAAGCTTAAAAAGATATTATTTAGCAGGAGGAACAGCATTAGCATTACAAACAGGAATAAGAGAATCATTTGATTTTGATTTTTTTGTACAAACAGAGTTTGATGAAAATTTATTAATACAAGAATTAGAAGAAATAGGAGAACTAGAAGTTACAGCATGTAGAAAAGGAACAGTACATGCTATTTTAAACAATGTACAGATTACATTTTTACATTTTGAAAATAATTTAGTAGAAGATAAAGTTATAACAGAAGACATAAAAGAATTGTATTTAGCTAGCATAAAAGATATAGCAATAATGAAATTAATAGCAATAAGCCAGAGGGGAACAAAAAAGGACTTTTTTGATTTGTATTATATTTGTAATAAATTTAATATAACAATAAACAATATATTAGATTTATTAGATAAAAAATATGATAAAAATAGAATTAACTATTTACATATAATACAAAGTTTATCATATTTTGAAGATGCAGAAGATGAGAATTTGCCGAAAGTATTTATAGATTATAATTGGGAAACAATTAAAGATTATTATATAAAAGAGCAAGAAAAAATATATAATGAAAGCTGCTGAAAAGTAGTTAAAGGTGGAGAGATAATTTGAATAAATATAAGGTTTGTCAAAACGAAAATCAAGAACAAGAAGTACGTTAATTTTATAAAAAGTATCGAAAAAGTTAAATACGAGTTGAAAAAAGAAGAAAAATAAGTTATAATAAAAAGTAGAGATAAAAGTAGGTGATAATATGAAAAGTACTAAAAAAATTTTAAATATTTTTTTAATGATAATATTAACGACAATAATAATTATGCAAAGTAGTAAGGTATTAGCTGATACAGAAAAATCTACAATGGTAATTGGCGCAGGAGCTAGCGCAAGAGATATAATTGAGGCTTATAATAATGATAAAAATATAATAAATACATTAACATTCTATCAAGCAACAACGTGGAAAGAAGGAATAAGTCGAAAGAATATAGGGTTACCATTTACAGACGAAGAAAAAAATACATTAAGCCAGGTTAATGAAGCTATTAATAAAAGGTTACAAGATATAGCAAAAGCTAAAAGTGATATTTTAGGAGGAAAAAAAGCAGAAAATGCAACATGGGCAGACATGCAAGCGGCTTTTAAAAAAGATAAAAAAATAATAGATTATTTAACAGATAGCGAAGCGGAAAGTTGGAAAAGTGAAGCGGATGAAGTAATAAAATTAGCTAATATGCCAGATCAAGTACGTCCAGATGCGGGTATAGCCAAAGAGATATCAGATGCTTTTGTGGATAGAAGAAGAGATGCAACTGTGAGTATTCTTAAGGAAAATGGAACAGGTCTTCCAGATAAATATTATATTGACCATTATACAACATTTGAAGCTGTAAAACAGTACCTAGACTTGCATGGGGGAAAAGAGCTTTCTACTACGGTAAGAGATGCATGGAAAACGATAATAGAAAATGGTGCTACAGGAGCAACTAAAGATAAATATTTAGGGCTATTAGAAGGAAAAACTGAGGGAGAAATAAATGAAGAACTTGATATGATGGCTAGAAGTACCTCTGTTTATCAAAAACCAGAAAAAGATAATAATCAAAGAACAGCAGCGCAAAATTTAGACGATATGATATCAGATGCCGATTCTTTTTTAGAACAAGGTAAAATAAAGGAAAAAGACACTACTGCATTGCAACAATTTTCATCAATCTTATTCAATATATTTTCAGTAGTAGGAGCAGCAGTTGCGCTTATTGTAGGAATTGTAATTGGAGTTAAATACATGACTGGAAGTATAGAAGAAAAAGCAGATTACAAACAAATGCTACTTCCATATGTAATTGGATGTATTGTAGTATTTGGAGGGTTTGGAATTTGGAAAATAGTAATTACAATATTAGAAAGTATATAGGAGGTATGAATATGAAAAAAATTATTATTCTATTTTTAATATTATGTATCATTCCTATAAACTGTTGTGTTATAGCAGCGCCAGGTATGACGCAACTTCCAACAGATGATGGCGCATCAGGAACATCATCACAAAGTAGTATATTAGGCGATTTAGATTCCTATAGACAAAGTCCACAAAATTCTCAAAAATTTAATAATATGGTAAGTGTCATATTAAGTATTTTTCAAGTAGGAGGAAGCTTAATTTCGGTTATATGTTTAATTGCTTTAGGCATTAAATATATGCTAGGAAGTGTAGAAGAAAAGGCAAATTATAAAAAGACTTTACTACCTTTTGTACTAGGAGCTGTTATGGTATTGGGTATTAGTAATTTTGTAAATGTTATTTATCAAATAGCAATAGGAATTACATAAAAGAGAGTTTAAAACTTACGTAAACCAACAGGGGGTTGCAAAAAAAATATTTTAATGTTATAATAGTAATGAAAAGTTGTTTTTAATCTTCCAACAAGGAAATTAATATAGAAAAAATAAAGGAGGAAAAAGATATGAAAAAAATATGTAAAAAATTAACTATGCTTGGAATTACACTATCAACAATGATGTATTCTACAATGGCATTTGCAGCTATTACTCCAATAGATCCAAATCAACAATTTTCAACTACAACAGACTCAAAAGGAGTATCAGCAGTAACTAACTTTGGAAATAACATATTAGGAATTGTATCAGCAGCAGCGTCAGTAATAGCAGTTATAATACTAATTGTATTAGGTATAAAATATATGATGGGTAGTGCTGAAGAAAAAGCAGAATACAAGAAAACTTTATTACCATATATTATTGGTGCAGTATTTGTATTTGGAGCAGGATTAATTTCAAGTGTATTATTTGGATTCTCACAAACAAATTGGGTAGGATAAATAAAAAAGAAGCAATTTCAAAAGAAATTGTTTCTTTTTTTTTACAAATTCATTACAAAACTATTAAAATTAACTTTTTTACGCAAAAATGTTACATTTTTTGCGTTTTTTTGTTATAATTAAATATAAGGGAAAATAGATAAAAAATATACAAGGAGGAACTAGAATTGGGAACCTATAATTTACCAAGAAACGTAAAAGGAGAAGGAAGAATATTATACATATTTTCAACTAAAGCATTAATTTATACAGCAATAGGAATTGCTGTAGGACTAATATTCTATCTTATACTAAACTTAATAGGGTTAGGAATAGTAGGAATTATCATATTAGGAATATTAGCATTACTTGGATTTTCTATAGGAACCTTTAAAGTACCTGATACGAACTCTTTTGAAATTACAAAAAAAACAGGAGGAGAAAACATTGATGATGTAATAAAAAGAGCTATAAAATTCAAAATGAAAAAAAATAAAATATATGTATACCAAAAAGAAGTAATCGAAATAGAGGAGGAAACAAAAGATGAGTAATGATGCACTTTCACAAGTATTGATGATAGTATTAGGAATTATGATTTTTATATTAATGATATTAATAACAATTTTCCTAGTTTTAAGAACTAAAGAAAAAATAAGAGAAAACAATGATAAAAATAAAGACGAACTATTAGGAAAGAAAAGCAAAAATCAAAAAAACACAACGAAACAAGCAATAGATACATCTTATACAAAAGAATCAATTATGAACTTTATGGAATTTGAAAAAATTGAAGACAACATGATAATACAAAAAAAAGGAAAAAGATTTTTAATGGTAGTAGAATGCCAAGGAGTCAATTATGACCTTATGTCTAGCATGGAAAAAGTATCAGTAGAAGAAGGATTTCAACAATTTCTAAACACATTAAGGCATCCTATTCAAATATACATACAAACAAGAACTATAAACTTAGAAAATAGTGTTTCTGGTTATAAAGGCAAAGTAGACGAAATTGAAAATAGATATAATCAAATGGCATACCAATATAACCAAATGAAAGAATCAGGAGTTTATGAAAGAGATGAATTAGATAAATACTTCTTTGAATTAACAAAACAAAAAAACTTGCTTGAATATGGAAGAGACATAGTAGCAAATACAGAAAAAATGAGTTTAAATAAAAATGTTTTAAATAAAAGATATTATGTAATAATTCCTTATATTCAAGAAGAAATAGCAAATGAAAAATATGATGACGAAGAAATAAAAAATATGGCATTTTCAGAATTATATACAAAAGCACAATCAATTATAAGAACACTATCATCATGCTCTGTTAATGGAAAAATATTATCATCAAAAGAATTAGTAGAATTATTATATGTAGCATATAACAGAGACGAATCAGAAGCATTTGGTATTGATAAAGCAATGAAAGCAGGATATGATGAATTATATTCAACAGCACCAGACGTATTTGAAAGAAAAATAAAGGCATTAGATGAAGTAATAAGAGAACAAGCAATTGAATTAGCAAATAATACAGTTGAAAAAGTAAAATCAATGCCAGAACAAATTGCAGAAGAAAAAGAGAGGAACTTAGAGATGTTAATTGAAAGAATGGCTAAAATAGTTTTAGCTGATAATGAAGAATACGTAGGAAAAGATATTGCCGAAAAAGCAATTAAAGAAATAGACAATAAACAGAAGAAAGGAGAAGAAACGAATGAGCAAGGCAAAAAAACAACAACTAGAGGAAGAAAGAAAAAAACAACTGAGTAGATTAGAAGAACCAGGAAGATTACACTCACAAACTATTAAAGAATTAATAGCACCATCAGGAATAGATGCTTCTAAAATAGACCACTTAGAAATAATTTCAAGTGTAAAAAGATATGCAAGAAGTTTCTTTATCTCTACTTTACCACGTATGTGTAGTTTTCCAGATTTATTTAGAGATTTATACTTCTTTGGAGATATAAATACATCAATTTACATTACACCAATTGCAGAATCACGTTCACAAAATGAATTAAATAAAGTAATAAATGAACTAGAAACTGAAAGAATTGTTGCAGCAGATAGAGGAAATATAAACAGAGAAAGTACTTTAACACAAAAAAGATTTGAGGCAGAACAACTAAGAGATGAAATTGCAGCTGGATTTAATAAAATGTATGAAGCTTCTATTATATCAACATTATTTACATATAACTTAGCAGATTTAGATAGATTAACTAAATTATTAGCAACTGAAATGTCAAAATCATTAATTGGAATAAAAAGTGCATGGGCTATCCAAGAAGATGCTTTTAAAGCAAATTTACCATTAATGGATGATAAAGTTAAAAAAACACATTCTTTTGACAGTAGATCTATGGGAACTGTTTTTCCATTTACTACTTCAGAAGTAGGACATCCAACAGGTGTGCCACTAGGGTTTAACAAACAAACAGGAACACCAATTTTGTTTGATAACTTCCACCCATCTTTAACAAATTATAACATGGTTATTTTTGCTAAATCTGGTGCTGGTAAGTCAGTAACTATGAAAACACTAATTTCACGTTCATCTGTTTTAATGGGAATTGAAAGTTTAGCATTAGACGCAGAAGGGGAATATACAATCGTAGCAGAAAGCTTAGGTGGAATAAATGTAGTACTAAGTCCTAATTCTAGTACAGTAATCAATTTATTTGATATTGAACCAGAAATAGTAAAAGATGCTATTACAGGACGTGAAAAAACAGTTTTAAATGTAGAAAACAAAGTAGAAGACGTAACACAAGCACTTGTTACTATGGCAAAAGGAAGTACAAGAAGTACAGAAGTAAACGAATTAACAAAACAAGTTATAGCTGAATCAGTTGCTGAAGAATATGCGCAAGCAGGAATTACAAGCAACCCTAGCAGTTTATACAAAACAGGAGAAAGATTCCAAACAGGAGATAAACTTTACAAAGAGAAAAAACAAATGCCAACAATAGGAAGTTGGTACCATAGAATTGAGAAAAAAGCACAAGAAAACCAAAATCCAGATTATCAATTTCATTATAGTTACTTACTAAAAGTTATGAAACAATACATAAGAGAATTTAATGGTCAAATGGCATATTTTGACGGACAATCTACATTTGAGTTATTAGAAGGAGCACCATTTATAAACTTAGATATTTCTGGGCTAGAAGAAAGATTTGCAAGACCATTAGCTCAACAAATACTTCTTTCTTGGATTTGGGAAAAATACGTAAAGAAAAATAGTGAAGATAGGAAAAAAGCAAAAAAGAAAAGAGTATTAGTAGATGAAGCTTGGATGTTATTACCATATCCAGAAGCAGTTGATTTCTTAAACACAATGGCAAGACGTGCAAGAAAAAGAAATGTTTCATTAGCAATTATTTCACAAAGATTTCAAGACTTTTATGAAAAACCAGAAGCACAAGCAGTTTTAACTTCATCTGATACAAAACTATTTTTAGCACAAGATAAATCAGAAATAGAATACTTAAAATCAGTATTTAAACTAAGTGATGGAGAATCTAAATTTTTAATTACTTGTTTAAAAGGAGAAGGATTACTAAAAGTTGGTGCAGATACTGCAATTTTACAAATTACACCAACAGCAAAAGAATTTGAATTTGTAGAAACAAACTTAAATAAATTAGTAAAAATGAAAAAAAGAACATAAAAAAGTAAAAACAAGGAGGAAGTAGATGAAAAATTTCACTAAAAGACCAATTATACAAAAGATTATATTTGCTATTGCTATAGTAATGTTATTAGTGAATTTTACGTTAGCACCAGTAAAAGTATATGCTGATGATGATGGGGGTTGGAGTTTAAGTGGAACTTTAGCAAAAGAATTTATGGGACTACTTACTTGGCTGTGTGATATTATCATGAGTGGATTAAATAATTTTATGTTAGGAGCAAATGGTTTTGGTTCTGCTATGTTAGCTCAGAATGATGTAAACGTAAATAATGAAGGGTCATGGATTTATGTTGAAAATCCAAATAATATTAACCTTAGTGATGAAAATGTTGTGGTATTTAATTCAGAAGATGTAAGCAAACCAATGCTGGTAGATTGGTTTGACGGAAAATATTCTATTCCTAATATGTTATATTCACCAGAGAACATATTTGCTAATAATATAGCAGCATTAGATATTAATTTTTTAAGAGAAAACAAATACAAATCAATTTATGTGGAGGGTGACAGAGAATTTAGAGATAATGCGAATGCAAAATCAGAATCAGCTGTAAAAGATTTAAAAGGAACTATTGCTAGTTGGTATAAATCATTTAGAAATATAGCAATTGTTGGATTATTATCAGTATTAATTTATTTAGGTATTCGTATTTTAATTAGTACAGCGGTAACTGATAAAGCAAAATATAAGGAAATTTTAACTGATTGGGTAGTAGCTTTATGCTTGGTTTTTGTTATTCATATTATTATGTCAGCAATATTAATGTTAACAGATAAATGTACAGAGATATTTAGCGGAAACATTAATGATGGATATATTGTAGTAATTGACGGAGATAAAAGAGAAGATGGTCAACGTATGGCATTTCGTACAAACTTAACAGGATTAATGAGATTTTCAACACAAAGTAGCAATGCGAGTACGGCAGTAGTGTATGGTATTATGTATATGGCATTAGTAATATATACTTGTATATTTACTATTATGTATTTAAAAAGGCTTTTATACATGGCGTTTTTTACTATGATAGCGCCATTAGTAGCTTTAACTTATCCAATTGATAGGGCAGGAGATGGAAAATCACAAGCTTTTGACATGTGGTTTAAAGAGTATACAATGAATGCTATTATACAGCCAGTTCACTTGATTATATATACAGTGTTTGTAGGTTCAGCTTATGGATTAGTTGCAAAGAACCCTCTTTATGCTATAGCTGCTATTGGATTCTTAACACCAGCTGAAAAGTTTATTAAGAAGATGTTTGGTTTGGACAAAGCCGAATCTACAAGTGGATTTGGAAGCTTTGCTGGAGGAGCATTTGCCATGAATATGATGAAACAACTAAGCGGAGGAGGAAAAGAAAAAAGCAAAAAAGAAAAAGGTGGTAAATCAGCTGATGGTGATAATGAAGATGAAGGTATTTTCATACCACCAAATGATGCAGGAGAGTTAAAAACTTTTGGAACAGATGGAAAAACAGAAACAGATGGAAGAGCAGAAGGCAATTCTTCAGCTTTAAACAAAAATAATCAAATGAATCAAGAAGCGTTAGATGAAGCTGTAGCAGAAGGGTTTGGACCAGGAGACCCAGAATATGATAAATATCTGAATGAGGGAAATAATCAGGAACACTTAGAAGAAGAAACTTCACAAAATGTAGGGGCACAATTAAATGCAAATACTACACCAAGTAGCAGTAGCGCAAGAGGAATAACATCTAGTAATTCAAAAGGTAAGCCGGGAAAAACAGTAGTTGGTGCTTTAGGAGGTGTATTATCAAGGGGAGGAAAAGTATTAGGACGTAAAATACGAGGGGTTGCTAAAGAATTACCAGGAAATGCCGCTAGGTTTACAGGAAGAGCAGCAATAAAAGCAGCTACATTAGCAGCAACAGGAGTAATTACTGCAGGAGCAGCAATAACTAACCCTGATAATATACCACAATTTGTAGCAACAGGTGCTATGATTGGAAATTCTCTAGGAAACCGTGCATACAATGGACTAGTAGAACCAGCAGCAGAAGGAGTAGTTAATTTAGCTAAAGATACAAGAAATGCTTATAATGAAGAAAGGCATGGAATAGAAGAAGCAACAAATATGAAAAGAGAAAGACTAAATAAAAAAGCAAGAGAAAACTTTATGAATGATGAAAATGAAGTAAAAAGATATAGAAATCTAGCAAGTCAAATGGATTATAATGGGGACGTAGAAAATTTAATGAGTGCAGCAGCAGATTATAAAGAAGCAGGAGTTACAGATAATAAATTGATTCAAAATGCATTAATAGCAGAGTATAGGGATGATAAAAATACATCATTTAGTGGAGATAAGCATAAAGCATTTGTTGATACAGCATCACTTGTACAACAAAAAGGATTTGGAAAAGAATATATTGAAGATGATAAGAAACGTGCTTCACTAGAAAACTTTCTTGAATCAAAAGTTAAAGGAGCTTCTGAACAAAGAAGAGCAGCTCAAACTGTTGCAGATATCTATGATTTAGGTGATATGTACAGGAATGTAGGAACATTAGGAACTCCAGCAAGAGCTGCTAAAAAATCTAATTCAACTAAATCAACACCAAAAAAGCAACCTAAAAACAATGAATAAAGGAAAGAAATTATATGCATAAATTATTAAGATATTATAGTCAAAATAGGCTAAAAATATGGGTATTAGCATTGGCAATTGTATTTGTAATTGTGATGATACAAGTATTAAACAATATAGTAAAAGAACAAAACAAACAAAATACAAAAGAAAGACAAGAAACAGCATCTAATGTTGTTTCTTATCGTAATGAAAGCAAAACTATTATTGGAAAAAGTAATGTGCCAGAAAGTTATCAAGAAATATTTGGAAATGTAATTGACAAATTTTATACTTATTGTATTAATCATGAACCAGAAAAAGCATATGAATTGTTAGCACCAGATACAAAAAGAGTATTATACCAAACACAAAATCAATTTGAAAAATTATATTACGAAGAAAAATTTCAAGGAAATAAAGAGTATGCTTTCCAATCTTGGAGTAATTCAGTAGAAGATATATACATATATCAGGTGAGAATTTTTGACAATATGTTAACTACAGGGAAAACAAACAAAACATATGTAGAAGATTATGTAACAATAGTACAAGTAGAAGATCAATATAAATTAAATATAAATGGATATATTGGAAGAAAAAATAGAAATAGAAATCAAAGTAATGATGTAATAAATGTAGAAGTTATAAATTCAGATATTTATTTAGATTATGAAATTTATAACATACGTGTCCAAAATAAAACAAATAAAACTATTATTTTAGACTCGCAAGAAAAAACTAATACTACTTATCTTACAAATGAAAATGGAATTAAATTCGAAGCCTTTTTATATGAACTATCACAAGAAGATTTAGAATTAAAACCTAAAGAGACAAAAACAATACAAATAAAATTTAATAATGTATACAACAAGAAATTAGATATTACATCAATGAATTTTATTGATATAGTAGAAGAAGGAAAAGATGAAAAAAACAAACTAAAGATAGAATTATAAAAAGAAAAGAAAGAGGTGAAGAATATGTTTAAAATAAAGGGTGCTATGTCAAAGGTAGCATTAGCAACTGCTATAGCTAAAATACTGTTAACGACAATCTTTCCTTTAGCTTTTGTAGGAATGTTAGGTAGTGCTGTGATTGATTGGCTAACTCCTAAAAATAATGCAGAAGACATATATAACACTTTCGAAGTAGAATCTTTAGATGAATTAGTAGTAATAAAGAAATCAGAAGATAATAGTGGTTATTATTTAGATTTTGTAGATGATTTTCAAGAAAAAGTAGAAAAAATCGTAGAAAAAGCGAATTATGAGAGTGGTAAATTTAATTTACCTAAAGATGCAGAATTTTTGAAAAAATTAATTAAAGCTGAAATAATTACTAAATTTCCAAACTTAGAAGGAAATATTCCAGAAGGCAGTAGCGGATTTCAGGGTGCTATTAATATTAGAAGAGTTACACCAAATAAAGAAATCGGTTCAGTTGATAATAATCCAGGAAGAGGGGAAACAACAACTATAGAAAAACCAGAAGTTGATTATGATGATACTGAAATGTCTGCCGATGAAAATATGGTAAAAGAGTGGTCTGCTGGGCAAAAAATGAAAACAATAAAAAAATCTAATATATATGAGCAAGGAGAAAATACAGAAGATTGGTATGAAAAGAAAAAAGAAAATTCACCAAATGAAAATGATACCATTCCAAAGGGAACAGAAGTTACTTATACAGGAACCTATAAGAAATACGTAAGCAAGCTATCAAAGGAAATTTATATATATGTAGAAGTAGAAACAGAACAAAAAGAAAAAATTTATTTACGTTCTACAAATTTAATAGTAAAAGAGGAAGAAACAGAAGTAGGGAAAATACAAAATAAAACAGTAACTTCTAGGGCTAAAGAAGAAAAACAAGAGGAAGAAACGAAACTTGCAGGAAAAGAAGGAGAAAACTATACAATTGCTATTGCAGCAGGTCATAATAATAAAGATGACACAGGTATTAGAAAAGGTAGTTTAATAGAAGAACAACTAACAATAAAGACGGCAGAAAAAGTAGAAGAGCTGTTAAAGCCATATACTAATATAAAAGTGGTTCAAACAGGTAGTACATCTGAAAATAAAGGTGGAATCAGTGCAGAAGATAGAGTGAAATTAGCAAGACAGGCAAATCCAGATTTATGTATTCAAATTCATTTTGATGGTGGAGGAAAATCTGGGGTACAAGCTATTTATAAGGATGGAGATGATGTTTCTAGAGAGTTAGGAATTTTTGTATCAGAAAGCATGGCAAATGCAATGAATTTGCCTAATTTGGCAGTAAGAGCTGATTCAGAAGGAACAGAAGCTAAGAATTTAGGAATTATAGAAAACTCTGTTCATTCAGGTTTTCCATCTATTATTACTAAAGGTGGATTTATAGATGGGGAACCAGATGCTACTATTCTAAAAAACAATGGAACTGATTTATATGCCCAAGGAATTGTAGAAGGAATTTTAAAATATTTAGAAGCTGATCATAGTGGACTTATTGCAATTGATAAAAATGTTGAAAAGGCGCAAGAGAGTGTAGAATCTAGAGTTTATAATTTGAAATATGTAGAGCCACAAATATTAGAAGAATATATTAATAATGGTAATTTAGAGGCATTAAAAGTATTTACTTTAGATGAAGAAAGTAAATTAGTGACAGCTACATGGAATCAAGATGAAAATGGAAAGACTCTTAAGAAAAATGCTTCTATAGATTTTAGAACTATATTACAATATTATCATATGCCAATAGAATATTTATTAACATTTTATATCCAATCAAAAGAGACGAATTTTACTGAACAATTAGCAGATGAAATAATAGATAATACTGAGATTATAATAGCAGTTCAGGATAATATTATGACAAATAGAGCAATTGAAATAACAAAAGAAAAACTAACATCATCATCTATGCCTCAATATAATTATAATGATAAAGAAATAGACAAAAATACAAAAATAACAGAAAATTGTACTCCGAAAATAGAAATAACTTATGCAGATGCTTGGTGTACAAAATTTTCTAAGAAGAATAGTTACAGCAGTAAAGCATTAGATTGGAAAGAAGGAGAAACTGAAAAGATTATAAATATACAAGGAAAAGTAACAGTAACAGAAAGTGAGACAGCGACTAACTATGAACAATATGATACTGGTGAAGCTACAAGTATGGAATTAAATTTAAATAATGAATATATAACATATGATTATACTAAATATAGAAAAACAGATACATCTACAAAATCAATGAATATTACTTATGAAACAGGTAAAGGGGAAGTAGAAAAAGAAAAAGAAAGCAAATTTGTAAAATTATATGAAAAAAATAATATGTCCAAAAAGATAAATAAAGATAGATTGTTACAAACTTTAGGTAAAATGGATAAAACAGCTAATTTAGTAGATTTAACAGAATATTTAATCTATCAAGCGACGTCTATTAGTAATAAAAATACTAAGAAATATGAGTTCAATGAATTTAATATAGATGGTTTTTCTGGTTCAGATGGAATATATGGTTCTACTGTGCAAGAAAAAATATGGTGGGCATTATTAGGCGCAGGATGTAGTAAAGAACAAGCAGCAGGTGTACTAGGTAATATAGAATACGAATCTGGATTTGAACCAAATAAAATAGAGGGAGGTTTTACAGATTTTAACGGAGGAATTGGAATCTGTCAATGGACAAATGATCCAAGAGGTGGAGGATCAGGAAGAAACTCGCAATTAAAAGCCTATGCGGAATCAAAGGGAAAAGAATGGACAGATGTTGATACACAAATTGAATTTTTACTTGGGGAATTAAGAATAGGCGGAGGGACAGCAGTAGATTTTTCAGATGCTCAATTGCTAACAAATTCGGTAAAACATTATAAACCAACTGATTGGGTAAATGCAACAACACCAGAAGAGGCGGCAGTTGCCTTTATGTGGACATTTGAAAGACCAGATTATAGTATTTCACCAGCTCCAAGACAACAAAGTGCAAAGAGATGGTATGAGGAATTTAAAGACAAAGAAAAACCAGCAGGAAGTACAAGTATATTAGCAGCCTGTGAAGAGGTCACTCAAGGAATGATAGGAAGACAAGTTCATTATTCTTTAAGCACATCAGAATTAATTTTCTCAAATATAGAATCAGCATCTAACAGTTCTTATGCATGTTGTGCTACTTATGTGTCAGTTGTATTATTAAAATCAGGAGCTCTAACACCAGAACAAATAAATGCATATAATTATAATTATACAGGAAGTGGTGGAGTACCAGATATGTTAGCAGCGGCAGGTTGGAGAATGGTAAGTCATGATGAAATACAACCGGGAGATGTTATTAATGACTATGGAATACATGTTATGATTTATGCAGGAGGAGATATGGTATATGATAACAACACATGCGTTATTAAAAGATCAGGAGAAAAACCATATGGATATGGTGGAGGACCAATTAAAGGTAGTTGGAGCAGACGTATAGGTAATCCTAATGTACAAGTATGGAGGGCTCCATAAAAAATTGGAAATGAAATATTTTAATTTTAGACTAAGAAAGGAATGTTAGTAATTATGAAAAAAATAAAAATACTAATAGTCATTCTTGTTATTGTTATTATTAGTATCATTACAACAATTGTAATATTAAGAGCAATGGAGCCACAAGATTTTGCTAAACTTCAGAAACTAGCTACACCAGAAGAAGATATAGAAATATCACCTGAACAATTAAAAGAATTAACTAGAATAGAATACAATGTCATTACATTTGCAGTAACAAGTTATATACAAAACCTAAATCAAAATAATTCACTATATTTAGTAAAAGACGAAAACGGAAACTTTTATATTACAGAAGAAGAAAAAAATCAAAGAGTTATTGATTTATTAAGTAAAGAATACATTAAAGAAAACAATATAACTACTAAAAATTTAGAAAAATATATTACATTAGAAAAAGAACAACTGCTTTTTGTACCAACAAAAATGAAATCTATGAACACAGGAGAAATAAAAACATATGCTGTGCAGGGAATTTTAGAAAATATTCAATATCAATTTGACAAAGAGATTTGTTTAATTGTAATTATAGACTATCAAAATAAGACTTTTGCAATTGAACCAACAAATCAAAAATATGATGAAATAGAAACAATAAGAGATGAAAATATTAAAGAAAATGACAATAACAAATATAGCACCATAACAGTTAATATAGAAAACATAGCAAAAGACTATATTAATTTATATAAAAGGTTAGCATTAGCAAAACCAGAATTAGCATATGAATTTTTAGACCAAGAATATAGAGAGAAAAGATTTGGCGATTTAGAAGTTTTTGAAAAATATATAGATAGCAATAAGGAAGAAATTAAAAAATTAGCAGTAGAGCAATATCAAGTAAATACTTATAGCGACTATTCAGAATATGTAGTAAAAGACAAATATGAAAATGTATATGTTTTTGACGAAAAAGCGGTTTTAGATTTCACCTTTAAATTAGATACTTATACATTACCAACAGACAAATTTAAAGAAGAATATGATAAAGTTGAACAACAGCAAAAAGTTATGATGAATGTAGATAAATGGGTTCAGATGTTAAATAATAGAGATTATAAATCAGCATATGAAGTGTTAGATAATACTTTTAGAAATAATTATTTTGGAACACAAGAACAATTTGAAACAAAAATGAAAGCTATCTTTCCATTACGTTATAAGGTAGAGTATGGAGAGTTTAGTGAAGAAGGCAACACATATATGCAAGAAATTACATTAAGTGATGTGACAGGTGAGCAAGATGGTGGAATACAGACAACTGCTATTATGCAATTAAAAGATGATTATCAGTTTGTTATGGCATTAGAAATTAAATAGTATAAATTTAGAATAGTAGTACATTGTAGATTTATTAAATTGTAAAAGAGAGATTAATATATGAAATATTTTGAAGAAAAAACATAGCTAGGGTGACACTAATTAAAGGTCTTTTCTTCAAAATATTTATATATTAATCTCTTATTATTTGTAATTTAAAAATAATGTAATACTATTTTAAATTTTAATAGCTCTTATATGTGTATTGGTACTATTTATTAATCACTAATTTTTGCAGCAATTCATTTTGTTGAAATAGGTTCATAAAATAGTTTTGAACAAAAGGAAGTTGCCATAAAACATAAAGAACAGCTGCAACTACAATTATGGTAACTAAAATTCTAATATAATCTTTAAAAGTTTTCTTATAACGAATTTTGTAGCCACGATTTTTTAAATCCTGGATATAGGCATCGTAGTAAGCTTTTTGCCTGGCCTGTTGTAGTTGTTCTTGATAAGCTAACTCTTTTTCTCTTTGTAATTGTTGCAATTTTTGCTGACGTAATAATTCTTGTTGCTTTAATAAAAGTTCTTCTTTTGAAACAGAAGTAGAATTAGAAGGATTATTTCTAATGGAACTATCTGTTCTTTCTACTTTGGAATTTAAAGATTCATTTTGCTGTTTTTGATTTTCTAAGAACAAATTGTACTCTTTCTTTTTTTCTGGATTTGATAAAACTTCATAAGCTTCATTAATTTCTTTCAAAATTTCTTCAGCCTGTTTTTTATTTTTTTCTTCTTGTAAATCTGGGTGATATTTTTTGGCTAAAATTTTATATGCTTTTTCTATAATTTCAGGAGAGGCATTTTGATTTACTTGCAAAATATCATAATAATTTTTATCCATATATTATTTCTCCTTTCTGTTTTTTAATAACTAATCTATGATTTTTGTAAAATTATACTATTGTTATTGTGATAATTATATTATTTATTTATAATTCCGTCAATAAATATATAAAGTATTACAAATTTTAATTGTAGCTTAAATAATGGTTAGATAATGCTTGGTGTAAATATATGAGTAAATCAAGAACATTTTAAATCATTCCATCATAGAATGTTACAACTAATAAATAAAAAAGGGGAATGCACATGGGAGATAAAAAAGCGCTATGTTTAGCAGGTGGAGGGGTAAAAGGAGCAGCCCACATAGGTGCAATAAAAGCATTAGAAGAAAAAAATATAAAATTCGAATATGTAGGAGGAACATCTTCACGGAAGTATTGTAGCATGTTTATATTCACTAGGATTTAAAGCAGATGAAATGTACAAAATATTTAAAAAATATTGTAAAAAAATAAAATATGTTGATATTATCAATATTTTTAAATTAATTATTGGTTTGATTTTGACAGGTAAAATTCAAATAGATGGATTAAATAGTGGAAAACAAATAGAAAATTTAATAAATAAAATATCAAGTTCTAAGGGAATTTCTAATATTTCTGATATTAAAATGCCATTAGTTATACCAAGTGTAGACTTGTGTAAACGGAAATGTTATATGTTTTACTTCATGTAAAACAAGACAATCACAAGAAGACAAAGTTAAATACATAAATGATATTAAAATTGGGAAAGCGGTAAGGGCTAGTTGTAGCTATCCAGTTGTATTTTCTCCTTGTCGATATAAAAATACGAAATTAATAGATGGCGGAATTCGTGAAAATGTACCATGGAAAGAATTGAAGCAATTAGGAGCTGATAGGGTATTAAGTATTGTATTTGATGAAGATGAAAGCGAAAGTTGCGATAAAAATTTAGTAGAGGTAGCAGGTCGTTCTATTAATTTATTGTGTAAAGAACTTTCTAATTATGAATTACAAGGAACATGTGATGTTTTAAAGATTAAAAGTGGTAAAGTTGGATTATTAGATATGAGCAAGATGGACGAATTGTATGAATTAGGGTATAAAAAAGCGAAAGAATTTAGTGATAAAATTTTACAAAACTATTGAACTTTTATATAAAATTTAATATAATAGGTCTATCCTTTGCAAAGGAAAACTTTGAGAAAGGAGGACATATTCATGAATTACCCAGAACTAATTTGGCGTTTAATTGAAATGCTACTACAAAACGAAAACAATAAATGTAAACAATATGATAAGGTTGAAAATAACAGCCAACAAAACGTCAAAAAACTAAATGAGACTGTATAGTCGGAAAAGAGCTTACAGCACTACCACTTAGCTGTAGTTCTTTTTTTATAAAAAAAGAACTAGGTACTACCACATACCTAGTTTGACATATTCATGAACATAATTTTTACTTAAGTAATTTAAATATAGTATACTATATATTTTATTATATGTCAAGTTTTTGTAAAATATTCCTTATAAAGTAAATTTAAACATTCTCTTCAGTCTTATTTTCTTCTATACTCTTATTTTCATTTTCTAAAGCTTGTTTCTCATTTTGTTTAGCACGTAAATTATCCTTAGCAACAGTCATTAAAAGCTTAATACGATTAGTTTGATTAGCCTCACTTGCACCTGGGTCATAATCAACAGGAGAAATGTTAGCATCAGGAAATTTCTCACGAATTGTCTTGATAACACCTTTACCAACTACGTGATTTGGTAAGCAAGCAAATGGTTGAACACACACAATATTAGGAATATCATTTTCTATATACTCAATCATCTCAGCAGTTAAAAACCAACCTTCACCAGTTTGATTTCCAATTGACAAAACATCTTTAACCTTATCCTCTAAATGCCAAATGTCACAAGGTTGTAAATAATTTTTCTTCGAATTTGCTAAAGCAATTTTAACATCTTTTTCTAAAATATCAATCAACTTAATTGCAGCTTTCATTACCTTAGAAGACGTTTTGCTAACATTTAACAAATTATTAAATGTAATTTTATGAGTACACATAAATTTAACAAATCCCATAAAATCAGGTAAAATTACTTCAGCGCCTTCCTTTTCTAAAAGGTCTGCAACAAAATTGTTTCCAAAAGGATGATATTTAATTAAAACCTCTCCAACAATACCAACTTTAGGCTTTTGAATAGATGTATCTAGTTCGATTTTTTCAAAATCATTAACAATATCATAAATACTTTGTTTAAATTCTTTGTTTGTTGATTTTTCTAATAATTTTTTGCATTTTTCCATCCATGTGTCAAAAAGTTTTTGAGTCTCACCTTTATTAACCTCATAAGCCCTGTTTTTTGTTAACATTTTTTGCAATAAATCAGCATAAACAACCATTTTTAACATTCTTTCCGCTAAAGGAATAGTTAGTTTAAAACCAGGCATTTTTTCCATTCCAACAATGTTAAATGAAATAACTGGAATGCTTTCAAAACCAGCATCTTTTAAAGCCTTACGAATAAATCCGATATAATTAGTAGCACGGCATCCGCCACCTGTTTGAGACATGATTAAAGCAGTTTTGTTTAAATCATATTTACCAGATTGTAAAGCTTCAATCATTTGACCTGTTACTAAAATAGATGGATAGCAAGCATCATTATTAACATATTTTAAACCAGTTTCCACTGTTTTTGAAGTACATTCTCTTAATAATTCCACTCTATAGCCAGAAGCACGTACAGCAGCTTCTAGTAATTCGAAATGTATTGGTGCCATTTGAGGCATTAATATAGTATAATCTTTTCTCATTTCTTTTGTGAATATTTTTTTCTTAATACCATAATCTCCGTCTTTTTTTTCTTGCACCTTTTCTTGTTCACGCTTTTTCATACTAGCAAGTAAAGAACGAATACGAATTCTTACAGCTCCTAAGTTATTAACTTCATCAATTTTAATTAAAGTATACATTTTATTAAAACTTGTTAAAATTTCTTCTACTTGGTCAGTTGTTACCGCATCTACACCACAACCAAAAGAATTTAATTGTACTAATTCTAAGCAATCATGTTTTCCTACAAAATCAGCAGCAGCATATAATCTTGCATGATACACCCATTGGTCAACTACACGAATTGGCCTTTTGGCTTCTGTTTTGTCAGATACACTGTCTTCGGTTAGAACACTAAGACCTAATGAAGTAATTAGTGTATCAATACCATGATTTATTTCTGGGTCAACATGATAAGGACGACCAGCTAAAACAATTCCTTTTAAATTGTTTTCTTCTAAGTATTTTACAGTTTCAGTTCCTTTATTTCTAATATCTTTTTTACAATTTTGATATTCTTCTTCAGCTTTTTCGGCAGCTTGAGTTAATTCCGTCTTTGTAAAATTATAACATTTAAATTCATCTAATTCCATAATTTTTTTAACAAGATTTTTCTTATCAAAAGGTAAAAATGGATTTAAAAATTTAATATCATCTTTTTTTAGTCCTTCAACATTATTTTTTAATACCTCAGAATAAGAAATAACAATTGGACAGTTGTAATGATTATCTGCTTTTTCATATTCTTTTCTAGAATATGGAATACAAGGATAAAAAATTGTTTTAATTCCTTGCTCTAATAGGCTTTCAATATGGCCATGTGAAAGTTTTGCTGGATAGCAAACTGATTCAGATGGCATAGATTCCATTCCTTTTTCATAAGTTTTACGTGTACTTTTTTCAGAAAGAATAACACGAAAACCTAAAGAAGTTAGGAAAGTAAACCAGAATGGATAATCTTCATACATATTTAAAACTCTAGGAATTCCAATAACTCCGGCGAGGAGCTTTAGATTCTTCTAAAGGTTGATAATCAAAAAGCCTTTGTTGTTTGTATTGTATTAAATTTGGCAATTCTTTAGATTTTGTAACAATTCCAGCACCTTTTTCACAACGATTACCAGACACATGAATCTGTCCATTACTAAATTTATTAATTGTTAATTTACAATGGTTTTCGCAGTTGTTGCAACGTGTATGTGTTACTTTAATTTCTAATTTATCTAATTCATCTGTTTTTAAAATTGTTGATTTATAATTCATATCAAGGTTTGCTTCATATTGTTCTTTTGATAAAAGAGCCATACCAAAAGCACCCATTAATCCAGAAATATCAGGTCTAACTACGTTTTTACCAACAATTAATTCAAAAGCACGTAAAACGGCATCATTATAAAAAGTTCCACCTTGTACAACAATGTGTTTTCCTAAGGTTTCTACATCGCGTACTTTCATAACTTTTTGGATAGCATTTTTAATAACTGAATAAGATAAACCACTAGAAATATCACCAACTGAATATCCTTCTTTTTGAGCTTGTTTTATTTTAGAGTTCATAAATACTGTACAACGAGAACCTAAATCTACAGGTCTTTTAGCTTGAATTGCTTCTTTTACAAATTCAGAAATTTCTAAATTTAAGCTTTTTGCAAAAGTCTCAATAAAAGAACCACAACCAGAAGAACAAGCTTCGTTTAACATTATATTATCGATTGAACCATCTTTCATACGAATATATTTCATATCTTGTCCACCAATATCAACAATAGCGGTAACATCTGGTTCAAAAGTTTTAGCAGCTGTATAGTGAGCAATTGTTTCAATTTCGTTTAAATCAACATTTAAAGCAGTCTGAATAAGTTTTTCTCCATAACCAGTAACACCACTATACCTTAAAATAGCTTTTTCTGGTAGAGCTTTATATAGTTCTTTTAACATATTCATAACACTTTTTAGTGGATTTCCTTCGTTTCCACCATAAAGTGAGTATAGTAAATTTCCATCTTTATCAATTAATACTAGTTTTGTTGTAGTAGAACCAGCATCAATTCCAAGATAACAATCACCTTCATAACCTTCTAATGTATTTTTTGCTACTGTTGCTTTGTTATGTCTTTCTTTAAAAATTTCATAATCTTCTTTATCTTTAAATAATGGGTCTAAAGGATGAGTGGTATTATCTTGCGAATTTTTTAAATTTTCAATTTTATGATGTAATTCATCAGGTGTGATTGAACTAGAGTTGATTGAATCTAAAGCAGCACCTTTTGCAACTAACAAGTGGGCTTCTTCTGGCACAATAATTTCATCATCTTTTAAGTGAAGGGTTTCAATAAAACGAGTTCTTAGTTCTGACAAATAGTTTAAAGGACCTCCTAAGAAAGCAACATTACCGCGAATTGGTCTACCACAAGCAAGTCCACTGATTGTTTGGTTAACAACGGCTTGAAAAATAGAAGCAGCAATATCTTCTTTAGCAGCACCTTCATTTATTAAAGGCTGAATATCAGTTTTTGCAAAAACCCCACAACGAGAAGCAATTGGGTAAATTGTAGAATAATTTTTAGCTAATTCATTTAAGCCGTGCTGTATCAGTATGTAAAAGTGAAGCCATTTGATCTAAAAATGCTCCTGTACCACCTGCACAAGTACCGTTCATACGTTGTTCAATTGATTGATCAAAATAAATAATTTTAGCATCTTCTCCACCAAGTTCAATTACAACGTCAGTTTTAGGAATGTATTTTTCAACAGAACGTTTACATGAAACAACTTCTTGAATAAAATTCACTCCTAAAAATTTAGCAGCTGACATAGCACCAGAACCTGTAAGAGCTAGAGTAAAGTAGTTAGAAGGATATTTTACTAGTAAATCTTCTAGTACTTTGCAAACTGTATTTTTCGTGTCTGAAAAATGTCTTTGATAATCTTTATATATAGTATTTTTATTTTTATCCATAACAATAATCTTAACTGTTGTAGACCCTACATCTAGCCCAACGTGTAAGATATTGTTTATATCATTTCCATCATTAAAATTCTTCATGATAAAACTTCCTTTCCATCCCTATTTTATACGGAAAACAGCGTTTTGTCAAATGGAAAATAAAGGGAGTTTAAGGAGTCAATTTTTTTCTTTTTGCAAATTTGCAATATTATGTTAAATATGTTAAAATAATGAGATGTCCTTTTTGTTATAAAAAAAGAGATAGGTGTTCAATTAAAATCCATTATTAATAAAATGAAATAAAAAGTTCTAAAAAGGACAAACAACTAATAAGATAGATAATAAATAAAAAGAAACGAGGAGGAAGCCAATGAAAAACAAAAAGATTGGAATTATTTTTTCTATTTTATTAGTTATTATTCTAATAGCAGGATATTTTGGAATACAATATTTTAAGAATAAAGAGGAACAAGAGACAACAGTAGAAGAATATACACCACAAGAAGAAATAACAGAAGAGCAAGTAAGACAGACAATTGTTAGTTTATATTTTCCTAACAAAGAAACAAATGAAATAAATCCAGAGGCTAGATTAATTGATATTAAAGAAATTATTAACAATGCACATGAACAATTAATGAACTTATTAATTGAAGGACCTAAAAACGAAAAAAATAAAAAAATAATTCCAGAAGGGACAAAAATCAATAAAACTTATTTAGAAGGAGATTGTGCAGTATTAGATTTATCAACTGAATTTCTAAATTATTCAAAAGAAAATGAAAAAGAAAAAAGTAATTTAATTGATTGCATCGTAAATACATTGACTGAATTAACGGAAATTAACAAAGTGAAAATTCTAATTGATGGAAATGAAAATGAGGAATTTAAAGAGACATATACAAGAAAAAATGACGCTTAAATAAAAATGATTAATATTTAAACTTATTTTTTCATAATTTTAAATATTTTAAAATATCTAGAATAATGATGAAAATTATTTAAAAAGTTTTCAACATCATGTAAAGAATTAACAGTATTTTTTTTATATAAATTAAAATCAAAAGATTTTTTATGGGGAGAATTTTTTTCTCCTCTATTTTGTTGCCCATTATTATCACTTAAAAAATTCATATTTAAAAATCTCCTAAATTAAATCAAATTTTGCAAAATATCGCTATTTATTGTATAATATGAAAAGATAAAAAATAAGTTACTACTAAAAAATTGATAAAGGGAATTAAAAATGGAAATAAATTTGAAAGAAAATGAAAAAATAGAAGACTTACAATATAAAGGTTTAAAAATCATACAAAACAAAAAAGGATTTTGTTTTGGTATAGATAGCATTTTATTATCAGATTTTGCAAAACAAATTAAAGAAGGCACAAAAGTATTAGACTTAGGAACAGGGACAGGAATTATAGCAACATTATTATGCAAAAAGACTAAATTAAAAGAAATAATAGGAGTAGAAAAACAAGAAGAAGTATATGAAACAGCAACAAGAAGTATAAAATTAAATAAATTAGAAAATCAATTTAAAATAATAAATGAAGATATTATAAATTTAAATAAAGAATTTGAAAAAAATACTTTTGATGCTATTGTAACAAATCCGCCTTATAAGAAAAAAGATACAGGAATTATTAATGAAGCGGAAAGTAAAATAATAGCTAGACATGAAACAACCGCAACCCTAGAGGATTTTATTAAAATTTCAAAAGACTTGTTAAAAGATAAAGGTGAGTTTTATATGGTACACAGGCCAGATAGATTAGTAGATATTATAAGTCTTATGAGAAACTATAAAATAGAACCTAAAATTTTACGTTTTGTACATACAAATAAAGAAAGTAAGCCAATACTTATTTTAATAAAAGGAATTAAAAATGCTAAACCATTTTTGAAAGTAGAAAAAAATTTATATATATACCAAGAAAATGGAGAATACACAGAAGAAATCCACAAAATATATAATGATTGTGGATAACATTAAGTGAAAATGAAAGAGAAAAAAGGTTGAAAAATTTAATTCTTTTCCAACCAGGTTTGTACCTTGAGAAAGGAATGTGATTAAAAATGGGAAAATTATATATTGTAGCAACACCAATAGGAAACTTAGAAGACATTACACTAAGAGCAATTAAAGTATTACAAGAAGCGGATTTAATTGCAGCAGAAGACACAAGACATACTCTAAAACTATTAAATCATTTAGAGATAACAAAACCATTAATTAGTTATCATAGACACAATGAAGAAATAAAAACAGATACTTTATTAAAAAAGTTAAAAGAAGGTCAAAATATAGCATTAGTATCTGACGCAGGAACGCCAGGAATTTGCGACCCAGGTGAAGTAATTATAAAAAAATGTATTGAAGAAAACATTGAAATAATACCTATACCTGGTGCATGTGCTATGGTAAACGCATTAATCGCTTCTGGAATTAGTACAAAGGAATTTAATTTTTTAGGGTTTTTGCCACTTAACAAAAAGCTAAGAAAAGAAAAAATAGAAGAAATCGAAAAAAGCAGAAAAACAATAATATTATATGAGGCACCTCACAAATTAGAATCAACATTAAAAGAATTAGCATTAATCTTAAATAATAGACAAGTTGTTTTAGCAAGAGAGTTAACGAAAATACATGAAGAATTTATAAGAGGAACTATAGATGAAATTATAAAAAAATTAGAAAATCTAAAAGGAGAAATGGTTTTAATAATAGAGGGAAATAATGAATTAGATATTAATGAAGAATTTAGAAAAAATATTGAAAATTTAAGTTTAGAAGAACATTATAAATTATATGAAAATAAAGGAATGGAGAAAAAAGAAATTATAAAACAAATAGCTAAAGATAGAGGCGTTAGCAAAAATGAGATTTATCAAAAGTTTGTATGATATGGAGACGATGATATGGGGACGTTTCCTTTTTCACATTTTTGTGAAATTTGGGACATATCTTAAGGATAAATTATTTATAATTGTCGAAAAAGCTCAGAAATTGCGATGAAAAATACTTGAAATTTAGTATATTTTATGGTTTAATAAATATACTAAATTTCTTTTTACATTTCTAAATAAATTTTATCCTTATTTTTTTATGTTATCAAATTTTAATATTCAAATATCTTATATGTAAAATCTCTATATTTCAAATAAAAGTAAATTGGCCTTTTTATCATTAATGATTAAAACATTTTATTATTCTAAAAAATTTAAAATTCAAATTATTTATTTTAAAATTTTATTCAATATTTATCAAAAATTAAATAATTATAAAATTTTACAAAGAAGTTCTTGAAAAAGAACAAATTTTATTGTAAAATTAGGAAGGAAGAAGAAATATGACAAAAACAAAAATACCAGTTACAAATGATTATATATTTAAGAAAATTTTTTCTAAGAAAGGAAACGAAAGTATATTAAAAGACTTTCTAATAGCTATTTTAGAAATACCAATAGAAAAAATAGAAGTACAAGCAGAAGCAACATTAGAAAAACAATTAGAAGAAAATAAATTAGGGAGACTAGATATTTTAGCAGTTTTAAATGATGATACAATTGTTAATATAGAAGTACAAGTATTAAATCCGAATAATTTTATAGAAAGAACATTATATTATTGGTCAGGAAATTATTATAATAATTTAAAGTCAGGAGAGAATTATAGAAAAGTAAAAAAGACAATAGCAATAAATATTTTAGATTATAAACAATTTGAAGAAGGACCATATCATGAAATAGCAAGATTAAAAAGAGAATATAAAAACAAAATATTGACAGATAAAATAGAACTTCATTTTATACAAATACCAAAGTTTGTAAAAGAAAGAAGAGGAGTAGAAACTAAATTGGAGCAGTGGTTGCAATTTATAAGCCAGGCAAATCTAAAGGGGGTAGAGTTAGCCATGGAAAAAAATAAAGAAATAAAAAAAGCTAATGATGAATATGAATACTTAACAGGAGACGAAGCAGAAAGAAGGATAGCATTTTTAAGAGATAAAGCAATAAGAGATGAAAAAAGTATGGTACAAGGTGCAAGAGACGAGGAAAGGAGAGAAATAGCAAAAAAGATGTTAAATGCCAATATGCCAATTGAACAGATTTCGGATTTTACAGGTTTAACAATAGAAGAGATAAAGAAAATATTATAAAAAATGAAAAACAAAAATGTGATACAGGGATGTTTCTTTTTTCACATTTTTGTGAAATTTGGGACAGTTCTTTTTTATGTGTGAATTATGTCAAATTGGTATTATGTAACATTAATGTCACACAAAAATAATAAAAATGAAAAAAACAACTAAAAGATACTACCCGTAAAGCTTAGAAGAAAAACAAGGAAACCTTGGAAAACATATCAATTGAAAACATCACTTTAAGCATATATAATAAAGAAGAAGGAAAAAAGCGAGGGATTGATATGGAACATACGGTTTTTAGGAAAATAAAAGAAGATAAAGGAAGCATAACACTATTTGTTTTAGTAGCCATGCTTTTTTTTATAATGGTAATGCTATTAGCATATACAGCAATTACGAATAAAGATCAAGAACAAATAAAACAAATAGATAAAATAAAAAAAGAGTATGAAGTATCAGCTGAAACACTAGAGAATACCTACAATGAAGTGAAAAGTAAAGTAATATCAATAGAAGTTAATTTTAAAGAAAATGGAGGAACCTATTATATTGCTAAAGGTGGAAAAGTGGAGATACAAACTAGAATAAATTTAACAGCAGGGGAAGGAGTTAAAGTACAATCAGCAAAATACGGATGGAGTAACAGTAATACTACTCGGGCCTACAACATGGCAAGAAATAGGAGAAGAAACAGTAATTGCAACAAAAGCTAATTGCCAAAAGGGAGATTACTATTTATGGGTTAGCACAAGAGATAATAAAGGGAAGACCAATACAGAAAAATCAAAAGTATTCAAAGTAGAAGAAAGTGACATTACACTAACAAAAAGCACAAATGAATATACAAAAGACCCAATTACAGTAACGATAAATTATGGAGAAGGTCTTACTAAAAATCGACAAATAGGAATAGGTGAAATAGCAGAAGATGCAAAAAATAACACACAATTATGAAAATGGAATGACAACTGTAAATTTAAGAATTGTAACAGACTATGTAGCACGAATAGATTGGTTTTATTATACAAGCTTACAAGAAGCTGTAAATACATGTGGAGCAAGAGAAAACAATAATGTTCAAACAACAGTACATATGTTAAAAGATATTGCATTAGAAAATGGATTAGAAATACATTATGGACAAAATGTTAGATTAAATTTGGATTCTTATACACTAACTAGTAGAAATGATTCAGTAATTACTAATTATGGGAAATTAGAAGTAGTAGATTTATCAGAAGCACAAACAGGAGAAATTAGCAGTTCTATTACAGGGGATAATAAAAATTATTATAATGTAATTCATAATAAAGGTGATTTTTCTATTAGTAGTGGGACTATTATGACAGACAGAAACGAAAATTATGTGCTATATAATGAAAACGGAACAGCTAATATAGATGGTGGAACTGTAAGTATGAGTTATACTAATAGCTATGAGGCTCATGTAATACATAATGTTGGGACAGGAACGGTTAATGTAAATGGTGGAATAGTTAATTTAGAAAATGATGGAAGTGCTGGTGCAATGGCAATATATAATGTTAATGATGGTACTATCAATGTAAAAGGAGGAGAAGTTAAGGCTACTAATATAGGAATTTCAACTGCAATTCGTAATAATAGTACAGGAATGATAAGTTTAGGTATAAAAGGAGATGGAATTGTAAATGCAAGTTTACTAGAGATTAAAGTAGAAGGGAATAACATTGCAATAAAGAATCAATTAGGAGAATTGCATTTTTATGATGGAAGAATAGAAGGTAGTAAATTAGCCATAGAAGAAAATTCTAGTATAACAGAAATAGAAGAAGGTACAAGCATATTAGAGGAAGATGGTGGCAAAGTTATAACCCTAACAACAAATGAAGATTTAGACAAAATACAAGTAGCAAAAATAGGAGAAGTAACATATCCAAGCTTGCAAGAAGCTATTTTAGCGGCAGGAAACAACCAATCAACAATAGAATTACTAAGAGGAATTCAGCTAACAGCACGGAGCAGGAACACTAAATATAGCAGAAAGTCAAAATATAACATTAGACTTAAATGGAAATACCCTAAAAATGTACTCAATAATTGAAAATACAGGGGACTTAAGCATAACAGATTTGAGTACAGAAAAAAATGGTACATTAACAGGGTATAAAGCTTCGCCAATCTACAATAGTGGAAACTTGCAATTAGTAGGAGGAAAAATTTCAGGTAATAGCTATGGTATATACAATAAAGAAAACGGAACAGCAAATATAGAAGGTGGAAATATACAACAAAACACATATGGAATTTATGCTGTAGGAGGAATTGTAAATGTAAAAGAAGGAGCAAATATAGAAAGAAATACATATGGAACATTTACAAATGGAGGAATTACAAACATAGAAGGAGGAACTATTACAGCTAATGAATATGGTGTATATACTAGCAATGGAAGTACAAATATAACAGGAGGAAATGTAAAAGAAAATATACATGAGATTCAAAATGGAGGAACAGGAACAACATCTATTATAAGCGGAAATATAGTAACAAACAATGAAACAGCTATAAAAAATATATCACCACAAGGAACAATAGTAATAGGAACACCAGATGGAAATGTAACAAAAGAAACCCCAGTAATACAAGCAGAAGAATATGCAATAAATGACAGTGGAAAAGGAAGTATAAAATTCTATGATGGAATAATCAAAGGAAAAAAAGGAGGATTACTAGGACTTTATCTATACTTAGAAACAGGTTATACAACAAAAACAGAAAGTGTAGATGGATATTACTGTGACACTTTAGCTTTATCAGGAACAGTAAGTACAGTTGCAAAAATTGGAGAGGTGGAATACACAAACTTACAATCAGCTATAAATGCCTATGCAACAGAAGAAACAACCATAACTTTAGTTAACAGTATTAATACAAATGAAACATTTATAATAGAAGAAGGCCGAAACATAACAATAGACTTAAATGGAAAAAATATTATATCAGCAACAGTAGAAAATATAATTGAAAATGCAGGAGACTTAAAAATTATTGATACAAATAGTAATCAGACAGGAAAAATATCAAATATATATAAAGCCGCTATTCAAAATACAGGAACTTTAACTATAGGGCAAGATGACAAATCGGTGAGTACAACATGTCCAGAGATAGTGGGAAATACACATGGTATTATAAATAGAGGAACATTAAAATTCTATGATGGTTTAATTAAGGCAGATATTGCTGTAGAGGGAATTATTAATGTAAGACCAAATGGTTATATAATTAATAAAAATACAACAGATGGAGTTGAAGAATTGACATTAGTAAAATAAGATACACATGTGTGTATAGTTGTTAAGACCCGTTTAGATTTTAAATAACTTATTAGTGGTTTAAAATCTAAACGGGTCTTATACAAAATTTTAATATTTATAAGCTTTAATAGAGAGCATTTTTAATACTAATTTTCTAATAACCAATCAATAATATTTTTATGAATTATTCCATCTTTTGAAAAGTCCACTTTATCCAGAGAAAGAACATATTTAGGATAATTATCATTTATTTCTTTATAAGCTCCAAATTCTCTAGCCTCAGTTTTAGTATTTTCTAGTAAATAAGCAACCTGGAAATATAGTTTTTCTTCACTATTTGTAGCAATAAAATCAATTTCTCCTTCTTTTGTTTTTCCTATATAAACATCATATCCTCTTATTAATAGTTCGTTATATATAACATTTTCAATAGCAAAACTTTTATTTATTTCAAAGTTATTATTTTTTATTTGAGCTATTCCCAAATCAGTCATATAATATTTATTTAAAGTTTTTAATATTGTTTTTCCATGAATATCATATCTATATATTTTTTTCATCATCAATGCCTTACATAATGCATCTAAATATATATATAATGTTTCTGTTGATATAGACTTACCTTCACTTTTTAGGAATTTTATAACATTTTCAGCAGAAAATTCACGTCCAGTTATATCTACAATATATTGTAATAACAAATCAAATAACACTGTATCTTTCAATCCTAATCTGTCTACTACATCTCTTAAAATAATGGAATCAAATACACTATGAAGATAATCTTTTATGTTACCTTCGTCTGTAAATTGAGTTCTATTCGGAAGTCCTCCCCATTTAACAAAATCCCAAAAAGTTTCATTACTTTTACCATCTTTACCTGTTAACTCTATAAACTCTTTATAACTTAATGGATAAATATTGAATAATACATACCTTCCAGATAAAACTGTTGACAATTCGTTTGATAATAATTTACTATTTGAGCCAGTAATAAATATGCTTATGTTTTCTATAGAAGCTCTTAATGAATTTACTACATCTTCAAATTTCTCTACTTTTTGGATTTCGTCTAAAAATACATAATAGTTTTTTTCATCTACTATTTTTTCTTTTATATATTTATTTAATTCTTTATAATCTTGTAAATCTTCATATTCTATAAGCTCAAAATTTACATATATAATATGTTCTTTATCGACTCCTTGTTCTTGCAATTCATTCATTATCTGTTTTAATATTACAGATTTTCCACATCTTCTTATTCCTACTAAAATTTTTATAAGATTACTATTATAAAAGCCTCTTATTCTTGACAAATACATTTCTCTTTTCAACATTTTAATCACCTATATTAAGTATAAACCTTTTTTAAAATTCTGTCAAGTTATTTCGCAAATAAGAAATAACTTTTTATTTTTTAATTTTATTTCTTATTTGAGAAATTTGTTTCAAAATATAGATTTAATTTTCAGAAGTTATAGTACAATTTTCTAATTCATAAGCATTATCAACAACATTAATTGTAACACTTCCAGAGGCAGAAACATTACTTTCAGAAGAATCCATCACATTAAAATATACAATATATGAATCTTTTGAAGCTTTTTCAATTTTTTGAATAGATAATTTATTATCACTATTTTCATTCATGAAAACCTGATTTTCTATAGAAGAAACGCCACTATTAGCGCCTTCAACTCTTATAAAGGCGTTATCTTGAGGAGAAAACTCAAAATCTGAAACAAGAATACCATGGTAATCAAGTGAATCAGCAGATATTCCATAATTTTTAGATAATTCATCAGAAATAATGCTAGTTGGAATTAGTTCATCATGTGATTTTTCGTAATGAGAATCTAAAATTTGTTTTACTTTACTTTGTAAATATTGAGATTCATCATAAGATGACTTGTTAGAAAGAAGATAAAGTTTGTCTAAAGACAAATAATCTTCAAGATAGCCATAAACAGCTATTTTTTCAAAGTCTGATAATTCTAAAACAGAAGATGATTTTAATAAAAATATGCACAAAATAGTAATAACAATTACTACAAATACTATAGAACCAATTAAAATAAATTTATTTTTCATAATATTTCGTATGATATAAATCATACACTCCTTTCTTTAGTTTTTCTTATTAGAGTATAACATTAAAATAGAAAAAGTCAAATACATTACTTAAGCAAATTGTAAATAAAAAAAGCGAGCCTAAGAGTTGCTAACAAATAACTCTTTTCTGCTATATAAAAAACGTCTTTAAATTAACATAGTAATTAAAGACGTTTTGTTTGTTATGTTTTGTGTTTAGTAGTTAATATTTATTCTTTTTCTAATTTACCAATTTTACTAGCACAATCAGAACAGATTAATTTATCATTATAAGTTAATAAATTTTCATTATTGCCACAGAAGATGCAGTTTGGTTCGAATTTTTTTAAAACAATGGAAGAACCATTGACAAATATTTCAATGGGGTCTTTTTCTACAATGTTAAATTGATTTCTAATTTCTATTGGAATAACAACTCTACCAAGTTCATCTACTCTTCTAATAATTCCTGTTGACTTCATACAATCATCCTCCTTAAAAGTTATATTTTACAATCCTATGACATTACTATATCACAAATAGAAATGCAGGTCAATTATATTGTAATAAAAAGTTGGCTTTAGAATAAAATTATTTAGGTGATAAATATGTTAAATAAGATATGGCCTATTTTTATTATCATATCTTTTTCTTATGCTATCTGCTCTGGAAACTTAGAAACACTAAATAGTAGTATTTTTGAAAGTACAAATGATGCAATAAAATTATCTATTGAACTACTAGGGACAATATGTTTATGGAATGGTATTATGCAGATTGCTAATAAAACGAGCATTATCAATAAGTTAACAAATTTATTAAAACCAATTATAAAAATATTGTTTCCAGAAATAAGGGAAAATAAACAAATTCAGAAAGAAATTTCAATGAATATGATTGCAAATATTTTAGGATTAGGAAATGCAGCGACACCATTAGGGTTAAAAGCAATGAAATCTATGCAAAAAGAAAATTCCCAAAAAACAACTTTAACTGATTCTATGATGATGTTTATTGTTTTAAATACAGCTTCAATTCAGATAATACCAACAACTGTAATTGCTATTAGAAATTCATTAGGGTCTAGTAATCCAACTGCTATTGTTTTTCCTGTATGGATAGCGACAATATGTGCAGCTATAACACGGGATTTTTGTTACAAAACTGTTAATTCGAGTAAAAAAATAACTAAAAAAAGCTATAACAAGTAAAACTACAATACTATAAGAAAACACTTATATATAGTTTTTTTAAAATAAAGAGGAGGAAGAGTTTTTGCAGGTTGTTAATTTTCTATCTAGTTTAGCAATGCCACTAATTATTTTATTGATTATTACTTATTCGCTAATAGAAAAAAATAAGGTGTTTGATGATTTTTTAGAAGGAGCAAAAGAGGGGATAGAAATTGTGTTTAACATTTTGCCAACATTAGTAGGTCTGTTTATTGCAATTGGAGCTCTTAGAAATTCAGGAATATTAGATATTATTATCCAATTTAGTAAACCCTTTTTAAATGTTATTCATTTTCCAAGCGAAATTATGCCATTAGCTTTACTAAGACCTATTTCAGGAAGTGGTTCAATTGCTGTGGCAACAGATATCATGAAGACCTACGGAGTAGATAATTTGATAGGAAAAATGGCATCTACAATTATGGGCTCTACAGAGACTACATTATATACTATTGCTATTTATACAAGTGCTGTAAAAATAAAGAAAACAAGAGGGATTTTGATAGCAGCTCTTGCAGCAGATTTAGTTGGAATGTTGGTTAGTGTTGTAATTTGTAGAATTATGTCGTAAAGTTTTAGTTGACAATTTAAAAAAGCTGATGTATAATTTATGCATGATTATAAAAAGTTTAATATTTATTTCAATATTTTTAATCGTAAGACAAGTTATAGTGTATCGATTAAGCAAAGAAATTCGAAAAAAAATTTCCAATTAATTAATTTAAGTTTTTATTTTTGTAGAGAAAATAAATCCCCTATAAAAATAGTATTAACTCTAAAAATTTTTGTTTCAGCCCCTTAAAAAGAGTGTCTATTTTGTGTGTTTTAGAATCTCTACAAATTAATAAAGATTATATATATTGTTTTAAGGCACTTAAAAAGGGCAAATAAACAATATATATAATCACAATATTTTTTACACTATCAACGCCTTTTTAGGCGCAAATAAACAATATTTTTATGTAATAATTAGCGATGATAAGTTTCGCCATTAGAAATTTTAAAAGCTCTAAAAATTTGCTCTAAAAGAAAAACACGAATCAACTGATGAGGAAAAGTCATTTTAGAAAAGCAAATTTTTTGGTGGCAATGTGCTAAAAAGTCATTAGTTAACCCTAAAGAACCACCAATTACAAAAGTAATAGAACTAGAAGACATAGAGATATTTTCTAATTCAGAAGAAAAATCTTCAGAGGAAAATTGTTTTCCATTTAAATCTAAAGCAATTATATGAGAATCTTTTTTAATATGTCGAAAAATATTATCACATTCTTTTGCTTTAATTTCATTTGCTAAATTATTATTCAATTTATCAGGTATTTTCTCGTCGGGGAGCTCTAAGATGGTTAGTTTGCAATAACGAGATAACCTTTTACAGTATTCATCAATAGCGGCTTGTAAATAATTTTCCCTCAATTTACCAACACAAACAACTTGTATATTTAACATGATTTTTCTCCTTTACTCTAATTAGCTTATACTTATTAAATTGCTAGGACTATTTCTATTTGCAACTTTTAAATTGAGAGAATCTGAGTCAAAAGAAGGATTACAAATTAATTCATCCATTACTGTTTGATAAGCAAGTTCTGGGAAATTACTTTCTTTACTTAAATGGCCTAACATTGCGGTTTTTAAACCAGAAGACAACAAATGAGAAATTGTTTTACCAGCAATTTCATTTGGCAAATGACCTGTTGGCCCAGCAATTCTTGATTTTAAGCTAAAAGGATAAGAAGAGCAACGTAAAACTTCAGGATCATAATTAGCTTCTAACATAACGAATAAGCTTTCTTCTAAATTTTTTAAAATTCCATTTGTCATATGTCCGATATCAGTAGCAATACTAATTTTTTTATTATCTTTCCATATATTAAAACCACAAGGATTAGCGGCATCATGGGGAATTGAAAAAGGTTTAATGGTCAAATCTCCAATTGAAAATTTATCAGAAACTTTGAAAGTTTTTATTTGGTTGCTTTCTATTTTATCTCTTTGTTTTGGCATAGCGTCAAGTGTTTCTTGATTAACAAACACAGGTAAATGGAATTTTCGAGAGAATGTACCAAGACCCTGCACATGGTCTATATGTTCATGGGTAACTAAAATACCAGAAAGAGAATAAGGGTCTATTTCCATATTTGATAATGCACTTTCTATTTTTTTACTGCTAACACCAGCATCAATTAGAATTTTGGTATTATCAGTATCTACTAAAAGACTGTTTCCACTACTTCCACTATATAAACTACAAAAATTTAACATGACTATTATTTCCTTTGTTACTATTTAAATTATATATCTTAAATTTGTTTATATATTAATATTTAATAGTAAAGACCCCGATTGTTACACCCTAGCTATGGTTTTACTATTAAATATTAATATATAAACAAGTTAGATATATAATTTATTGTTTTTGTTTATTATTCTGTTACTCTTTCGATTTTTGCACCGATATTCTTAAATTTTTCCTCAATATTTTCATAACCTCTATCAATATGTTGCAAGTTATAGATTTCAGTAGTCCCTTCAGCAGCGGTTCCTGCAATAACAAGAGCAGCGCCAGCCCTTAAATCAGAAGAATAAACAGGAGCACCAGTTAATTTTTTTACACCTTCAAAAAAGGCTGTTTTTCCTTGAGCATTTATTTTAGCACCCATTCTATTTAATTCTTCTGTATATTGAAATCTAGAGTCCCAAATACTTTCATGAATCATACTATTACCACTAGCTAAGGACAAAACTACACCCATCTGTGGCTGTAAATCAGTAGGAAAACCTGGATAAGGCAAAGTTTTTATAGTAGCTTTAGAAGGTCTTTTATTACACCAAACATGAATGCTGTCAATATTATCCTCAACGTTTCCACCAACTTCTATAATTTTAGCAGTAATTGACTCTAAATGCTTTGTAATACAATTTTTAATTACTAAATCTCCTTTTGTTGCAACTGCTGCTAGCATAAAAGTACCAGCTTCAATTTGATCTGGAACGACAGAATAAGTTGCATTACCAGATAGTCTTTCTACTCCATTGATTTTAATAACATCAGTTCCAGCACCTCTAATATCAGCACCCATTGTGTTCAAAAAGTTAGCGACATCAACAATATGGGGTTCTTTTGCGGCATTATCAATAATAGTAGTACCTTTAGCTAAAACTGCAGAAAGCATAACATTAATTGTTGCACCAACAGAAACAATATCCATATAAATAGGACAACCAGTTAATTTTTTTGCTTTTGCATATATTGTACCCTTTTCAACAGTAACTGTTGCACCAAGTCTTTCAAAACCTTTGATATGTTGATCAATAGGCCTTGCGCCAAGCTTACAACCGCCAGGCATACCGACTTCAATTTCTCCTTTTCTACTAAGCATGGCTCCAATAATATAATAAGAAGCTCTAAATTTGCTTGTTAAATCTAATGGTGCTCTTGTTGTTGTCAAATTTGAAGTGTCTACTGTAATACTATTTTTACTATTCCATGTTATTTTAGCACCTAATTTTTCTAATATTTCACAAGATATTTTTATATCACTTATATTTGGTAAATTCTCAATTGTGCAAGTACCATCAATTAAAAGTGTAGCTGGTAAAATGGCTACTGCTGCGTTTTTTGCACCACTGATTGTTACTTCACCTTTTAAAGGCGTTGGACCTTTTACGACTAATTTTTCCAATTAAACAACCTCCAATATTGTATCTTTCCACGAAAAAAGAGCGTAAAACATAACACTCTTTTATTTATTAAAATATATCATAAACTTAATGGAATTGCAATAGTTATTTTTTAGCAGTTATTAAACCACTATTTGCAAAAAATTCTAACAATTTAAATTTAAATTTAATTTCTTGATTTGATTTATCAGAAATAAGGGCAAATTCTTCTTCAGATAAATTATTCTCCATTAATTCCTTTGAATCATCAGGAACAACACCAGAAGAAATATCAACAAAACATAGAGGAGGGAACATTACGCACCACCAATTTTGACCACGAGCCTCTCCAATTTCAACTCGTAAAGCATCATAAAAACCAGCAGGCAAAGATATATCACCATAATTTTTAGTAGGAAATTCAAAATTTCCAATATTTATATTAACAGAATAAGAGTAACCTTGTTCTGTAATTGTATCAACAGCAATTTGTTTAAAATTATCTTTATTTTCTTCTACAATAGAAATAGCCTCTTGCTTAGTTTTACAATCTTTACAAAGAGAATTCATATAATTTAATAAATTATCACGTACAATATATTTTAAATTTTGGTCTTCTTCACTATCACTGTTTGCAATAACATGTAAACGGAACACACTATTTGCAATATCTGTAGATACATTTTGTGCATAGGAAATAGCACATATAGAAATATAAATAAAAAGAAGAACGCTTAGAATAATTACCATTTTAAAATTTTTTTTCATAAGTTACCTCCAAGTAATAAAAACAATTATTTCAAAAATATTCTTTAATATTAATTATTAGCAAATTAGAAAATTTTATACTATTTTAGAAAAATTCTTAGAATATTTTAAAAATATGAATTAATTAGTTACACTTTAAATAAAATTAAAGTGTTAAAAAAAATGATAATATTACCTAAATTCTACAGAAAAATTGAATGTCGAAAAAAGTAATAAAATTTTATTTGAAATATTATTGACATATTTGTAAAGAAATGGTAAAATTTACCAGTAGTCAAAAAAATAAACCTTCCGTAGAATTTTTTATGAAAAAGGAGAATTTCAAATGAATAAAAACAAAGATACCAAAGAAAAACTATGTGCATTTTATGCAAGTGATTATCATTTTGAAATGATGAGTTTACCTTATATCGACGAAAAAATGAAAGAACAAGAGGAAATCATTATTTTAACAGAAAACGATTTAGAAGAAACGATGGAAACATTTTTAACAAAAACAAATTTAGCAGAAGAAAAAAAGAAACAAATATTAAAACTAAATTGGAAAAATAATGACATAGAAAAATTCGAAACTATTAAAGAAAAACTTAAAAGACAAAAAGACATGATAATTTTTATAAAAGGAAAAGAAAGCTATATCAAAAACACAAACGAAAAAATAGAAAAATGGGAAGCAAAGGACAGCAATATCAAAATAATTGATTGTTATTCAATAGAAGAAATAGGAGAAAATCTAGACGAAGTAATGGAAAATTATAAAAAAGTTTTAAAAACATCTGGAGAAAAAGAAATAATATAAAATATATTCTAAAACAAAATGCTAGTTAGCCATTTTGTGGAATTTAAAAATAAACTTAATGGAAATAGAAAAAATACGCAAATTTTTAGAGTAACTTCCGGAAAATAAAATGTTATTGCATTATTCAGATTTAACGCAGGTTTTGTATAGATAAACTGAAATAAGGCTGATAAAAATAGTAGATTTTATTCAAAAATGATAAAAAATCGCATGACGAAAAAACTGGCTTATGTCAGTTTTTTCAGACTTATTTCAGTTTCCTTATGGTA